>NZ_CP146608.1:3497999-3800999 GCF_037113415.1 Devosia sp. XK-2 | reverse complement strand
GGGAGTGGCCATGACAGGAGTGCCGCCTTTGCTGGAAGTTGAGGGAGAGGTGGAATTGGCCGCAGCCCAATCATCTCTTCCCGCGGTCGCCTGTCGCATCATTGTTTCTAGCCCCATTTCGCTGCTGTCCCAGTCCGCAAAGCCCGGGATGCTTCCTGAATTTATCAATGTGTCTGCCCGGCCCTGAAGGACGTCGAGAAGACACGGCTTCGCCCCTGCGTCCGCTTATGCGGACACAACCCATTACCCGGCAGCTCCTGGCCGCCGTTTTGCTCTTGACCTTTCACTTGAACCCGGCCTGCCCGGCCGACGGTCGAATGAACGCTGCCAACTCAAATCTGATGGCTGCACAGGTGCAGCCGACAAAACATCACTGGCTGAATTGCCCGGCATTGCTGCCGGAACTGCCCCAAACCCAGCCTCCTAGCGGAAGCCGGCCGATGGTTCGGGAGGGTCGTTCCACCCCTCTTTTTCCCCGTCGGCAAAAGTACATTAGAGGCACCAAATTGGACCCGCAACACGTGAATCGTTGAAATAGGGGCTTGACTCGAAGACGGGGTTTCCGGGGCCCGGCAGTGTCCAAAAGTGACCTCCGGCAAGAGCCTGTGACTCAAGGCAGATTCAAACGCTTAGCCAGGGTCGCCACAGTAAAATATTTTTTCAGCGCGGCACTTTCGAGGGAGGCAGCCGCACAGCTGGTGCGGCATTCGGACCCATGCAAGCCTCTGAAAGACCTGAATAAAAATCGAGCTTCCCGCTTCGTTCCGCCGCGCCTGCCAATGTCACCATTTAGTCATGTGACAGAACAATGGCGAAAAAACCTGCTCGGCGATCATACAACAAAAAGGGCTCCTTGCGGAGCCCGAATTGCTGTGCTGCGGCGCCCCTTGGGGACGCGGCCCATCCAACCGTATCAGACGGCGAGGGCCTTCACGCGGCTATTGAGGCGGGAGACCTTGCGGGCCGCCAGATTGGCATGGACAATGCCCTTGCCGGCAGCGCGATGAATCTCAGGCTCAGCGGCCTTGAGTGCGGCAAAGGCAGTGGCGTGATCACCAGCGGTGATCGCTTCCTCGACCTTGCGAATGAACGTACGCACGCGGCTACGACGCGACTTGTTGATCGCGGTGCGGGCAGCAATCTTGCGGGTCGCCTTCTTGGCTGACGGCGTATTGGCCATTGTGGTCCTCTTGGGTCGTCCAACCGGCAGATTGTGCGCCTGACAGGGCGTTGCAACCTTCCGGGATCAAATGAAAGCGGCGGCACATCTGCCGCCAAGTCGGGGGGTCTATAGGGGATTGAGGGGGAGGCGTCAACTGGATTCAGGACCCTGGACGCCGTTGATGAACGAGTCCTGAGCCAAGGCTCACGGCGCCTTCTGACAGACCGGACAATAAAAGGTGGAACGGCCCGACTGAACGATCCTTTTGACCACGCCTCTACAGAGCGGGGTCGGACAGGGATCGCCTTCCCGATCATAGACGGCAAAGTTGTGCTGGAAATAGCCCGCGCCCTCGACGCTGCGGAAATCACGAATGGTGGAGCCCCCCACTTCGATGGCGGCGATGAGCACTTCGCGCACGGCCAGCGCCAGGTCCTGGAGCGCCCGTTTAGGCTTTCCGGTCCTGGTGACCAGGCTGCGCGCTTCCACCATGGGCAGGATATGGGCGCGATGCAGCGCCTCGGCCACATAGATATTGCCCAGCCCCGCGACCACGCGCTGATCGAGCAGCGCCGCCTTGATCGGCGCCTTCTTGCCGGCAAAAGCCGCCGCCAGCTGCTCGGCACCAAATTCATTGCCCAATGGTTCCGGCCCCAGGCCCTGAAGATAGGGGCTGTCGGCGGGATCATCATAAAGATCGACAAAGCCGAAACGGCGCGGATCGGCATAGATAAGATGACTATGACCATGGGTGGGATGGTCGAGCATCCAGACCATATGGTCATGTTTGGGCTCTGTGCCCGGCTCATAATAGCGCGGCGGCTTGTCGATGGGATGTTCGGCAAAACGCCAGGACCCGGTCATGCCAAGATGGCTGAGCAGGGTCTTGCCATTGCCGAGGTTCATCAGCAGATATTTTGCGCGGCGCCCCACATGGTCCACCCTTTGCCCCTCCAGCGCCGATTGCAGCCCCTTGGGGAAGGGAAAGCGCAGGTCCTTGCGGTTCAGCGTGACGCTCCGGATGGTCGCCCCTTCGAGCCAGGGCGCCAGGCCCCGGCGGACGGTTTCGACCTCGGGTAATTCGGGCATGAGACAACTCCTTCACCCTGCGCGGCTTTGTGGCATGGGCAATTGGCAAGGGCTTCTATATATGGGCGATACAGAATGTATCGACATTGTATTGACACCAATACAGATCGTATCGAGGCGCCGCCATGACCGAGACCCGCGAGACCACCCATTTCGGCGAGCAGACCGTCGCCCTGGAGGACAAGCAGGGACTGGTGGACAAGGTGTTCCACGATGTCGCGGACCGCTATGACCTGATGAACGACCTGATGAGCATGGGCGTGCACCGGCTCTGGAAGGACGCCATGGTGGCCGAACTGGCGCCGCCCAAGGCGGGATCGCGCCCCTATAAGGTACTCGACATGGCCGGGGGCACCGGGGATATCGGCGAGCGCATCGTCAATGCCTCGCTCGGCTATGCCGAGGTTGTGGTGTCGGATATCAATGCGGACATGTTGCGCGTGGGGGCGGAACGCGCCAGGAGCTGGCGCTATCCGGGCCAAGTGCAGTTTCTCGAAGCCAATGCGGAAGAGCTGCCCTTCGACGACAACAGTTTTGATGCCTATACGATCGCCTTTGGCATTCGCAACGTGCCGCGCGTGCAAAAGGCGCTCGACGAGGCCCATCGTGTGCTCAAACGTGGTGGGCGCCTTCTGGTGCTCGAATTTTCCCAGGTCGATGTGCCGGGTTTCGATGCCGCCTATAAGGCCTATTCGGACCGGATGATCCCACCCATGGGCAAGATCGTGACGGGCGACGCGCAGCCTTATCAATATTTCATTGAATCGATCCGCAAATTCCCCGCGCCATCCGAATTCTCGGCCACGCTGGGCAAGGCGGGGTTCAAGCGGGTCAAGCATCAGAGCTTTACGGGCAATATCGCCACCCTATTTTCGGGCTGGAAGATTTGATGCATTCCTGTCCGGCCTCGAAGTCTGCGCTCCTGCCCACCCTCCCCCTTGAGGGGAGGGTAGCGACGCTCGGCCCCCTTGGCCGTAGCAAAGCTGGGGAGGGGGTGGTTCGGCGCGCCACCGACCGACCCCCACCCTCATTCCCTCCCCTCAAGGGGGAGGGAGGCGATGGAGCTATGTCTCCTGTGCATGCGGGAGCTACCTACTGATGTCCATCGGCTCCACTTTGCGACTGTTCCGCGCTGGCTGGGTGCTGGCACGCGAGGGCGCTTTTTCCGTTCTCCCGGTTCAGGCACTGCCGCCCATGATGAAGGCCGGCATAGGCCTGGCCCGACTGGTCGAGCGGCGAGCCGTGCGCAAGACGGGCAGTATCGAGCGGCTCAATGCGGCCCTGCACAAGCTTGGCCCCTCTTATGTCAAATTCGGCCAGACCCTGGCGACGCGCCCCGACATTGTGGGCATTCAGGCCGCCGCCGATCTCTCCGGCCTGCAGGACCGGATGCCGCCCTTTGATCCGAAACTGGTTCCGGGCATCCTGGACAAGGCGCTCGGCGCCAAGGCAGCGCAACTGACCGAGATCAGCGAACCGGTCGCGGCCGCCTCGATTGCGCAGGTGCACAAGGCGCGATTGCGCGCGCCGGGTGAGTTGCCACGGGTGGTGGCGGTGAAAATATTGCGCCCGGGCGTATCCGAGCGCTTCCGGGCCGACACGGACAGCCTTTATGCCGGCGCGCGGCTGGCGGAGACCTTTTCTCCTTCGAGCCGCCGCCTCAGGCCCACCGAGGTGGTGCGTACGCTCGACCATTCCATGCGGCTCGAACTGGATTTGCGGCTGGAAGCGGCGGCCATTTCCGAGATGGCGGAGAATATCAAGAACGATAGCGGATTTATCGTGCCAGAGGTGCATTGGGACCAGGTCGCGCAGAATGTGCTGACCACAAGCTGGATGACCGGCATTCCCATCCGCGACCATGCCGCCATCGATGGCGCCGGGATCGATCGGAAGGCGCTGGCCGCCAAGCTGTTGCAGTCCTTTTTGCGCCACGCCATTCGCGATGGCTATTTCCATGCCGATATGCATCCGGGCAATCTCTTCGCCGATCCCCGCACCGGGGATGTGATCGCTGTCGATTTCGGCATTATGGGCCGCATCGGCAAATCCGAGCGCCGGTTTCTGGCCGACATTCTCTATGGCTTTATCACCCGCAATTACCGGCTGGTGGCGCAGCGCCATTTCGATATCGGCTATGTGCCGAAAACCCAGTCGGTCGACGATTTCACCCTGGCGATCCGCTCCATTGGCGAGCCGCTGCATGGACGAACCGCTGCCGATATTTCCATGGCGAAGGTGCTGGGACAGCTTTTCACCATTACCGACCTCTTCGACATGCAGACCCGGCCCGAACTGGTGCTGCTGCAGAAATCCATGGTGCTGGCCGAGGGCGTGGCGCGCAATCTCGATCCCGATCTCGATATCTGGACCGTGGCCGAGCCGGTGGTGGCCGAATGGCTCAGGCGCGAGGAAGGCCCCATCGGACGGATCGAGGACCTTATGGGCCATCTGGGCCGCATCGGGGAGGCCGCCGGTCGCGTGCCGGAGCTGATCACCCAGGCCGAACTGGCCCTGGCCGAGCACCGCGCCATGGTCAACCGCCCGAGGGACGGCTTGATGCGCGGCATGGTGCTGAGCGTGCTGGTGGCCGCGCTGGTGCTGATCGGTGCCCTTATCTGGCGTGTTTTGGTGTCGATATAGGCGAGGACGGCTTGTCCATTGACAGCCGCGCCCCATAGATTGCCTTGATTGGCGGCCGGGCCGCCCGCAACGGGAGAAGTGTTATGAGCGTCAGACTTTTCGGCAAGTTGGCAGCCTCGGTGCTGCTGGCAGCGGGCTTGGCAGGATGTATCGACGTCAATGTCGAGGTCGCCATTACCAGCCCCAGCACCGCCAAGGCGACGATGACCCAGATCATGGGGGCCGATATCTATTCCATGGTCAAGATGAGCGCCGAAAGCGGCGAGATGGAAGACGACAGCTTCTGTGCCGAAGGCGAATTGACCGAGAACAGCGATGGCAGCGCCATCTGCACCATTACCGAGGAAGGCAAGTTTGCCGATCTCGACCTTGGCCAGAACGAAGGCGGCATGACCTTTACCGAAGCCGGCCCGGGCCTGGTCCGCGTGACCCTGCCCATGGCCGATATGCAGGCCGAGCTGGGCGCCGAGGACAATATGGACGAACAGACACGGCAGATGGTCGAGGCCTTCTTTGAGGGTCGCACCATGACCATTGCGATTTCCGGCGCTGAAATCGTGGAGTCCAATATGAGTGTTTCGGCCGACAAGACGCGCGCCGAACAGGTCATCGACATGCTCGACCTGATCAATGGCGCGGCCGATCTGCCCGATGAACTGTTTGCCGTGGTGCGCGCGCCGTGACGGTCAAAATAGCTCTCAAATGGCTCGCGCATGGCGCGGGCCTACCCCTGCCGCGCCAGCAGACCTCGGGTGCGGCTGGCCTTGATCTTTGCGCGGCAATCGAAGCGGGTGAAAGCCTCGTCATAGCGCCGGGCGATTATGCCATGGTGCCGACCGGTCTGAGCATTGCCTTGCCCGAGGGCTATGAGGCGCAGATCCGGCCGCGCTCGGGCCTGGCGGCCAAGCATGGCATTACAGTGCTCAATTCGCCCGGCACGGTGGATGCGGATTATCGCGGCGAAGTCAAAATATTGCTGATTAATCATGGTAGGGAACCATTTGAGCTGCGCCGGGGTGAGCGCGTGGCCCAAATGGTGGTGGCGCAGTTTAGCGCCGTGGAACTGGTGGAAGTCGATGAACTGGATGCAACCGAACGGGGCATGGGCGGCCACGGCTCGACTGGCCGCTAGCGTCTTGCTGGCGCTGGCCGGGGCGATCCTGCCGGCCCAGGCGGGGGACCGCGCACTGATCGACTATGTTGGGTTTTCCAAGGATTTCCGCTATTTCGCCTTTGAGGAATTCGGCATTCAGGACGGGTCAGGCTTTGCCTATTCCAACCTTTATGTCATCGACCTCAGCACCGATAGCTGGGTGGTGGGCACCCCTGTGCGCGTGCAGGCCGAGAGCGAGGAAAGCGCGCTGAGCGATATCCGGGCCCAGATGGCCAAGAAGGCCAGGACCCCTATCGATGGCTTTGGCATTACCGTGCCGGTGGAAATTGCCGCCATGATCGGGGATGGCGTTCCCGACACCGATGCGCGAACGCTCACATTCGGCGCGCCGGCCTATATGCCGGGCGCGGTGGCGGGGGACTATACCCTGCATCTTTCCAGCTTTCCTACGCAGGCCACCAGCCCCTGCGCCCAATGGTTCGGCGTCGAGCCGCTGGGCTATGAATTGAGCATTGCCGATAGCGGCACGGAACGGCTGATCTATCGCGATCGCAACCTGCCGCGATCGCGCGGCTGCCCGACCGACTATCGCCTCTATTCCGTGGTCATGCCTTTTGGCGGCACCACGCTCTCCAATGCGGTGGCGATCATTTCGGTCTATCCCGGCGGGTTCGAGGGGCCGGACCGGCGCTTCCTGGCGGTTCCCCTTGGCCTCTGAGAGCCCGCTCAGCCCCGATGAAACGCGCCGCTATGCGCGCCATCTGGTGCTCAAGGGGTTTGGCGGGGCCGGCCAGCAAAAGCTCAAATCTGCCTGTGTGCTGGTGGTGGGCGCAGGCGGGCTGGGGAGCCCGGCCATTGCCTATCTGGCTGCAGCTGGCGTCGGCCAATTGGACATTGTCGATCCCGACACGGTTTCGCTCTCAAACCTGCAGCGGCAGGTGATCCACACGACCGGCGCCGTGGGGACGACCAAGGTCGAGAGCGCCGGCGCCTTTGCCAGCGCCCTTAATCCGCATGTCGCGCTCGACCTGCATGCCGAGGCAATCAACGAAAAGAATGCCGAAACGCTGATTGGCGCCTGCGACGTGGTGCTGGACGGCACCGACAATCTGGTCACAAGGCGACTGGTCGCAGACGCTGCCGAACGCTTGCAGAAGCCGCTGGTTTCGGGCGCGGTCTCGATGTTTTCCGGACAGGTGACAGTCTTTGCCCCGCATCTGGGGGGCCCAAGGCATGCGGCGCTCTATCCGGACGAGGCCGATGACGACGCCCTGCCCTCCTGCGAGGCGAATGGCATTCTGGGCCCGGTCACAGGCGTTATCGGCACGCTGATGGCCATGGAGGCGATCAAGCTGTTGACGGGCGTGGGTGAACCGCTGGTGGGGCGGCTACTGGTCTATGATGCAAGGGACGCGCGGTTTTCCGAGATCGGGTATTGAGGCACTCTATTCCTCTCCCCCTCGGGGCGAGGTGGCCGGAGCGAAGCGGAGGTCGGTGAGGGGATATCTCCACGCTCGCCGATGCATCCCCCTCATCCGGCGCTTCGCACCACCTTCTCCCCGATGGGAGAAGAATAGTCCCTTAGGCGTCCGGGTGCTTGAACACCAGAGCCGCGTTGGTCCCACCGAAGCCGAATGAATTGGACAGCACATAGCCCAAATCGACGCCGTCGCGGCGTTGGCGCAGGATGGGCATGTCTTCAAAGGCCGGATCGAGCGTTTCGATATTGGCGCTTTCGGCGATGAAGCGGTGATGCATCATCAGGATCGAATAGATCGATTCATGTACGCCCGTGGCGCCCTGGCTATGGCCGGTCAGCGACTTGGTCGCCGAAATGGGCGGGCATTTGTCCTCATTGCCGAAAACGGCGCGCAGCGCTTCGATCTCCTTGAGGTCCCCAACCGGGGTCGAGGTGGCATGCGGGTTGATATAGTCGATGGGTGCCTTGATGTTTTTCAGCGCCATGCGCATGCAGCGCTCGGCGCCTTCGCCCGAGGGAGCGACCATATCGAGACCATCCGAGGTCGCGCCATAGCCAACCACTTCGGCCCAGATTTTGGCGCCACGGGCCTTGGCGTGTTCATATTCTTCGAGCACCAGCACGCCAGCCCCGCCGGAGATGACAAAACCATCACGGGCCACATCATAGGCGCGCGATGCCTTTTCGGGCGTCTGGTTGAAGTCCGAACTCATGGCGCCCATGGCGTCGAACAGGTCCGAAAGGGTCCAGTCCAGATCCTCATGACCGCCGGCAAAGACGATGTCCTGCTTGCCCAGCATGATCTGTTCCATGGCATTGCCGATGCAATGCTTGGAGGTCGCGCAGGCAGCGGTGATGGTATAATTGATGCCCTTGATGCCAAAGGACGTGGCCAGCGTGGCCGATGCGGTCGAGCCCATGGCCTTGGGCACGGCCAGCGGCCCGATGCGCTTGGGGCTGGTATTCTTGCGGGTAATGTCGGCCGCTTCGACAATGGTGCGGGTCGAGGCGCCGCCGGACCCCATGACGATGCCGGTCATGGGGTTGGAGATGTCGCTTTCATCGAGGCCGGCATCGGCAATGGCCTGCTGCATGGCCAGATAGTTCCAGGCCGCGCCCTTGCCCATGAAGCGGGTGACACGGCGGTCCAGAATTTCAAACGGGTCCAGACGCGGGTCGCCCTTGACCTGGCTGCGAAAGCCCAGCTCGGCATAGTCTTGTGCGCTCACAATGCCGGGTTTGGCCGTGCGCAGGCTTGTCGTCACCTCGTCGAGCGAGTTGCCGATCGAGGAAATGATACCCATGCCGGTGACGACAACTCGTCTCATTTCGTCCTCGCTTCAGTCTTGTTGCGGGTCGCCATTGGGGCAGGCGCCTCACTTATATAATTATAGTGTGGTTCGCGCCGGCATTAAGGCCGGCAATATCCGATGTTCGCTCAAGCGTCGGTGAACAGGCCGACGCGCAGGTCCTTGGCCTCATAGATCACCTGGCCATCGGCCTTGACCCAGCCATCGGCAATGCCGAGCGTCAGGCGCGATTTCATGACGCGCTTGAGATCGATGCCATATTCGACCAGCTTGACGTCGTCGGTGACCTGACCCTGAAAGCGGATTTCTCCGCCCAGGGCGCGGCCCTTGCCGGGCTGGCCGATCCAGGAGAGGAAGAAGCCGGTCATCTGCCAGACCGCATCCAGGCCCAGGCAGCCGGGCATGACCGGATCGCCGATGAAGTGGCACTTGAAGAACCACAGGTCCGGATTGACGTCGAGCTCGGCGCGCACCAGGCCCTTGCCATGGGCGCCGCCGGTTTCATCAATCTGGGTGATGCGATCGAACATCAGCATGGGCGGCGCTGGCAGTCGGGCATCGCCCTGCCCGGGCAATTCGCCACGGCCGTGGGCCAACAATTCCTGGTAATTGAATGCGTGCTGCCGCTCAGCCATCAAAGCTCCTCGCTCTCGCTCAAGCCTCGTCTCGTATAGGGGCGTAGGGTAAGGGTCAAGCCAGCCAAAGGGCGGAGGTCCGCGCCGGACGAAGCGCCGCGCTTGTATGACAGAGCCGCGACGACTATAAGAAATAGCGAAATCCGGACCTGAACGAGAAGACTTAAAGGCCCTATGCCCGACCGCGACATTGCCGCCCGGCCCGTTCCCTCCCGTAAGCCGTGCCTGACGGCCGTTCTGCGCATGGCCGGCCTCAGGCCCACAAGGCAGCGCGTCGCGCTGGCCGAATTGCTGTTTGGCGGCACGCATCGGCATGTGAGCGCCGAGCAGCTCCATGGCGAGGCCAGCGAGGCTAATGTCAACGTGTCCCTGGCCACGATCTACAACACCTTGCACCAGTTCCACGAGGCGGGCCTGCTGCGTGAAGTGGCCATCGATGCCTCGCGCTCCTATTTCGATACCGACACCTCGGACCACCACCATTTCTATGTCGAGGACGAGCAGCGGATGATCGATATCCCGGCCGAGTCCGTCGAGTTCAAGGCGCTGCCAAAGGCGCCCGAGGGCATGGAAGTGGCCCATGTGGACGTGGTGATCCGCGTGCGCAGGGCGCCAGCCTGAGCCGGGAGCCGGGCGCAGCCAATTGCCCACCCGCTGGTGACAAAGGCTGTCGGCATGACCATATAGTGTCTCGGTTTCAATAGCGGCGTGGGTGGCTAATGCCCGAAAAGGTCAATCTCAAAGCCTATTTCGAGCGAATCGGTTTTGCCGGTTCGATCGCTCCGACCCTGGCGACACTGGATCTGCTGCATGCTTTGCATCCCGCCGCCATCCCCTTTGAGAACCTCAATCCCCTGCTTGGTCTGCCGGTCCGGCTCGATCAGCCCAGCCTTGAAAAAAAGCTGCTGACGGACCGCCGCGGCGGCTATTGCTTCGAGCACAATCTGTTGTTCAAGCGCATGCTTGAAGACCTCGACTTTTCCGTCCGGCCGCTTCTGGCACGGGTGGTGTGGACCAATCCCGATGGTGCCCATCTGCCGCCCAGCCATATGTTGCTGCTGGTCGAGGTCAATGGCCAGAACCATATTGCCGATGTCGGCTTTGGGGGGCTGACCCTGACGACGCCATTGCGCTTGCGGGCCGATAGCGAGCAGACCACGCCGCATGAGACATTCCGGCTCACCGGCGGCGATCCGGACTGGACGCTCGAGGTCAAGCTGGCCGACGATTGGCGCGCGGTCTATAGGTTCACACTCGATCAGGTCGGGGATGAGCAGATCGAGGCGATCAACCAGCATATTGCGATCGATCCGGCCTCCCCGTTTACGCACGAATTGCGTGTGGCCCTGACGCCGAGCGGTGAACGGCTCAAGCTGCATAATGCCAAATTCACCCGCCAGCCGGCGGACGGCGAAGCTGAATATCGCGAGCTGGCGACGCCCGATGAAATCAGGCAGGTGCTGGGCGAAAGTTTTGCCATCAATCTCTCGGGCCTCGATGGGCTCGACAAGGCGCTTGGGGGCCTTTTGGCACCAAAACCCGCACCGGCCGGATAGCCTATGCCACCTGTGACGGTCCCGACCGAGAAGCTGCAGGAATTCGCCGATTTCGAGGCGTTTTACGCCTGGCTGGCCGAGCATCACGACCGCGCCGACGAAGTGTGGATCCGCATTTTCAAGAAAGGATCGGGGCGCAAGACCATCTCGCCCACCGAGGCCATCGATGCGGTTCTGTGCTGGGGCTGGATCGACGCAATCAGAAAGAGCTGGGATGAAGACAGTTTCGTCCAGCGCTATTGCCCGCGCCGCCCCAAATCGGTGTGGAGCCAGGTCAATCGCGACAATGTTGCGCGACTAATAGAGGGCGGTCTGATGACCGGGCATGGCCTGAAACATGTCGAGGCCGCCAAGGCCGATGGGCGCTGGGAGGCAGCCTATGCCACCGGCCAGGATGCCCCTCCCGATCTTCTGGCGGCCATTGCCGCCAGCCCGGTGGCACAAAAGACCTATGATGGCCTTACCGCGCAGAACCGCTTTGCCCTGACCTTTCGCACGCTTTCGCTCAAGACCGAGGCGGGGCGGAAAAAGCGTATTGCCGAATTTGTTGCCATGCTCGAGAGAGGTGAGACCATCTATCCGCAAAAGGCAAAGCCATGAGTGAGCCCAAACGGCAGGTCTGGGGCGGCTTTCTGCGCGGCATCAATCTGGGCAAGCGGCAGATGAAGATGGCCGCGCTTCGCGACTGCCTCGAGGCCGCCGGGTTCACCGATGTGAAAACCGTGCTGGCCAGCGGCAATGTGCGGCTCTCGGCCGCTGGCCAGGAAGGTGAGGTGCGGGCGAGGCTCGAAGAGGCGATCAAGGACCAGTTCGGCTTCGCTGTCGGCGTGGTTCTGCGCTCGGGCGCGCAATTGCAGGCGATGCTCGACCATCACCCCTTTGGCAGTCTCGATCCTGAAGCCGACCTCACCCGCCATGTGCTGATGTTTGCCGAGCCCTTGCCGAAGGACATTGCGCTGGAAGGCCGCCCGCGCGACACCGAAATCATGCGGATCGACGCGCGCGATATCTATATTGCCACTTACCGCCAGCCCAATGGCCGCTATACCGAGCATGTGGAAGAGGTCCTCAAACCGCTTTATGCAGGGCTGGGCAAGGACAGGCTCGACACCATGCGCAATTGGAACACGATAGAAAAGATTCTGAAATGATCACCGTTTTCGGCTCCACCAATCTCGACCAGATCGGCACTGTCACGCGCCTGCCCAAGCCGGGCGAAACTGTGGCCGGAGGTACGTTCTCCATGGCGCCGGGCGGCAAGGGGGCCAATCAGGCGCTGGCGGCGCGCCGGGCCGGAGCCGAGGTGCTGCATGTTTCGGCCGTGGGTGACGATGCCTTTGCCGATCTTGCCACCGACCTTTTGGCCAAGGGTGGGGTGGATCTCAGCCAATTGCGCAAGGCCGAGGCCGCCACCGGCATTGCCATGATCTTTGTCGACGCAGCGGGCGAGAATGTCATCGCCATTCTGCCCGGCGCCAATGGCACGGTCAGCGCGGCGGATGCCGAGCGGGGCCTCAAAAGGCTCGGCGCCAAAGACACACTCCTGGTGCAGCAGGAAGTGCCGCAGGCGGCCACGAAAAAGGCGCTGGAAATGGCCCGGGAAAAGGGCGCGCGCTCGATTCTCAATACGGCGCCCTTCCTGCCCGACACCGCAAAGCTGGCGCCGATGGCCGACATCGTGGTGGCCAATGAGACCGAATTTTCGCTTTTGACCGGGCGGCCCATCGACCAGCTCGACGCGGCCATGCAGGATTGGGTCAACCAGACCGGCCGCACCATTGTGGTGACGCTCGGCCCCGAGGGCGCACGGGCCCGCACGCCCGACGGCCCGATCTCGGTTGCCGCGCACAAGGTCAAGCCCGTCGATACGGTCGGCGCCGGCGACACATTCTGCGGCTATCTGGCGGCAGGGCTGGACGCAGGCTATGACCTCGAAGCCGCCCTGCGCCGCGCGGCGGTGGCCGGAAGCCTGGCCTGCCTCAAAGCAGGCGCCCAGCCGGCGATCCCGATGAAGGCGGATGCGGACGGGGTTATCGGCAGCTAGAGCAATTCACCGTTTCACTGAAACGCCGCGATTGCTTCAACTCCTGTGTGGCCGCGCTTCCGGACCGAATAACCGCTTTCTCCCTTGTTGGCGGTGGTCTAGTCGACCACCGCAATGGCCTCGACTTCGAACAGCATACCGGGCAGAGCCAGGCGGTCCACCGGGACGAGCGTCTGGGCTGGCAGGGAGGCCCCGAACAGGCTAACCACCGCATTCGTCACCACGCCCAGTTTCGCGGGTTGGTGGTCGACAACATAGATGGTGAGCTTGACCACTTGATCGGGCCGGGCACCCGATTGTTCCAGAACCACATTGAGATTGGCAAAGGCCTGATCTACCTGCTGGGCAAAGTCTGGTGGCAGAACCCCGGCCGCATCTGCTCCGCCTTGCCCTGACACATAAACTTGGCGGACTCCGGACGGGGTAACAACCGCCTGACTGTAGCCGAAGCCGGTAGGGTCGAATAAGTCGGCTGGGTTGACGATGGTCAGTTCGTTGCTGTTCGCCGCATTGGAAAGCATGGTCATGATGATCAGTCCGCTGGTAAAAAGGTGTTTCATCTCGCCTGTCAGGGGATTGGGCCGCTGAATGGCCGCCAATTAGCAAACTGCTGTTGCCACCATGGTGTCAGCAGTGTGGGAGAGAATGAATGCGCCGGGCGGACCGTCTTTTGCAGATCGTACAGGCCATCCGCCGCCATCGTGGCCCGGTTACCGCGCAGACCCTTGCCGAGGAGCTGGAAGTCTCGCGGCGCACAATCTACCGCGACATTCTTGATCTGCAGGCCTCCATGGTGCCCATAGAGGGGGAAGCCGGCATAGGCTATGTCCTGCGTCCCGGCTATGATCTGCCGCCACTGATGTTCACGATCGAGGAGGTCGAGGCGATCGTATTGGGTGCTCGGCTCGCTGGCGGCCGGGGCGATGCGGGCCTTGCGCGCGCCGCCGATAATGTCCTGGCCAAGATTGGCGCCGTACTCCCCCCGAAGCAGGCCGCGGCGCTGGAGCAAGCGGCGCTTTATGCGCCCATGGGCCGCCAGGATACGACCCCTGACGCCCAGCTGGAATTGCTGCGACAATTGATCCGGGAGCGCATCAAATTGTCATTCGCCTATGTTGATCTGAAAGGTCGGCCGACGCGCCGATCGGTCTGGCCGCTGGCGCTGCTCTATTTCTCCGACGCGACGCTTCTGGGTAGCTGGTGCGAATTGCGCAGTGACTACCGATACTTCAGGACCGATCGCATAGTCGACCCACAAGGCCTGGACGATCGCTTCAATACCCGCAATGGCGCAATGCTGGATGGTCTGCTGGTCAGCGAATGCACGGCGCGCATACCTCTTTCGACCATCGGCGACGGGACGGCCCGCGCGGCCCGCTAACGGCCCTGCCCTGTGCGCCGCGAAAGGCGTAATCTGCCCGCGCATTTCCGACTGGAGGAGACTGCCATGCCGTATTTTCTTGCTGTTTACACCATGACCCGGGCGGACCTTGCCAAGTTCCGGGCCATGCCCAAGGCCGACCAGGATGCCGTGGACGCCAAGGGCGTGCCGGAATGGAAAGAGTGGGACAAAAGGCACGCCGCCGCGATCGTCAATCAGGGTGGCATGGTGGGCAAGACCACCCGCATCGCCCGTGACGGCACTATAGCGCCGGCCAGCAATGATTTCTGCGGCTATGTCATCGTCGAGGCCGAAAACGCGGAAGCCGCGGCACGGCTCTTCGCCGATCACCCACATATCAACACCTTTCCCGGCGACGGCGTCGACATCATGCCATTTCTGACCGGCCCGGACCTCTAGGCCCGGCTGCTGGAAGGGCCGGATCAAGAAAAGGGCGCCAGAGGCGCCCTTTCAATTCTCGGATTGCAGAGCGCGTCAGGCGCTCTTATCCACGCCCTCAGCATCGCCGTCGGCCTCAGGGCTGGCTGCAGCACCGGCGGCACCGCCTTTGGCAACGCCGACCATGGCCGGACGCAAAACGCGGTCGCCAATGGCAAAGCCTTCCTGCACCACCTGCACCACAGTGCCTTCAGGCACATTGGGATTGGGCACTTCGAACATGGCCTGATGGCGGTGCGGATCGAACTTCTGGCCGGCGGCCTCGATGGGCTTGACGCCATGCTTGGCCAGGAGGCGCTGCATTTCGCGGTCGGCCAGCTCGATGCCATCGATCAGGCTTTTGAGCGTGCCATCGGCTGTTTCGCGTGTTTCGGCCGGAATGACGACCAAGGCGCGCGACAAGGCATCGGTGGCGGTCAGCATGTCACGGGCAAAGCCGGCAATGGCATAGGAGCGGGTATCGGCGACATCGCGCTCGGTGCGCTTGCGCAGATTTTCCATCTCGGCATGGGTCCGCAATATGCGGTCCTTGAGCTCGGCATTTTCGGCCATCAGCGCTTCGACGGGATCGACTTCAACAGCCTCGGTTTCCGGAATTTCGGTTTCCGGCGTTTCGCCCTGGGCGGCGTTTTCGTCGCTCATTCGGTCTTCTTCCGTATTCAATGAAAAACTCTTGCCCGCCATATCGGCCAAGCGGCGCGCTAATTCAAGTCTTGCCGCGCTTCCTGGCCATCATCGCGGTGATGACATTGGCGGTGTAGTCGACCACCGGCACGATGCGCGCATAGTTGAGCCTTGTGGGACCGATGACGCCCAGAACACCGACAATGCGGTCATTGGCGTCCTTGTAGGGGCTGAGAATAACCGAGGAGCCCGAAAGCGAAAACAGCTTGTTTTCCGAGCCGATAAAAATGCGCACGCCCTGGGCCCGTTCGGCGTCACCCAAGAGCTCCAGCAGGCCGTCCTTGCTTTCCAATTCGTCGAAGAGCTGGCGCATGCGCATCAATTCATCGCTCGCCATGGTGTCATTGATAAGATTGGCGCGACCGCGCACGATGACCGTCGGCGCGCTGTTCCCGCCTGGCTCAGCGAGGGTCGCAATCCCGGCATCCACCAGCTTCTGCGTCAATTCGTCCAGCTCGGCCCGCTGCTCGGCACGGCGCTCATTGAGCACTTTGCGGGCTTCGGAGAGCGTGCGGCCCACGACATAATTGGCCAGGTAATTGCCCGCCTGCTGAAGGGCGCTGGCCGTGTAGCCGGGGGGCAGGTCGAGAATGCGGTTTTCCACCTGCCCGTCCTCGCCCACCAGAATGGCCATGGCCCGCGTGGCGTCGAGCCGCACGAATTCGATATGCTTTAATACCATATCGGCCTTGGCGGCGATGACCACGCCCGCGCCCTGGCTGAGGCCCGACAAGAGCGAAGAAGCCTCGGTCAGGACGTCCTCCACCTGTGCGTGGCCGGCCGTACCTTCGATGTGGCGGGCAATCTGCTGGCGCTCGGCCTCATTGACCGCGCCCACTTCGAGCATGGAATCGACGAAAAACCGCAGACCCTGCTGCGTGGGCGCGCGGCCGGCCGAGGTATGGGGCGCGGCAATCAGTCCGAGATCTTCAAGATCGGCCATGACATTGCGCACCGAGGCGGGTGAGAGCTCGACCTGCAATAGGCGGCTCAAGTCGCGCGAGCCCACCGGCATGCCGGTATCGAGATAGCGCTCCACCAGGCGCCGGAAAATATCCTGGCTGCGGGCATTGAGTACCGAGAGGAAGTCTTCGGCCGGTCTGGTCATGGTGGTTTGATTAAACTCATCGGCTTTAACCCTGACCCTTCATTTAGGCCCTTGTTCCCCATCCGCCAAGCGTCGGGCGCTTGTGAGCGGGCTCCATGAGGGTTAAGAGGCGGTTAACTGCAATAGAAACTGGAATCACGATGCGGCCTTCCGGCAGACAGCCAAGCGATATGCGGGCAGTAACCCTTGAACGTGGTGTGGCCATGAAGGCGGAAGGCTCGTGCCTGGTGTCTTTCGGCAATACCAAGGTTCTGTGCACCGCCTCGGTGGAAACCAGCGTTCCTGGCTGGCTGCGGGGCAAGGGCCAGGGCTGGGTTACGGCCGAATATGGCATGCTGCCGCGGGCGACCGGCTCGCGCACCCGTCGCGAGGCCACGGCGGGCAAGCAATCGGGCCGCACGCAGGAAATCCAGCGCCTGATCGGACGCAGCCTTCGCGCCGTGGTTGACCTTGAAGCGCTTGGCGAAGTGCAGATCACCTGCGATTGCGATGTGCTCGAAGCCGATGGCGGCACCCGCACCGCTTCGATTACCGGCGCCTATGTGGCGCTGAGCGAGGCCATTCAATGGATGGACGAGCGCAAGCTGACCAAGGGCAAGGCGCTGATCGACAGCGTTGCGGCCATTTCCTGCGGTATTTATCGCGGCACGCCGGTGCTGGACCTCGATTATCTCGAAGATGTCGAGGCCGAGACCGACGCCAATTTCGTCATGACCGGGGCGGGCAAGTTCGTTGAAATTCAGGGAACCGCTGAAGGCGCACCTTTTGACCGCAGCGAACTCGACGCGCTTATGGCTCTGGCCGAAAAGGGCATTGGCGAATTGTCGATGATGCAAAAATCGGTGCTGGAGGCATGATGTTCCGGCTGGCCAAACGCGAGCAGGCCCCTATGCCCAAGGCGGGCGTGGCGGCCGAGGGTTCGATCAAGACGCCGCGGCCGGATTGCGCGATCTGGAACGATATTGCCCGCGTCCTGGGCACAAAGCCGGAGCAGAGCAAGTGAGCCCTATTCCCCGTCTCCGCGCCGGCGACCGACTGTGCATCGCGACCCATAATGCGGGCAAGCTCCGGGAGTTTCGCGAACTGTTCGAGCCGTTCGGCCTGCAACTGGTTTCGGCGGGGGAACTGGGCCTGCCTGAACCGGAAGAGACGGGCACGAGTTTTGCCGAAAATGCGCGCACCAAAGCCCATGCGGCCGCCAAGGGCGCCAATATGCTGGCGCTGAGCGACGATTCGGGGCTGTGCGTTGATGCGCTGGGGGGCGATCCGGGCGTCTATACGGCTGATTGGGCCGGCGTGCCGCGCGACTTCAACAGGGCCATGAAGCGGGTCGAGGATGCGCTGCAGGCCGCGGGGGCCAATTCACCTGGCCAGCGGCGCGGTTCGTTCAATGCCACGCTGTGCCTGGCCCACCCCGATGGGCGCGACACACTCTATGTGGGCAAGTGCGAAGGTACCCTGGTCTGGCCGCCGCGCGGCGATATCGGCCATGGCTATGATCCCATGTTCATGCCCGATGGGCACGATCTCACCTTTGGCGAGATGGCGGCCGAGACCAAACATAGCTGGTCGCCGGGCGAGCAGGGCCTGTCACACCGCGCCCGTGCTTTCGCGCAATTCGTGGAGAACCAGATCGACCATGGGTGATCGCGCATGACCGCTCCCAACGATCTTTTCGGCGTTTATGTGCATTGGCCGTTCTGCGCGGCCAAATGCCCCTATTGCGACTTCAATAGCCATGTTCATCGCGGGCCCTTTGACGAGGATGGCTTTGTCGAGGGTTATAAAAAAGAGATCGCGCATATGGCGTCGCTGTCCTCCGGGCGGCTGGTGCAGTCGATCTTTTTTGGCGGTGGCACGCCGTCGCTGATGAGCCCAAAGGCAGTCGGCAGCATTCTCGATGCCATTGGCCAGCACTGGCAGATCGACCGCAACGCCGAAATTACCCTGGAAGCCAATCCCACCTCGGTTGAGGTCGATCGTTTCAAGGGGTTTCGCGCGGCGGGCATCAATCGGGTTTCGCTGGGCGTTCAGTCGCTGCGCCCCGGGCCATTGGCGGAGCTCGGCCGCCGGCACACGGTCGAGGAAGCCGTCGCGGCTGTGCGGATTGCCCAATCGGTCTTTGACCGCTCAAGTTTTGATCTGATCTATGCCCGCCCCAAGCAGACGCTGGAGGACTGGGAAGACGAACTCAAGGAAGCGCTATGGCTCGCCAAAGGCCATATCAGTCTTTATCAGCTGACCATTGAGCAGGGGACGCGCTACTTTGACCTGCATCAGGCCGGCAAATTGCAGATGCCCAATGAAGACCTGGCGGCCGACTTCTATGAGCTGACGCAGGAATTGACCGCCGAGGCGGGCATGCCGGCCTATGAGATTTCCAACCATGCCGTGCCCGGCCAGGAAAGCCGCCACAATATGCTCTATTGGCGCTATGGCGAATATGCCGGCATCGGCCCGGGTGCTCATGGCAGGCTGATGGTCAACCATCAGCGCCATGCCACCGCCACTGAAAAGCTGCCCTTTGAATGGTTGAAGCTGGTCAGTGAGTTCGGCCACGGCATGACCACGGATGATGTGCTGACCTGGGAAGAACAGGGCGACGAATTCCTCGTCATGGGCCTGCGCCTCAAGGAGGGCATCTCGCCCACCCGCTTCATGTCGATTTCCGGCCGCGGCATTTCGGACGCCCAGATCGCCGCGCTCAAGGGTTATGGCTTTGTCGAGACCCTGCCCAATGGCAATATCCGCGTGACCGAGAAAGGCTTTCCGGTGCTCGACGCGGTGGTGGCGGATCTGGCGGCATAGGCCGTTCAGGCTGAACGCGCAGCAGAGGCAGCAAGAGCTGCGACAAAAGCTTCTACCCTTCTTGGCACCAATGTGCGGGACGGATAGACGGTGTGGACAGGCAGCGACATCAGGTCCCATTCAGGCAATAGACGCAGCAAGTGCCCGGCCTTGAGGTCATCCTCAACCAGAGCGAGCGGCAGATAGGCAATGCCCGCCCCATTGAGGGCCAACATCCGCTGGGCCTCGCCATTGTCGACCTCGATCCCGCCGCCAACGGTCACCGCGACCGTTTCGCCTTGCTGCCCGTGGAAGGTCCAGCGGTCGCGTGGGACAATGATCAGGTTCAAAATGCAGCGCGCGTTCGCCAATTCCTCGGGATGGGACAGAGCGCCATGGCGCTCAACAAAACCAGGACTGGCGCAGAGTGCAAAATCGTAGCGCCCCACACGCCGGGCAATCAGCGAAGAGGCCTGCAACTCTCCGACCCGGACAGCCAAATCGAACCCTTCGCCAACCAGATCCACCCAGCGATCGCTGATATTCATCTCGAACACAACGTCCGGATGCGCCGCCGTAAATTCCGAGATGACGCGAGGCAGCCAGCGAGCACCCATCGTGGTCGGTGCGGTCAGGCGAATGCGGCCACTCAATGTCTGCTGCTGGCTGCACTCAGCCAGGGCTTCAGTTGCATCGAGAACAGCCTGGGTTCGTTCGAGAAACAGGCGTCCAGTCTCGGTCAGGCTCTGAGAGCGCGTATTTCTTTCGATTAATCTGAGCTGGTAGCGCTCTTCGAGCGTCTGGATGCGTCGCCCGACCATGGCCGGCGAGACATTGAGCTGCCGCGCGGCCTTGGCAAAGCTGCCCATGCGCGCGGCAATGGCAAAGGTTCTGAGTTCGTCCAGATCGCTCATTCGATACTTTTGTGCAATTTTGAAACTGCAATTGACTGAATTATCTTTAGCCTAGCACGGTGGCATAGAGAGGACACCAACAAATTCTGGAGACCTCAAATGACCAAAAGCGCAATCATCGGCCTGGGCAATATGGGCAAAGGCCTGGCGCGCCGTCTGGACGGGAAGACTGACCTTATCCTGGGCACACGTGATATCACCGGTGGCGAAAATTTTGCCGCAACGCTTTCGCAGGGGCTGCGGGTCACCTCCCCTCAGGATGCCGCGGCTGCCGCCGACATCGTCATCCTCGCCCTGCCCTATGCGGCGGCGCTCGCATTCGCCAAGAGTACAAATCTGGAAGGCAAAGTGGTCGTGGACCTGACCAACCCGCTCAAAGAGGACTTTTCGGGTCTGACGATTGGCCACAGCACCTCGGCCGCCGAGGAAATCCAGGCGGTGGCGCCGGGCGCTCGAGTGGTCAAGGCCTACAATACCATTTTCGCCAGCCTGCTCGACCGCCCGGCCAGCGACACGTCGGCTACCCCGGTTTTCCTGGCCGGCGATGATGAAGCGGCCATTGCATCCGTCACCCGGCTGGTCGAACTGTCCGGCTTTACAACCGAGCTGGCGGGTGGGCTTAACGCGGCGCGACTGGTCGAGCCGCTTGGTATGCTCAATATTCAGCTCGGCTATCATCAGGGCCGCGGCACGGCCATAGCGCCAGCCTGGCAGGCTCTCTGAGGAGCAAAGAAAAAAAGCGGCGGGCCTTGGGGCCCGCCGCTTTTTGTTTCAAGATGCAGTCGCCTTATTTGGGCGCCAGCACCATGACCATCTGCCGGCCTTCAGAGCGGGGCTGGCTTTCGACCTTGGCCAGGTCTTCGGTCTGTTCGCGGACTTTGAGCAGCAATTGCATGCCCAAATCCTGGTGGGCCATTTCACGGCCACGGAAACGCATGGTCACCTTGACGCGGTCGCCTTCGCCCAGAAAGCGCTGTACGGCCTTCATCTTGGTCTCGTAGTCATGGGTGTCGATGTTCGGACGCATCTGCACTTCCTTGACTTCGATCACCTTCTGCTTCTTGCGCGCTTCGGCCGCCTTTTTCTGGGCAGCATATTTATAGCGGCCGAGATCGAGCATCTTGGCGACAGGCGGATTCGAATTGGCGGCGATCAGGACGAGGTCTAGCCCGGCTTCCTGTGCTTCGGCCAACGCATCACGCGTGCGAACGATGCCACGGTTTTCACCTTCTGCATCGATGAGCTGAACGTCGGGGCTATTGATATCCTCGTTGGCAAGCGGCCCATCTTTCTGGGGCGCAACGGGTCTCATGGGACGGCGAATGGCAAGCGTTCCTTGTGCTATTGGTGCCAGGGGGTGAATTCGGCCCTAAAATCGTGGTAGCGGCCCCTAAAGTCAACTGGCGCGCCACAGCAAATTTTGGGCTGTTGCGCCGGCGAAACGCATAGGCGCACAAAACGAGAAAGTCCCGCACGCCATCATGAGTTCCATCCAAAGCTTCCGCATTGCGGTCGGCACCGGCGCCGAGAGGCGCGACATCGCCGTCGAGCAGCGCCCCGGCAGGGTGCCGGGCCTGTTCTGGCTCAACGGTTTCCGCTCGGTGATGAGCGGGCTCAAGGCGGTGAGCCTGGATGCGCTGGGTGCGGAAAAAGGGCTTGAAGTCACCCGGTTCGACTATTCGGGCCATGGCCAGTCCGGGGGCCAGTTTGACGATGGCACCATCAGCCGCTGGCTCGAAGAGGCCGAGGCGGTGCTGGCCACCACCGGCGCCTCGCCGATCGTGTGTGGCTCCTCAATGGGCGGTTGGATCGCCCTGCTACTGGCCCGACGGCAATTGGCCAAAGGCATGCCGCTCAGGGGTCTGGTGCTGATTGCCCCGGCCACCGACGCCACCACGCGGATCGCGGCGCGCATGAGCGAAGCGCAAAAGCGCGAGCTGGCAACATTGGGCTATTACGAACGGGACAGTGCTTATGGCGATGGCATGTATCGCTATACCAGGCGCCTGATTGAGGACGGCGCGCATCACCTGCTGTTCGGCAGCGTGATCGAAACGGGTTGCCCGGTCCATATCCTGCAAGGCGGACAGGACCCGGACGTCCCGCCTGAACAGGCCCAAAGGCTGCTGACGCATATCCTGCACGATCCGGTGACTTATACGCTGATCCCGGATGGCGACCATCGCTTGAGCCGGGAGCAGGACCTGGAACGGCTGCGGGCCGCGGTGATGGGGATGGTTTGAGGGCCGGGGACGACCTCTGTTCCCTTCCCCATCGGCGGGAGGGAACAGAGGGTGGAGCGGTTTTGTGAGTCGCCGATGGACCCCCACCCCCAGCCCCTCCCCTCAAGGAGGAGGGGAGGGGCCAACCTCGCGTTTCCGTCAGAAACTGACAGAGCCTAGCCGCGTGTTGCCAAACGGGTCTTCTGCCCACCCGACGCATCGAAATTGTCCGGGCTCAGCCAGCGCTCATATTCGCTCCGGAGAGCGGGCCATTCGCTATCCAGCATGGAGAACCAGGCCGTATCGCGGCTCTGGCCCTTGACGATCATGTCCTGGCGGAAAAGACCTTCGTAAGTAAAGCCGAAGCGGGTCGCGGCAGCTTTTGACGGTTCATTGCCATTATTGCATTTCCACTCGAAGCGCCGATAGCCGAGATCATCGAAGGCATGGCGGGCGAATAGATAGAGCGCTTCGGTGGCCAGGCGGCTGCGCGCCATGGGCAGGCCCCAATAGACGCCGCCAATTTCTATCGACCCGTGCTCGGGGCGAATACGCATCCAGGCCTGCTGGCCGACGGCCCTGCCGCTGGCCTTGTCGAGGACCGCCACATAGCGGTCCTGCCCGGCATTGACCTGATCTATCCAGGCTTCGGCCGCCGCGAGGCTTGAGGGTGCTTCACTGAACAGCCAGCGGAACCGTTCCGGGCCACCGGGCAGATTGGCGACCGCGAAGAGATCGGGGGCATGGTGCCGTGCTATGGGTTCGAGGCGCGTATACCGGCCCTCGAGCGTCAGGCCTTGCGGAGCCGATCTGGCGGGTTGTGGGGTCATTTGTCGCTTTCGAGGATTTGGCCAAGGCCGGCGCGATAATCGGGGTAGAGCAGGTCAATGCCAAGGGCCTGTTTGATGGCCCTGTTGGAGACGCGTTTATTGTCGCGATAGAAGCTGCGCTGCATGGGCGTCATTTCGGCCGTTTCTATGGGCAGGTCCGGCGGCACATCCATGCCGATCATCTGCGCGGCATAAGCGATGACATCCTGGGGCGGCGCCGGCTCGTCATCGGCCAGGTTGAAGGTCCCATCCAGCCGCCGCTCCGCCGCCAGTGCCGTCACTCTGGCAATGTCGGCGACATGGATGCGGTTGAACACCTGCCCCGGTTTGATCACGCGGCGGGCGGTTCCGGCCCGCAATTTATCGAATGTCGAGCGGCCCGGGCCATAGATGCCGGCCAGCCGCAAAATGCAGAGCGGCACGCCGCGTTCGGCGGCATAGTCGCGCCAGGCCTGTTCGGCCAATACACGCCGATCCGAGCGCATATTGCGCGGCACCAGGGGCGCTGTCTCGTCGATCCAGTCGCCGCCGAAATCGCCATAGACCCCGACCGTCGAATAATAGCAGAGCCACTGCAATTGGCCGGCCGCGTCGAGATCGGCGCGGTGATGGCGCAGAACCGGATCGCCTCTGTCGTCAGGCGCAATGGACAGGATGACATGGCTAACCCTGGCCAGTGCGTCCCATATAGCAGGGCCGGGCGTCGTACCGTCGAACAGCACGGCGTCAATATTGTCGGCCCGCAATTGCGCGGCCTTTTCTTCCGAGCGCACCGTGCCGCCAATGTGCGCGAAACCGCCCTGGCGCATGGCCTCCGCCGCATTGATGGAGGAAAAACCCAAGCCAAAGAAAAATGCTCGCATCAGACCGCGCCCTCCCATTCCGTCCGGACATCGCTATCGCTTTCCTGCGCCAGCCTGTCCAGCCGCAAGCTCTCGGCCCGTTCCGCATCGAGCCGCCGCAAGGCCCATATCGCAGCGCCGCGCACCAGAGGCGATGGGTCACCCAGCCTGGCCTCCACGAGAGGCAGCAAATCCCGGTCGTCCGAATTACCGATGCAAATCAGCGCATTGCGCAAAAACCGCGCATGCCCAATGCGCTTGACCGGGGAGCCGGCAAACAGGGCGCGGAACTGCGCATCGTCCAGTTGCGCCAGCGCGGCCAGTGGCGGGCGTTCAAATTCAGGGCGGCTCCTGAGCTTGGCCTCACGGCTGATCGAGGCAAATTTATTCCAGGGGCAGACGGCCAGGCAATCGTCGCAACCATAGATACGATTGCCCATGGGGCGGCGGAATTCGCGCGGAATGGGGCCCTTATGCTCGACCGAGTAATAGGCGAGGCATTTTCGTGCATCGAGGCGGAATGGCGCGGGAAAGGCGTTGGTGGGGCAGACATCGAGGCATTTGGTGCAGGAGCCGCAGCTTTCGGCATGCGGCTGGTCCGGGGGCAGGTCGAGATCGGTGAGGATGGCGCCCAGAAACAGCCAGGATCCGAATTGGCGGCTGACCAGTACCGAATGCTTGCCCTGCCAGCCAAGCCCCGCCGCCTCGGCCAGCGGCTTTTCCATCAGGGGCGCGGTATCGACAAAGACCTTCACATCGACGCCGGCGCGCCGGGCAAGAAGCCCCGCCAGCTCTTTCAAGCGCCCCTTGATGATGTCGTGATAATCGCGATTGCGGGCATAGGCGGAAATATTGCCGACGCTCTTTTCGGCAAGGAGGTCCATGGGGTCGATCTCGGGGCCGTAATTGACACCGAGCAAGATGACCGAGCGCGCATCGGACCACAGCCGGCGCGGATCGCCCCGACGCTCTTCGGTTTCGGCCATCCAATCCATATCGGCGTGCCAGCCTTCGGCCAGGGCGTGGTGCAGTTTTTCGGGCAGGTCGGGCCGGGCATCGGCGCGGGCAATGCCAAAGGCATCAAAGCCCAACCCCAGGGCACGGGCCCTGAGTTCGGAGACGAGTTTTTCGGTGCCGGCTTGGGCCATGCCGTCAGATAGGACTAAAAGTCCAGATCCGCATAGCCCTTGGAGGGCGGCATGGCCACGACACGGTCATTGAGCAGGGTGCGGAAGGCCGGTCGCGACTTGATGCGGGAATACCAGTCCCGGGTTTCGCCCGGCACTTTGGACCAGTCGATATCGCCCATATAGTCGAGCGTGGAAAAGTGCGCGGCCAGGGCAAAATCGGCAAGGGTCATGGTGTCGCCTGCCACCCAGTTGCGGCTGGCCAGCAGCCAGTTGAAATAGAGCAGATGCTCGGTGAGATTGGCCTTGGCGGCCCGCAGGACCGAGGGTTCGGGCGTGGCGCCGCGCTGGTCGCGCTTGGCGATCTTCTCCTCGAGCAGATAGCGCGTCACCTCGTCATTGAGCTTGACCAGGGCCCATTCGGCCAGGCGCCACATCTCGGCCCGGTCCAGGGGATCGGTGGGGAACAGGCCGCCCACTGCGTCGGGGGTATAGAAATCCTCAACCGCATGGATGGTGGCCAATATGCCAACGATGGGCTGATCCGCTTCGGTGAACAGAATGGGCAGGGTCGCGGCCGGATTGATGGCCAACAGAGCCTCTTCGCGCAGCCAGGGCTTGGTCTCCTCCAGATCCAGCGGCACGCCATATTCGGCGCACATCAGCCGGATGAGGCGGGAAGCAGGATCAAGCGGGTAATGCACAAGGCTGGGCATGAACAAGGCTCTGAAATGGTTGCGGGTCTGCTTCGCGCGTCCCCCGCTTGGCGCATTTGGCGAACACCGCTAAGAGACGTGGGCAAAAACAACCCTGGGAACGAGTTAGGGGATCAAATGAACGCCGATCAAGGTCTTTTTGTGCCCCTTATCCTCGGAATCCTGGAAGGGCTCACAGAATTCCTGCCGGTCAGCTCGACCGGCCACCTGTTGCTGGCCGATCATTTCTTCGGCCTGAGCCAGCCCAAGACCTTTATCGTGCTGATCCAGCTCGGTGCCATTCTGGCGGTAATCACGGTCTATTTCGCCAAGCTGGGCATGCTGATCCGCGATGCGCTGACCGGCAAGGCCTATGCCTGGCAGTTCGCGCTTGCCGTGGTGCTGGCCTGCCTGCCCGCGGTGATCGCCGGCGTGCTGCTGCGCGACTTCATCCAGGGCGATTTGTGGGAATCGGCCATGCTGATCTGCATCACGCTGCTGGTCGGCGGCATTGTCCTGCTCATTGTGGACCGCCTCAAGCTTGAGCCCAAATATGACGATATCTACCGTTTCCCCTGGCATCTGGCGCTGATCATCGGCCTGTTTCAGATGTTGAGCCTGGTGCCGGGTGTCTCGCGCTCCGGCTCGACCGTGGTGGGGGGCATGCTGTTCGGCGCCAGCAAGCGGGCGGCGGCCGAATTCACCTTCTTTATCGCCCTGCCGATCATGGTGGGCGCCTTTGGCTATGATCTCTATAAAAGCCGCGATCTGATCGACACCAGCATCGCGCTCAATGTGGCCATCGGCTTTGCGGCGGCCTTTGTGGCGGGCGCATTGGTGGTGCGCTATCTCCTGAATTTCGTCAGCCGCTACGGCTTTGCCCCCTTTGCCTGGTGGCGCATTGTGGTGGGCGGCGCGGGCCTTATTGCCTTGCTGGCTTTTGGCCATTGACCAGCAAAAAGGCCCGGATCGACCGGGCCTTATAGGCATATTGCCTGCAGGACGGCGTCAGGTCCCCGGCTCCTTGCCGCGATAGGTCGAGGGGAAGGTGAAGAAGTGGTTGGGAATTTCAACGCCCTTCTGCACATCGTAAAGCGAGAAGGTCAGCTCGGAGCCTGAGGGCTCGACCAGCGTCCATTGCGCCAGATCCTTGGTTTCGGTGTCAAAGATCAGCGAGACCTGCACGGTGCCGGCCACCGTATTGTCGATGACGGTGATCGAGAGATAGCCATCGGTATTGGTAACGTCGATAACATTGGCATTGAGCAGGTTGATCTGGTCGCCCAGGAACTGGCGGAGCGGGATCGAGTCCTGAGGATAGGCGTAATAGGTCTCTTCGCGCCGGTCCACGACGTAAAAGCCGCGCCCGATCGAGACGATCTCCTCGCGGCTGGGGGGCGCATAGCGGAAGGCGACCTTGTTTGGCCGCTCGAGAAAGAAAGTGCCTTCCTGACGGCCGCCATTGGTGTCGATCTGCAGGAACCGGCCCACCATGGTGCGGATTGCCGTATTGTGGGCATTGATCTCATTGATCAATTGCTGCTCTTCGGGCGTCAGCGCCCGGCTCTGTGCGAGCGCCGGCAGTAGAGGCGCAAGTGCCGCAGCAAATCCGAACATCAGGGCGGTACGGCGAATCATGAACTGGCACTCCACGCTGGGTCTTGTGTACTGACCCTAACCTAGGCAGCAATTGCGGCAACAGGTGGAAAGTTCCGCGCCGGTCGCTTTCACCAAATGGCGAGCGCGGCTAGTCGCGTTTGCCGCGCTGTTTCTTGCCCCGCGCAATCTCGGTGGCCAGAGCTTCCATGCGGACCGGCCAAAATACGCGAAATCGCTCCAGCCAGTCATCGACGCCCCGCAACGGGGTCGTGTCGAGCTGATAGACGCGGCGGGTACCTTCGACACGGACCTGCGCGAAACCGTTCTCGCGCAGGACCTTGAGGTGTTGGCTGACCCCCGCCTGGGAAATGCCGAACTCAGGCACGATCACCGCAACGACCTCCCCTGACGCGTGCTCTTTTTCAGCAAGCAGTTCGAGGATGCGGCGGCGCACCGGGTCGCCAAGAACGTCAAAAGCGTGCATCAGGTCTCCAATGGCGGCTCGCCGGAAAAGAAGCGCCGCGTCGCCTCGGCGGCCCTATGCGCCTGTTCGGGTGCCTCGCCGGCTGCGATCTCGGCCTTCCCCCAACCGGCACTGGCCTGGCGCACCAGTTCCTTGGCCTCTGGCGAGGTCTCCCAATTGTTCACCCCTTCGGCCCGCACATCATCGGCAGGACGTTTCAAATGCGCGGCCAGCCCCAAAAATCCCAGCTCCCAGCCGACGCCAACGGCACCGGCGCCAAATTGGGTCCAGTGCGGGCTGACATGGGCAATATGTTCAAGCTCCAGCAGCGTCCCCCCGTCGGCCGGCGAAATGCTGAAATTGACCCAGCTGGTATATCCACCAAATTCCCAGGTCAGTTCAACGCGCTTTTGCGGCTCGCACGCGGTGATCGTGCCGCTGGCATTGTCCTTGACGGCGTAGCGGCCGCCCAGCTTGAGCTCACCGCTGATCGGCGCAAACCAGCGGCTGATACGGTCGGGTTGGGTCAGCGCATCCCAAAGATCGGCCGGCGTCGTGTCATAGACACGCGAGGCGATAATGACCTTGCCGGGCTTGCCCTCAATCTCACGGTCGCGCACTTCGCGCGTGATGGCGCCCAGATGCGCCGCAATGTCAAAAGTCATCAGCATATCCTCTATTTCAGTTATAACTTATATAAGTCATAACTGAAATAGTGTCGAGTCTGCGCGTCAAAATCAAAGGCCCGGCATTGCCGGGCCTATGCAACCAGCGCTCGGCGGCTCAATAGCCGTCGGCATTGTCTCCGACCAGGATTTCGCGTTTACCGGCATGGTTGGCTGGGCTGATGACCCCTTCATTTTCCATGCGCTCAATGAGCGTCGCCGCCTTGTTGTAGCCAATGGCCAGGCGCCGCTGGATGTAGGAGGTCGAGGCCTTTTTGTCGGTCATCACAATGTGGACGGCCTTGTCGTAAAGCTCGTCGCCCGAGCCGGCATAGCTTTCGTCGCCCGAGCCGCCGCCCTCGCCATAGCCGCTTTCTTCTTCCTCGGTGATATTGTCGAGATAATCCGGCGTGCCCTGGCTCTTCAAATGATTGACCACGCTCTCGACTTCGCCGTCGGACACAAAGGCACCGTGCAGGCGCTTGGTGCGGCCGCCAGAGGCCATGTAGAGCATGTCGCCATTGCCCAGGAGCTGCTCGGCGCCCTGCTCGCCCAGAATGGTGCGGCTGTCGATCTTGGACGTCACCATGAAGGAGATACGCGTCGGGAAATTCGCCTTGATGGTGCCGGTGATGACGTCGACCGAGGGACGCTGGGTTGCGGTGACCATATGGATGCCGGCGGCGCGGGCCATCTGCGCCAGGCGCTGGATGGCGCCTTCAATGTCCTTGCCGGCCACCATCATCAGGTCGGCCATTTCGTCGACGATGATGACGATATAGGGCAAGGGCTCGAGATCGAATTCCTCGCTCTCAAAAATCGCCTCGCCGGTTTCGCGGTCAAAGCCGGTCTGCACCGTGCGGGTAATGGTGCGGCCTTCCTTCCGGGCCTCGGCCACACGCTGATTGAAGCCGTCGATGTTGCGGACACCGATCTTGCTCATCTTGCGATAGCGATCTTCCATTTCGCGCACGGCCCATTTCAGGGCAACGACCGCCTTCTGGGGGTCCGTCACCACTGGAGTAAGAAGGTGCGGAATGCCGTCATAGATCGAGAGCTCGAGCATCTTCGGGTCGATCATGATCATGCGGCACTGCTCGGGCGTCATCTGGTAGAGCAGCGAGAGAATGAAGGTGTTGATGCCTACCGACTTGCCCGAACCGGTGGTGCCGGCAATGAGCAGGTGGGGCATGCGGGCGAGGTCGGCAATGACCGGCTCGCCGCCAATGGTCTTGCCCAGGCAGATGGGCAGCTTGCCCTTCATTTTCTCGAAGTCGGACGAGGCCAGCATTTCGCGGAAATAGACGGTTTCCCGGCTCTGATTGGGCAGCTCTATGCCAATGGCATTGCGCCCCGGCACCACGGCGACGCGGGCCGAAATAGCGCTCATGGAACGGGCAATGTCGTCGGCCAGCGAGATCACGCGGCTCGATTTGATGCCGGGCGCCGGTTCGAGTTCGAACAGGGTGACGACCGGGCCGGGGCGGACATTGATAATGTCGCCCTTGACGCCGAAATCGCCCAGCACGGCTTCGAGCTGCCGCGCCATCTCTTCAAGGCGTTCCGGGGAATGCTCGGGCATGGGGCCGGAGCGCTTGGGCTCCGCCAATAGGCTCAATTCAGGCAGCTCAAACCCTGCCGGCTCATCGAGCAGCGAGCCCTGAGCCTCGCGGAACTGACGCTGGCCCTGGGCCGGGCGCGGCGCCGGTGCTGCCACGCGGGGCGCGGCCGGATCGGCAGGATGAAAGCGCGAATCGCCGCGTTGCGTGCGCGAGGGCATGGGCGCATCGGGCACGAAGGGGATATCGTCATCCGGCTCGTCGGGATAATCGATGGCGGTGTCGTCATATTCCGGCTGCGCCATGATGCGCGCCGAAGGCTCGAAACTGGGTTCGACCTGCGGGCTGGGTACATGGATGCGGCGCTGCGGTGCAACGCTGACCGGTTCGCGATCCATAGGCGTGTCGGGTGCGGCATGCATGGGCGGCTCGGCGCCATGGTCGAAATCGTGCTGCTCGTCGGCAGCCCGGCGGGCGGCATGCTCGGCCTTGGCACGGCGGAAGGCGGTGCGCATGGAATAAGCCATATGCACGATGGCGCCCATGGCGACCTCGACGACCGGATTGGGCTCGCGCTCGTCATCGGCCTGGCGCGCCGCAGCGACTTTCGATGGCCGCGCGGGAATGGATGTGCCCAGCCCCATGGCGATCCAGAACAGCGCCAGGGCCGGCGCGGCGAGAATGATGGCGAACAGGCCCGAGGTTACCGGCTGCGGGTCGGCTCCGGCGATCAGCCCGGCCAGATTGGTGAACAGCATGCCGGCAAGCCCGCCCAGCCCGGTGGGCAGGGGCCATGTTTCCGGCATGGCGACGAAAGCGAACACGCCCGAGGACAAAAGGACGGCCCCGATCCAAGAGGCCAGGCGCAATCCCGCATGGGTCACCACATGCCGGCGCGCCATGGTCCAGCCCCACAGCGCCAGCGGCACGACCATGACCAGGCCCGCCAGCCCCAGAAACTGGAAGGTCAGATCGGCAATGACCGCACCGGGATAGCCCAGCCAATTGGCCGGGGCCTTGACCGTGGCCAGCGACAAGGACGGATCATCGACCGACCAGGAGGCGAGCGACGCCAGAAGAATGGCGCATAGTCCCAGAACCAGGAGCCCGGCAATGCGCAACGGAATGCGAATGGCAATGGCCGGCGGCGGCATTGGCGCCTTGGCCGACCGGCCCGGATTACGGGCGGCGCGGGCCGGCAGGCTGCGAACTTCGTCGAGGGTCGGAACGGGATGGCTGGGCATGAAACGCATTACTCACTTTCGGCCCGCAAACCATCGAAGTGGGCCGTAATGCCGTCATGCTAACCATGTGTGGTTAATCGCGTGCTAACCATCGGCAATTGCCGGACATGGAACGGGCGGCACCATGGTGCCGCCCGCCAGAATGCTTAGTTGTAGGCGCGTTCGCCATGGGTCGCGAGGTCGAGACCATCGCTTTCGGCCTGCTCGGACACCTTGGCTCCGCCGAACAGAGCCTTGACGATCAGCATGGCGAGCAGGGCCACGACGCCCGACCAGACGACGGCAACCACAACGCTGGTGAGCTGGATCATGAACTGGCCGCCCATGTCATAGCCGTCCAGCGGATAGCCGCCGAAGGAGGGGTTGGCGACGATGGCGGTACCCAGGGCACCGACAATGCCGCCCACGCCGTGAATGCCGAAAACGTCGAGGCTATCGTCATATTTGAGCATGGGCTTGAGATTGACCACGGCCCAGAGACAGATCACGCCGGCGACGGCGCCGAGCACAATGGCACCACCCACGCCGGAGAAGCCGGCGGCGGGTGTAATGGCCACCAGGCCAGCCACAGCACCGGAAACCGCACCCAGAGCCGAAGCGTGACCGCGGGTGACCCGCTCGGCCAGGGCCCAGGCCAGAGCACCGGCGGCAGGGGCGAGGATGGTGTTGACCAGGGCAACGGCCGTCAGCGCATTGGCTTCCAGGTTCGAGCCGGCATTGAAACCGAACCAGCCGAACCACAGGAGGCCCGCACCAATATAGGTGAGCACCAGATTATGCGGCGGAATGGGTTCCTTGAGATAGCCCTTGCGCGCGCCCAGCATCAGGGCGGCGACCAGGGCGGCCACACCGGAATTGATATGCACCACGGTGCCGCCGGCAAAGTCATAGGCGCCCATGCCGAAAAGCAGGCCGGGACCGGACCAGACCATATGGGCCATGGGGATGTAGGAGAAGGTGAACCAGATGGCGAGGAACGCCATGAGGGCACCAAATTTCATGCGCTCGGCAATGCCGCCCACGATCAGGGTCGAGGTGATGCAGGCGAAGGTGAGCTGGAAGATCACAAAGACCATTTCGGGCAGCTCGAAGCCGGCCGAGAAGGTGGCGGCGGTGGATTCGAGCGTCACGCCGGAGAGGAAGAACTTGGAGAAATCGCCGAAAAAGGCGGAGAGGCCACCCTCGGTGGGGCCGGCAAAAGCCAGCGAATAGCCATAGGCGACCCAGAGAATGGCAATCATGGAGAAGCCGAGAAACACCTGGGTCAATACGCTCAAGATGTTCTTGGCACGCACCAGGCCACCATAGAACAGGGCCAGGCCCGGAACGGTCATGACAATGACGACCATGGTCGAGACCAGCATCCAGGCCACATCGCCCTTGTCAACGACGGCAGCGGCCGTCTCGGCAACAGCTTCGGCGGCGGGTGCCGCTGTATCCTGGGCAAAGGCCGGCAGGGCCATAAGGAGGGAGGCCAGAGTTGCGCCCCCCAGAACTTTGGACAGTTTCATTCTATTTGTCTCCGGAATTGGGAAGCGGCTCACAGCGCCGAAGCGCCGGTTTCACCAGTGCGGATGCGGGTCGCGGCCAGGAGATCGAGCACGAAAATCTTGCCATCGCCAATGCGCCCGGTCTGGGCCGTTTCGCGGATGGCCGAAACGATCTGGTCGACCAGGTCGTCATCGACTGCGATTTCGAGCTTGAGCTTGGGCAGGAAATGCACGGCATATTCGGTGCCGCGATAGATCTCGGAATGACCCTTCTGCCGGCCATAACCCTTCACTTCGGTCACGGTCATGCCGTGCACGTCGAGTGTGGTAAGCGCCTGCCTGACGTCTTCGAGTCGGGAAGGCTTGATAATGGCAACCACCAGTTTCATGTGACCCCCTTTTGGCGCCGCGGCGCTTGCTGGAACGTCATAGAAGAGTCAAACCCCGTGCCAAATGAACCGGCAGTGATTTGTCGTTGATTTTCAGATGCTTGCAACTTGACGACGCAGTGAGCCACGGAATTGGGCAGATCGATGCCTAAATTCCGTGCAGAATTTCGATACAATGCTTAATTTCTGGGCAACTTGCCAGGGGTGTGCAGTCCGCGCATTTTGCGAGTGGGAAGCCTCTGTGGCGGGCCAAGAGGGACGCGGGCTGCACGCCGCTGGCAAGCGGCGGATGGCCGGGCGGACCCGGCCATCCAGATTGCGTTACTTGAACTCGGGATAGGCCTCGACGCCGACCTCGGCCTTGTCCAGGCCCAGATCTTCGTCTTCAGCGGTCGGACGCAGACCCATGGTCGCCTTGAGGATGAACCAGACCACGAAGCTCACCACGAAGACGAAGATGCCGACGATGATGATCGAGATCAGCTGGCCGCCCAGGGTCGCATCGGGATTGGTGAAGACCACCGCAATGGTGCCCCAGATGCCGGCGAGCAGGTGGACCGGAATGGCGCCGACCACGTCGTCGATCTTGAGCTTGTCGAGCATGGGCACGGCCAGGACGACGATGATGCCGCCGACAGCACCGATGATGGTCGCGGTGCCCAGGCCCGGGAACAGCGGTTCAGCGGTGATGGACACCAGACCGGCCAGAGCGCCGTTGATCACGAAGGTCAAGTCGACCTTCTTGTAGATGATGGCGGTCAGGATCATCGCGGCCAGGGCGCCACCGACGGCACCGGCATTGGTATTGGCCATGATGCGACCGACATCGGCCACGTCGCCCACCGAACCCATGGCGAGCTGGGAGGCACCGTTAAAGCCGTACCAGCCGAGCCAGAGGATGAACATGCCCAGGGTTGCCAGCGGCATGTTGGAGCCGGGCATGGCATTGACCGAACCATCGGCATTGTACTTGCCGCGACGGGCGCCGAGCAACAGCACGCCCGCCAGAGCGGCCCAGCCACCCACCGAGTGCACCACGGTGGAACCGGCGAAATCGAGGAAGCCGAACTGGCTGTCGAGGAAACCGCCGCCCCACTTCCAGGCGCCCTGGATGGGGTAGATGAGGCCGGTCAGCACGACCGTGAAGATCAGGAAGGGCCAGATCTTGATGCGTTCGGCCAGCGTGCCCGAAACGATCGAGGCAGTTGTGGCGCAGAACATCACCTGGAAGAAGAAGTCCGAGCTGGTCGCGGCATAGGAAATGTCGTCGGCCTGGTCGGCAGTGATGCCCACAGCCTCAAGGACGGCGATGCCGAAGGCGCCGAGATAGCCGCCGGTTTCATCCGAACCGATGGCCCAATTGCCCAGCGGATACATCAGGTTGTAGCCGATGAGGTAGTAGAGAAGGCAGGCCACAGCGAAGAGCGAAACGTTCTTCAGAAGCTGCATGGAGACGTTCTTGGTGCGGACCATGCCCGCTTCGACCATGGCAAAGCCAGCGGCCATCCAGAACACCAGGAAGCCACCGATCAAGAGCAGCAGCGTATTGAGGATGAAGACGACATCCTGGGAGGCGGTTGCAGCCGCCTCGACCATTTCTTCGGCCGGCGCCGCATCCTGGGCGAGAGCCGGAAGGGCGAGCAGAAGCGAGGTCAACGCCACACCACCCGCGATCTTTAGGGGAGTCTTGAACCCTGTCATTGTCTTTATTTCTCCTGAAATCGGTGGCGTCAAAGCGCGGAAGCGCCGGTTTCACCGGTGCGGATGCGCGTAACGGCGAGCAGGTCGAGCACGAAAATCTTGCCGTCGCCGATACGGCCGGTCTGGGCGGCATCGCGGATAGCGGCACTCACCGCATCGGCAATGCCGTCATCGACGGCGATCTCGACCTTGAGCTTGGGCAGGAAATGCACGGCATATTCGGTGCCGCGGTAGATTTCGGAATGGCCTTTCTGGCGGCCATAGCCCTTCACCTCGGTCACGGTCATGCCGTGAACGTCGAGCGAGTTGAGTGCCTGGCGCACCTCCTCGAGCCGTGATGGTTTGATGATTGCAACCACCAGTTTCATGCTTGCCCCTTTCTGCCTTGGGTGTCCGATGCACCACTGGACTCAAGAGCCGTGCCAAACTGGGTCTTCTGGATATAAATCCAATATTTACAATGCCTTAGTGAGTCGGGAGCATTTCCGGCTGATTTGTGGCAACTCCAAGGCAGCGTACAAATGCCCAAATAGTAACCACTTGCTTGGCCGAAATTTCAATACGCCTATATTTTGTGCATTTTTGCCGCGGCAATGACGCGCTTGCCTCCCGGACGGCCAGAGCGGACAATGGGCGGCAAGGAGATCGATATGTCCCATCCCGGCGCGCAGCGGCATGACGTTATCATTGTAGGGGGTGGCCCTGTGGGCATGACCCTGGCGTTGGCACTGGTCCGTTCGGCGCCCGGTATCGATGTCGCCCTGGTGGACCGCCGGCCGCTCTCGGTGCCACGCGACAATCGCGCCTCGGCCATAGCTGCGGGCGTGCGCCGCATATTCGAGGCGCTGGGCGTCTGGAAGGACATGGAAGGCCAATCCCAGCCCATTGCGCGCATGCAGATTACCGATTCGGGCAGGAACGACCTGTCGCGGCCGCTTTTCCTCAGCTTTGACGGGGATGTGGCGCCGGGCGAGCCTTTCGCCCATATGGTGCCCAACCAGGCCAGCAGCACTGCGCTGATGGCGGCGGTGGAGAATGCGATTACCGTTGTAGCGCCCGCCGAAATTACCGATTGGGCCGCCGAGGGTGCATCGGGGCGACTTGCCCTGGCTGATGGCCGCATGCTTGTGGCGCCCCTGATCGTGGCCGCCGACGGAGCGCAATCCAATCTGCGCAAGCGCGCAGGTATCGGAACCGTCGGCCACGATTACGGCCAGACGGGCCTGGTGGCGACCATTGCGCACGAATTGAGCCATGAGGGGGTGGCTTACGAACATTTCCGGCCCGCCGGCCCCTTTGCCAGCCTGCCATTGCCCGGAAATCGCTCCTCTCTGGTCTGGACGGAAACCAGCGCCGATGCGCCGCGCTTGCTAGCCATGGCGCCGGACGATCTGGCCGCGGAAATCGAGGCAGCGATGGGATCGGTTCTGGGCCGCGTTACGCTCGAGGACAAGCTCATGGGCTTTCCGCTGCGCCTGCAATTGGCACGGAGCTTTATCGGCCCGCGCCTGGCGCTGATCGGCGATGCGGCCCATGTGGTACATCCCATTGCCGGCCAGGGGCTCAATCTGGGGCTCAAGGATGTGGCGGCATTGGCCGAAGTGCTGGTGGAGGCCCTGCGCCTCGGCCTCGATCATGGCGGACCGGATGTGCTGGCGCGCTATCAGAGCTGGCGGCGCCTCGACACCGCCTCCATGGCCATGGTCACCGACGGAATGAACCGGCTGTTTTCTAATGATGTGGCCCCCGTTCGGGCCCTGCGCGATTTCGGACTGGGCCTTGTCGATCGCGCCGGTCCGGTCAAATCCGCTTTGATCCGGGCCGCAGCGGGTGTCGGTAGCGGCGCCCCAAAACTGCTCAGCGGCATGCCGATCTAGAACGGTCAGTCCACCCTATCGCGAGTGGTGCTGGATTTCCTCGGGGTCCACGTTGCGGGCTTCTTCGATGCTGAGCAGGGGCACACCCTTGCGGATGGGAAAGGCCAGCCGCGCGGCGACCGAGATCAGCTCGGTCCTGTCGGCCGTGAGGGTCAGCCGGGTCTTGGTCAACGGGCAGACCAGCATTTCGAGCATTTGCGGTGCCACGACGTGGCGCGGCTCGGGCCCGGTGGGGGGCTCGGCCATCAATTGAGCGGCGCGGCGCCGTCCGTGCCGCCGCGCGCCATTTCATATTCGGTCATGGCGATTAGCGTCTCGGCGCGCTCTTCGAGGGTTTTGGCTTCGAGCAAAACCTGCTTTTCCGCCGCCCCATAGGGCGAAACCATGCAGCAGAAATTGACCAGATCCGCGGTGCCGGTCGATTCGATCTCTTCCCAATTGAGCTCGAAATTGGCGAATTCGGCATAGTCGCGCATCATCTTGACGAAGCGGGCGCGATCGACCGCGTCCTCGCCGTGATTGCGGGAAAAATCGGCCTCATAGCCTTCGGCAGAAATCACGCATTGCCGATAGGGGGTCATCACGGTCAACTCATGGAGCAGGCGGAAGCGGGTGACCCCTTCGAGAATAATGAAATAGCGGCCATCGCCGCTTTCCTCGAAATGGGTGAGGCGCCCCAGGCACCCCACCGATTGCAGCGGGGCGCGACCCTTGGGGCTCTCCTCGCTGGTGTCTTCGGGCTGAATCAGCCCGATCAGCCGGTCCCCACGCAGGGCGGCGTCAACCATCTCGATGTAACGCGGCTCGAAAATATTGAGCGGACGGTGCGCGTAAGGCAATAGCAGCGCGCCGCTCAGCGGAAAGACCGGAACGGATTTGGGCAGCTCTGCGGGGCTGGTCGGGCGCTTTGGCATTCAGGATATCCTGTCAGGAAAAGAGCACCGCCGAAAGGAGGCGACGCCCCTTGAGCGTGGCGGGGTCCTTGGGGCCCCAAGCTTCGAAGAATTCAAGCAGCTTCTTGCGCGCCGCTTCGTCGTTCCATGCCCGGTCGCGCTTGAAGCTGGCGACCAGGGCCTCGGCGGCCTCCAGGCGCTTGCCTTCGGCATTGAGGACTACAGCCAGGTCGAGCCGGGACTGATGATCGTCCGGATCGGCGGCAATGGCCGCTTCCAGGGTGGCCGCTTCGGAGAGGCCGGCCGCCTCTTCCTTGAGGCGAATGGCATGGCTATGGGCGATATAGGCATCGCCGTTGCGCTTGTCCTCGGGCACCAGATCGAGCGTGGCCTTGGCCTGGTCGATCTCGCCGGCGCTGACATAGACGCCGGCCAGGCCGATCAGGGCCTCGGCATTGTCCGGCGCATGCTGCAGCACCATGCCGAAAATCTGGGCGGCCTGGCCCAGGTCACCGGCGGCCACCGCCGCCTTTGCGGCCTCGTTGGCCTGGGCGATCTGGGCCTCGAGCGAATCGCCACCATTGGGCTGAGCACCACCCGCGGCAGAAGCGGCGGCAATCAGCTTTTCGGCAAAGCGGCGCACTTCGCCTTCGGGCATTGCGCCCATGAAGCCGTCGACCGGGCGGCCACCGGCAAAGGCAAAGACGGCCGGAATGGATTGCACCCCGAGCTGACCGGCAATCTGGGGATGCTCGTCGATATTGATCTTGACCAGTTTGATCTGGCCGGCCTTTTCGGTGACGACCTTTTCGATGGCGGGCCCAAGCTGGCGGCAGGGCCCGCACCAGGGCGCCCAGAAATCGACGAGCACGGGCACGTCGAGCGAGGCATCGATAACATCGGCTTTAAAGCCGGCATCGGTGCCCTCCCGGATCAAGTCGGCGGGCACCGGGGCGGCGGCAGGGGCGCCATCAAAAGACAAGGTCATGGTTTTCCACTCTTCGACTGGGCAGGAAAGGCAGCATTCGCGGCCTTTTTGCGCCCGCGAATGCCCAACTGGCAAGCCCCGATTCCCACAGGTTTAAGCAAGAAAGACAAATCGTCAAAAAACCGGGTTGCAATCGGATCAGCGATTGGGCATATAGCGCCCGTCGCCGCACTTACAAGTGCTGCGAGACGGAGCGCGGGTGTAGCTCAGGGGTAGAGCATAACCTTGCCAAGGTTAGGGTCGTGGGTTCGAATCCCATCGCCCGCTCCAGTTTCCAAGGTATCGCAAGCCTTGGTGCAAAGGGTCCTTCGGGACCCTTTTTGCTTTTTTGGCACCGCTCATGGCAGTGCTATAGTATTGATATTACGAATAGATTGGCGGCAATTGAGTGGTCTGCGCGGTGTGAGCGCGCCGTGAGACACGGCGGCTCTTCAGCGCGGCGCCCAAACGCGAATTCAGGCCAGCAGCATGACGCTTCCGATAATGGCGGCCACCCCTCCGGCGCCGCGCAGAAGGCGCATGCCAGAAGGCCCCCGCTCGATGATCAAAGCGGCACCAACCAGACCGATCACATGCAGCCCGGCGGTGGTCAGCAGGAATCCCAGGACATAGAGGGCAGGACTTATCGACAGCGGCATTTCCGCACCATGGGCATGCCCATGGGCAAAGCCGAATGCGAGGGTGGCCGTCAGTGCAACAGGAAGCGCGACGGGTCGTGCCCAGGTGATCGCGACGCCAAGCAGCAGAACGGAGCTGGCAATCGTGGCCTCCATGCCGCCCACCGCGAGCCCGACCATGCCCACAGCGCCCCCCACCAGCATCGCGAACAGGAATGCCACTGGTACGCGCCATAGGGCGGCCCCGCCCAATTGGGCGCTCCATGCGCCAACCGCCACCATCGCCAACATGTGATCGAGCCCGGTCAAAGGGTGGATAATGCCGCTGCCCGCAAAGCCATGGGCGAAAGCCGGCGTTGACCAGACAAGGGCCAGAATAATGAGAAACGGTTTCATGAAGCGACCTTTCCAATGCGATGATCACGCGTGATCCGAACCAGCGCCAGGATCGCCGGAATCATGGGAAAGAGCGCCGTATACATGCCTGAGAAATATTCGTAGCCACTATCCAGCATCATCATCCGCCGGATGGGAAAGACGATGAGATGGGTCGGCTCACCCAGAATCATCCCCACGATCAGGAACCAGAAGATGAAATTGCCGATTGCCTGCCGCTTCCATAGGCTCCAGGCGGCAAAAAACCAGACCACGGGACCGATCAGGCCAATCAGGATCATAAAGTCGTAGTCGCTCCAGGGCTGGCCGGAGATTTCCGCGATCATGCCATTGAAGTTGGTCAGGGCCTCTTCACCCACGTGAATGTAGAAGAGGGTGAGCAGCAGGAGGAAAAGCGGCACCGACCAGGAGGGGTCGGCGGGAACCCGAGAAGTGGTGAGCCACCAGCCGATAATGCCGCCCAGCATGGAGCCACCTACGATGAAAACGGGCAGCGGCCCTGCCTGGGTGAGAAGGGTGGCGCTGTAAACACCGACCGATGCGACAAAGAGGGCGGCCCAGAGCAGGCGCTGGCGATCGCTGAGCGGAGGCGGAACCTCAACTCTAGCGGCTTTGGGCGCCAATAGCCGCTGCAAAAGCACCAATCCGACCCCAATAAGCGCCAGACTCAATGTGGCCGAGACCAGGACCAGCGGTCCGGCGTCTGCGGCAAAGCCGCCGGCCAATTGCACAACGCCCTCGGACACCGCGTAGAGCGCCGCCCACCAGGCCATATATCGGCCCATGGGTGCGCGCCGGCTCAGCAAATACCCGCCGAAAAGAATCACCGTCGCCGGAGTGCAAACCAGGAGCACGAACCAGTTCGAGCCTGTGAAGGCGAAGGCCGGGCTGAACAGGCCGACGTAGTGGGTTGCCAGCAGTTCCACCCAGCCGCCGGCATAGCGTGCCGCGGACAGCGCGACAAAGAGCGGCGGAATGGCGAGATAGGGCGAGAGCAGGTTACGGGTTTCGGCCTCGCCCACATCATATGTCCAGAGCCAGGCAGCAAAGGCGATAGCGCTGATTGCGGCAATGAGTGCTGCCGCAAAGGGTCCGACCAGAACGATGGCCGCGGCGATGAGGGTGAAGATGCAAGACAGGACGGTCAGTGCGGAGGCAAGCTTTGACGACATGACGAACTCCATTGTTCAACACTTGTTGACTTTTATGATGGCCACTTGCGTTTGTCAACAAATGTTGAAAAAATGCCGGCATGACGCAAAGCCTGGCCCCATCGAAGTCCGAACGCACGCGGGCGCGCATTTTTGAGACCGCCAAAAGCCTATTCGCCGAACGCGGCTTTGACGGCGTGTCCGTTCGCGATATCGCTGAGGGAGCCAATTGCGACCCGGCACTCATCATGCGCTATTTTGGCAGCAAGGACGGATTGTTCGCCGAAGCCAGCGAATTCAACCTGCGCCTGCCCGACGTGAGTGGGTTGTCACCGGAGGAGACGGCAAGGCGCCTTGCTGCCCATTTCGTTGCGATTTGGGAGGATCGGGAAACAGGCGCGCGTTTTCAGGCCCTATTGCGTTCGGCTCCCTCGCATGAGCCTTCCGCCACCAGGCTGCGCACAGTCTTTGCAACGCAAGTTGTCCCGGCACTGGCCAATGAGCGCACCGAACCGCAAACCCTGAGTGCAGTATCGAGCGTGCTTTTGGGGTTCGCCATGACTCGCTATGTCCTGCGATTGCCGCCGATTGTCGAGATGCCGGCGACGCACCTCTCCGAATATGTTTTCTGCTGTCTTCGGGCAATCCTGTCCAACCAGCCGGAGGCAGACTGAAGGTTCAGGGCCTCGGTCACCCTGTTTCACCGGTGATCATGTGACGACCTCGCTCGCGCCTTATTTCCTTTTGGACGCAGATATTGGCCCCGGCGCAGCAGGATCGGCAATTTGTCATGTCAATGTCACCGGCTATGGCCAAAGCCGTGGCGACACGTGTTCGACCATGGAGACACATATGGGTTCCCCTCTCAGCCGGCGGCATTTTCTGGCCTCGGGACTGGCGGCAGCAGCGGTCTGGCCGATGCTGGGGTCGGTGCGAGCAGCGCGGTTCGACCGCGATCCCTTTGCCCTGGGTGTCGCGTCCGGCACCCCCACGCCAACCAGTATTGTCCTGTGGACGCGGTTGATCTTTGCCGATGCCGAACCCGATATGGCCGATCCCTTTTCCTTTGCGCCTTTGCCGCAGCATCCGCCCCTGGATGTGGCCTGGGAAATTGCCTCAGATGAAACCTTCGCCCTGGTCGAACAGGCGGGGATCGCCAGCGCTCGCCAGGAATGGGCCCATTCAGTGCATGTTGAAGTGGAGGGGCTGGCGCCCGATCGCTGGTATTTCTACCGCTTTCGCTGCGGCGATGCGCTGAGCCCGGTAGGGCGTACCCGGACCGCGCCGGCGCCCGAGGCTGCCAATGGCCGCTTCAGCCTCGCCTTTGCCGCCTGCCAGCAATATGAGCAGGGCTGGTATAGCGCCTATCGCGACATGGCGGCGCGCGATCTCGACCTGGTCGTGCATCTGGGCGACTACATCTATGAAAAGAGCTATGGGGCCCAGCATGTGCGCTCGCACGGCACTGGGGCACCGTCGCTGCTATTCGAATATCGCGACCGCTATGCGCTTTATAAGTCCGACCCGGATTTGCAGGCGGCCCATGCGGCCTTTCCGTGGCTCGCGACCTGGGACGACCACGAGGTGGTCGACAATTATGGGGGCGATGCCTCGCCCAGCGATCGCAACCGCGCCGCTTTCCTCAAGCGCCGGGCCGCCGCCTATCAGGCCTGGTATGAGCATATGCCGGTGCCGCCATCGGCGGCACCCAATTTCGACGCCCTGCGCATCTATGGCCATCATCGCTTCGGCAATCTCGTTGACCTGACGCTGCTCGATGCGCGGCAATACCGCCATCCGGCGCCGGGCGCACCGCAGCCGGCCGATCCGGATCGCTATTCCATGCTTGGTCGTGAACAGGAGGCGTGGTTCGACCGCACCATGCAGGCGAGCGATGCCAAGTGGTCGATCATCGGGCAAACAACGCTGCTGTCCGCGCGCGATCTCGAACTGGGGCCGGGCACCCGCTATAGCGATGATGGCTGGGACCATTATCGCTCGGGCCGTGAGCGGCTGCTGGCGAGTATGCGGGGGGCGGGTATCGCCAATCCATTGGTGATCGGAGGGGATCTGCACGCCTTCTATGCCGCCGATGTGCAGGCGGCCGATGGTGCATTGGTGGCCAGCGAATTCGTCACCGGCTCGATCACCTCCAACCCGCCATCGGCCAGTGCCTTGGCGACGGTGATGGCGGAAAACCCGCATATCAAGTTCGGCGAGGCACGAAAGCATGGCTATTGCCTGCTGCATCTGTCGAGCGACCAGGCGCGGGTGGAGCTGATGGCTATTTCCGACCGCAAGGACCCCGCGGCGACGGCGGCAAAATTCCAGGAATTTGCCGTGCTGGACGGCATGCCGGGCGTCAACCGGGTCTAGACCGGACCGGCACTCGACCCTGACGGCCCGCAAATGGCCTGCTCTATCAGGCGGTTTGCCCGACCTCCTGGCGCAGCCAGTCGCAAAAGGCACGCGGCCCCAGCCGCTGATCGCCCTCGCGGATCAGCGCAAAGTACCAATCGGGCCCCTTCAGCACCGTGTCCAATGGCGCCACCAGTTGCCCGCTATCCAGGAGCGGCCGGAACAGGACGGGCGAGAGCAGTGCGACGCCCATGGCGGATGTGGCCGCATTGGCGATGAGTTCGAAAATGGAAAAATCGACGCCGACAAAGCGAAGATCGGCAGGCATGGGGCATTCGGCCCGGGCGAACCACTTGCCCCAATCGGGATGCGGCAAGAGATCGAAATCGGCCAGGTCCCCAGCATTGGCCAGTGAGCGGCCGGCCAGCAGCGATGGCGCCAGCATAGGCGTTACATCGACCGGCATCAGGGCATATTCGTCTAGCCCGTCCCAACCGCCCCGGCCAGTCCGGATCGCGACATCGAAGTCGGACGAGTCCCGCAGGTCCGAAGAAATATCGAGCGCAATGGTCGCATTGCCATGGGCCTGGTAGCTCGCCAGACGCGGGGCCAGCCAGCGACCGGCAAAGGTCGGGGGCGCGGTGACGCGAATGGGCGCTGCGGCCGCCTGAAAGGCGCCGACCGCGTCGTTGATATTATTGAGGGCGCGACGGATCTGACCGGCCAATGCGACCGCGGCCGCGGTCGGTACCACCCGGCGGCCGACACGGGTGAACAAGGCCTGTCCGAGTTCGGCCTCAAGCGTGCGGATGCGCAGGCTCACCGCCGCAGGCGTCAAGGCAAGCCGGTCGGCGGCGCTGACAAAGCTGCCCGCCGCGACGCAGACCTCGAATATCCGAAGCGATTCCAGCGACGGACGAATGGCAAGTTCTCCTTGTCATATGCGCAAACAATGCGCGTTTTGCTATCGGACCGCAACGGCGCAGACTGGTTCTTGTCAGATCACAGGAGACCACGCCATGTCATCGCCATCACGCAGTCAAGTCCTGATTGCCGGACTGATCGATGTATTCGCCGATACCGCGCTGACCGGTAATCCGCTGGCGGTCGTGGAGGATGCCGATGCTTTGTCCGAGACCGAGATGCGGCGGATCGCGCGCGAGTTCAATCAGGCCGAAACGACCTTCATCATGAAGAGCGAGCGCGCCGACCGGAAGCTGCGCTCCTTCACCGCCGCGGGTGCGGAGGTAGGCGGCGCCGGGCATAACAGCCTGGGAGCCTGGCTCTGGCTGGCCGAGAAGGGCACGCTCGGGCCGATCGGTTCGGCGCGGCGATTTCGCCAGGAGATCGGCGGGGAAATCCTCGATGTCGAGCTCCGCCCGGTCGATGGGCGCATCTATGGCCATATGAAACAATCGGCGCTCAAGCTGCACCCTCCCCTTAGGGACATAGTGCCCTTGACGGCCGCGCTGGGTCTTTCCCCCGAAGAGGTGCTTGTGCACCCGGCACCCCGTGTCGCCGATGCGGGCGTGGCCCACCTTCTGGTCGGTCTGACGGATCCGGCCAGCGTGGATCGGGCGGAGCCGGCCGCCAGAAGCCTCTTGAAAGTGCTGGCCGGAGCAGGCGCGGAAGGGTGCTATATCTATGCTCTGGACCCCGACCGACCCGGGCGCATCTATGCCCGGTTCTTCAATCCCACAGTAGGGCTGTGGGAGGATGCCGCCACCGGCACGGCGGCTGGACCCTTGGCCGCCTATCTCGACCGTGAGGGCCTGACCTCGGGCGCGGTGGAGATCGAACAGGGTGCCAGAATGGGCCGGCCCAGCATTATCCGCGTCAGCCTCGACCCGATGCCGGAAATCTCGGGCGCCGGCGTGGTGGTGATGACCGGCACGCTTACGCTCTAAACCCGGGACAGCCCACCCCCGCAGATGCGGGTTCCCATCCATAGGTCGCTCAACCCAATGCCTGGCCCTCTTGGCCCGGCACCAGAAAACGCGTCTCCAAGGAGGACAGCATGACCATCACACGCCGCGGCTTCACCAAGGGAGCGCTCTCGCTCGCTGCCGCCATTGCCAGCCAATCCGCCTTCACCAAAGCACAGGAGAAACAGCAAATGCTTTCGATTACCCCGTTCAAGATCGACATTCCCGAGGCCGATCTCACCGATCTCAAGGATCGCCTGGCGCGCACGCGCTTTCCCCAGGCCGTCACAGATGACTGGACGCGGGGCCAACCGCACCATTTCATCAAGGAGCTCGCCGATTATTGGCAGCGCGATTATGACTGGCGCAAGCATGAGAGCGACCTTAATCGCTATCCGCATTTCATGACCGAAATCGATGGACAGCCCATCCATTTCGTCCATGTCAAATCGCCGCGCGCCGACGCCCTCCCCCTGATCCTGACCCATGGCTGGCCGGGCAGCTTTGCCGAATATCTCAGCCTTGTCGGCCCGTTGACCGATCCGGAGGCCCATGGATTGGACGGCGCCATTGCTTTCGACGTGGTCATTCCCTCCCTGCCCGGTTTCGGCTTTTCGAGCCCATTGCGGTCAACCGGCTGGGACAGCGCCCGCACCGCAAAGGCCTGGGACACGCTGATGAAGGGGCTCGGCTATGAGCGCTACGGCGCCCATGGCGGCGATGCGGGCGCATTGGTCGTTCGCGAACTGGGTATTCTGGCGCCAGAGGGGCTGGTCGGCGCGCATCTGTTGCAGATTTTCGCCTTTCCATCCGGGCAACCGGGCGAGATGGACAAGCTCAGCCCCTTCGAGATGGAAGGCATGGCGAACCTGGCCAATTTCGAGAAATATGGCGGCTACCAGGCCATCCAATCCAAGCGGCCGGCCACACTCGCCTATGGCCTGGTCGATTCCCCCGTGGGTCAATTGGCCTGGAATGCCGAACTATGGTTCGGCTTTGAAGGGGGTGGCGTGGGTCACATCGATCGCGACCTTTATCTGACAACCAACGCCATCTACTGGTTTACCGGCACCAGTGGATCGGCCGCAAATGTCTATTATGAAGACACCCAGACCGGCGCCGGATACCGCGAACTGAACAATCCCACGCCCACCGGGGTCGCCGTATTTCCCGAGGATTTCCGGTCGGTTCGCGCCTTTGCCGAGCGCTCCAACAATATCGTGCATTGGACGGAAATGCCGCGTGGTGGCCATTTCGCGGCATCGGAGACGCCCGACCTGCTGATCGAGGATATCCGCGCCTTCTTTGGCACGCTGATCGGCGGATAGAGCTGAGCCTTATTTCAGGATCGGCCCTGGCTCGGCCGGGTGGAGATGCGCTCCATCCGGCCGATGCCTTTGCCGCCTGCCCGACCGGCTTTACCGGATCGCCACGCCTTGAGCGTCGAAAATATGGGCCTTGGCGGGATCGAGATAGGCGCCGATGGTCGAGCCCAGCGCCACATTGCGCTGCCCTTCGAGCACGATGGTAAGCGCCTGGCCGTCCTTGGTGGTGGCATAGACCACGGTCTGGCCACCGAGATTTTCGACCAGGTCGACAATGACATCGGCGAATTTGATGCCCGAGCCCTCGGCAATGGTGATGTGCTCGGGGCGGATGCCCAGGACGGTGGCGCCGGTGGCATCGCGGCCCAGATCAAGACCGACGCCGCCGATTTGCAGCGCATTGCCCTGCGCGCTCGTGGTCAGGAAATTCATCTTTGGCGAGCCGATAAAGCCGGCCACAAAGAGATTGCGCGGATTGTTGTAGAGTTCGAGCGGCGCGCCAGCCTGTTCGATGACGCCCGAACGCAGCACCACGATCTTGTCGGCCATGGTCATGGCTTCCACCTGATCGTGTGTCACATAGATCATGGTGTTTCCCAGATCATTGTGCAGCTTGGCGATTTCGACGCGCATGGCGACGCGCAATTCGGCATCGAGATTGGAGAGCGGCTCGTCGAAGAGGAAGATCTTCGGCTCGCGCACAATGGCGCGGCCAATAGCCACCCGCTGGCGCTGGCCGCCGGAAAGCTGCTTGGGCTTGCGCTTCAAAAGCGGCTCGATCTTGAGGATCTCGGCCGCCCTCTGCACGCGGGCCTCGATCTCGGGTTTGGGCATTTTTGCCGTTTCGAGGCCGAAAGCCAGGTTCTGATAGACGCTCATATGCGGATAGAGCGCATAGGACTGGAACACCATGGCGATGCCACGCTTGGCCGCCGGCACCTCGTTCATGCGCTGGCCGTCGATCAAGAGGTCACCGCCGGTGATCGGCTCGAGCCCGGCAATCATGCGCAAAAGGGTGGACTTGCCGCAGCCGGAGGGACCGACAAAGACAGTGAAGTCGCCCGGCTCGATGGTGAGATCCACCCCATGGATGACCTGCACATCGCCATAGGCTTTGCTGATCTGCCGCAACTGAATGGAAGTAGCCATGGTCTTGTCTCCCGGCGGTTAGCGGAACTCGGCCGGCACCCAGCTCTGATAGAGCGGGTGATCGGGGCCGAGCGGCAGCGTGACTTCGGAATGGGTGGACGAGGAATGATAAAAGGCGGTGACCAATTCGAGGGCGCGACGGCTATCGGCACTGGTGACCGGCAATTCGCCCTTGGCAAAGATCGCGTCGTGGAAACGGGCCATCTGCGTCTGGAAACGGCTGGGCACATGTTGCCAATTGGCAAGGGCCTGGTCGATCCGCGCCTTGACCTCGTCATTGCGCGGCAGGATTTTCCAGAGCTCCTTGCCCGGATTATAGGGGGCGTGGTCGCTCTCGATAGTGACGTTTTCAAATTGCAGCCGGATGCGGGTGATCTCGTCGACCGAGCCCAGCGTAGCGGTGAAGCTGGCCAGCGCACCGGACTTCATTTCGAGCGAAGCGGAAATGGTATCTTCCACCTCGATCGGGTTGACGCGGGTGGCAACGCGGCCAAAGACCTTGGCAATATCGCCCATGAGATAGGTGAAGATATCGTGCGGGTGGATGGCGTGGCCCATGAGGACGCCGCCCAGCTCGGTCTTCCACTTGCCGCGCCAGGGCACGGCATAATAGGGGGCCTCGCGGCGCCACATGGTTTCGACCGTGCCGCAATAGGGCTTTCCGGCAATGCCGGCATCGATAATGGTCTTGGCCTGTTCGATGCCATTGCCGAAGCGGTATTGGAAAACCGGCATCAGCTTGCCCTTGGCCGCTTTTTCGACCTCGATAATGGCATCGACATCCTGGAGCGAGCCGACCAGCGGCTTTTCGCACACGACATGCTTGCCGGCCTTGAGCGCCTCGGTGACCATCATGAAATGGGCGCCGGGCGGGGTGCAGACATCGATGACGTCGATATCGTCCATGGCCAGGAGATCGTCGAAATTGACCACGCGGCGCTCGATGCCGAATTCCTCACCGACCTCTACGAGCCGTTCGGGGTTGAGATCGCACAGCGCGGCGACCTTGAACTTATCGGCATTGGGCAGATAGCCCTCGACAATATGCGAGCGGCCAATGCCGCAGCCGACGACGGCGACGTTCAACACCCGGCTCATTGGGCCCACTCCGTTCCGGTCTCGGCCATCTGCTGAGCGGTCAGCGCCAGCTTCATGGCATTGTAGCAGCGCTGTTGCGGCATTGCCGTTTCGGTGCGGTTGCGCACATCATCGAGGAATTGCCGGCCGAAGGGCAGGTCGACATTGGAGCAGTCGATATGCTGCACACCCTTTTTGTCGACGAGGAAGAGGTGGTTCTCGCCGGGGCGGCCGGCGATATCGATATATTTTCTCAATTCGATATAGCCCTCAGTGCCCAAAATGGTCAGGCGCCCGTCGCCCCAGGTGGGCAGGCCTTCCGGGGTGAACCAGTCGACCCGAATATAGCCCGAGGTATTGGCCGTGCGCACATGGGCATCCCCCACATCCTGCAGGCCCGGCTTGTCGGCATGGCCGCGATTGGCGACGCTGGCCGAGACCACTTCGCCATCCATGGCGCCAGAGAAGAACAGGAATTGCTCGAACTGGTGGCTGGCAATGTCGCACAGGATGCCGCCATAGCGCTTGCGCGTGAAGAACCAGTCGGGACGGTTGTTGAGGCGCAGCGAATGCGGACCGAGGCCAACCGTGTTGACCACCTGGCCGATAGCGCCCGAGGCGATGAGATTGCCCGCTTCGACAGCGGCGGGGACCTCGAAATGTTCCGAATAGAGCACCGAGAAGATGCGGCCGGTTTCCTTTTGCACCCGCTGGATTTCGTCAAGCTGGGCGAAAGTGGTCATGCCGGGCTTGTCGGTCAGCACGTCCTTGCCGTGACGCATGGCCGCAAGGCAGATATCGGCGCGATCGCCGGGAATGGCGGCGGTCACGACCACCTGGATGGAGGCATCCTCCAGGATGGCCGCCGGATCGGCAACGCGCCTGGCCTCGGGATATTTTTCGCCGAAGGTCTTTGCAAGATCGTCCTCGGGGGCGTGGAAGGCGACGAACTGGGCGCCCGCGCGCTTCAAACAATCCACCTGCCCGTAAATATGCGCGTGGTTGATGCCGATAGCGGCGAATTTAATGTCAGACATAGATTTAGCGTTTCATACCGGTGGTTGCGATGCCCTCGATGAGCAGCCGCTGGAAGAGGAGGAAGAAGACGAAGATCGGCACCAGACTGAGCACGCTCATGGCAAACATGCCGCCATAGTCGGACATGCCGGTATTGTCGGTGAAGGTCCGAAGGCCCAGCATGACGGTATATTGGCGCAGATCGCTGAGATAGATCAACGGGCCGAAGAAGTCGTCCCAGGTCCAGATGAAGGTGAAGATTGCCGCGGTCGCCAGCACGGGGGTGGAGAGCGGCAGCATGATCTTCCAATAAATGCGCCAGGGGCCGGCCCCATCCATGCGCGCGGCTTCGTCCAGTTCGCGCGGAATGCCGCGGAAGAACTGCACCATGAGGAAAATGAAGAAGGCATCGGCAGCCAGGAATTTGGGCACGACCAGGGGCAGGATGGTGTTGACCCAGCCCAGGTTCAGGAACAGCACATATTGGGGAATGAGCGTCACCTGATAGGGCAGCATCAGCGTCATCAGCATCATGGCGAACCAGAAGCGCCGGCCGGCAAATTCGAGCCGGGCGAAGGCATAGGCCGCCAATGAACAGGCGATCAGATTGCCGATCACCGAGAGGGCCGAGATGACGAAGGAATTGATGAAGAGCTGGCCGAAGCCGATCCTCAGGCCATTCCAGCCCCTGAAATAGGAGTCAAAGCTCCAATTGACCGAGGGCATGATCGAGACGCCCGAGGTAAAGATCTCGTTTTCCGGACGGAAGGACGCCGCCAGCAGCCAGAGCAGCGGATAGAGCATGATGATCGAGACGCCGATCAGCAAAACATGCGCCAGGATCGAGAACAGGCGGCGGCGCCCTGGCGAGGTCGCGGTCACGACGGTGAGGCGTTCTGCATCAGTCGTCATAATGCACCCAATATTTCGACGTCAGGAACGAGAAGGCGGTAAAGAGGGCGACAATGGCCAAGAGCACCCAGGCCAGCGCCGAGGCATAGCCCATGCGGAAGAAGCCGAAGGCCTCGTTATAGAGATTGAGGGTATAGAACAGGGTCGAGTTGATCGGCCCGCCCGTGCCCGCCGAGATGATGAAGGACGGAGTGAAGCTCTTGAAGGCTTCGATGGTCTGAATGATGGCGTTGAAGAACACCACCGGGGTCAGCATGGGCAGGGTGATTTTCCAGAACTGACGCCACTTGCCGGCGCCGTCCAGGCTCGCCGCCTCGTACATGTCCTGGGGGATCTGCCTGAGACCGGCGAGGAAGATGATCATGGGCGAGCCGAACTGCCAGATGGCGAGGATAATCAGGGTCCAGAGCGAATAATTGGGATTGGAAATCCAGCTTGGGCCCTGGATGCCGAAATTGGCGAGGAACTGATTGACCAGCCCATTGCCGGCGAAAATCTGGCGCCAGAGAATGGCAATGGCCACCGAGGCGCCGAGCAGGCTGGGCAGGTAGAACAGGGCGCGGTAAAGCGGCAGGCCTTTCATGCCGCGATTGAGCAGCAGCGCCACGCCGAGGGCGAAGGCGAGCTTGAGCGGCACCGAAAAAATCACGAAGACGAAGGTGACCCGCATGGAGGCGGCAAATTTCGGGTCATTGGTGAACATGCGGACATAATTGTCGGTACCCACCCAATCGGGCGCGGTGAGCAGGTCGAAATCGGTGAAGCTGAGATAGAGCGAGGTGAGGATCGGCCCGATGGTCAGGCCGAGAAAGCCGATCAGCCAGGGCAGAAGGAAGAGGTAGCCCGGGGCATGGTTTTGCCACACCCCGGACCAGAAGCTTGGACTGGCCACGCGGCCGGTACCATTGGAGGACGTATCGACTTGCGTGGCCATGGTTTCGTCCCGATCAGGCAGCGCGCTCGAGGATGGCGGCAGCTTCGGTCACGAAGTACTGGCCGGCATCTTCCGGCGAGCGGGCGCCAAAGGCCACTTCCTGGCTGAGCACGCGCAGCAGCGAGGCGTCGATCTCGCCCGCGGCAGCGGCGGCGGCGGCGGCGGCAGAGGGCCGAGCAGGTCGCCCAGATTGGCCACGAAGTTGAGCGCAATTTGATCCTGGTCATTCAGGTCAGGCGCAATCGCCTCGCGGACCGAAGAGACGCAGGGAATGCCGCGCTCGACGCCGAGCACTTTGGCCGCTTCGAGATCGTTGACGAAGAAGCTGAGATATTCGGCGGCCAGTTCCTTATTGCCCGACGAACCGCCGACCGAGAAGAACATGGAGGGCTTGCGGTAGTGCCCGCCACCCACGCCCGGCGCAATGCGCGGATAATTGGTGATGGTGAGCGGATCGGTCATCAGGGTCTGGTAGGCAACCAACTGGTTGGAGTTGGACGGCATCATGGCCGCCTTGCCCAGCACCACCATGGTGGTCTCAAGCGGCCCATTGGTGTCGAGTGCCTGGGTTTCGGCATCCACGCAGATGCCGTCGTCGCGGAAGCCCTTCCAGAGCGTGAACCATTCGATGGCCTCGTCGGCGCCAAAGCCCAGCTTGCCGTCGGCGGTGTAGAGGGCCAAGCCCTTCTGGCGCAGCCAGTTGTCGAGCATGGGTTCGGAACCCGAGCCATCGGCAATGACCTTGATGCCGCCGCGGACATTGGCCGAGTTGAAGGCTTCGCCCATGGCGCGAATGTCGTCATAGGTGGTGTCGCGGTTGGGCGGCTCGATGCCCGCCTCTTCGAAGGCCGCCAGATTGACCAGCTGTGCCACCGAATTGGCGCCCAGCGAGATGCCGTAGAGCGCGCCATCGACCTTGCCGCCTTCGAGCTGGTCCTGGTCGAAACCGTCCAGCTTGAGGGCACCACCGACATAGTCGTCGAGCGGGGCGATGGCGTTGCGCTTGGCGTATTCGACGATATAGCGGTAATCCATCTGGACGATATCGGGGGCATTGCCGCCGGCGGTTTCGGTGGCCAGCTTGGGCCAGTAATCGCCCCAGCCCAGGAAGCTCGAATCCATCGGCGTCCCAGTGGCGGCGGTGAACAGGTCGTTGACCGCATAGGTGCGGTCCGCGCGTGCCTGACCGCCCCAGAAGAACTGGCGCAGGGTGCTTTGGGCCCAGGCCGGGCTGACGCCGGCTGCACCTGCAGCCAGAAGAGCCGAAGAACCCATCAGGAACTGACGGCGTCCAATACGAATTGTCATGTCTTTCCTCCCATGAACAGTTGCCGTTCCGCTTGGCGGAATGGACAGGTGGACAGCGACCTCCCCGTCGCTAACTCACCAACTGGTTACTCCAGTGAGCCCAGTGCTGATGGTTTCTACCATTAGCAGTCTCGGCTTTGATTGAGCAAATGGCAAAATTCCGATCACAAAATAACCAGCCAGTTACGCCCTTACCATATAAGGCGCTGCGGCGGCAATATCTTGTATGGAAGCCCATACGGGCCATTGCCGTCTCCTCTCAAGCGCAAAGACTGGCGCAAAAAAACCAATTGGAAAATTACGAAATTCCGGTGACAATATAGAAAATATCTATAGCGAGACGCTGCTTGAGGAGGGGTGCCGATGGATAAGCTGCTGACGCAATTTCTAGCGGTGGCCGATGCTGGGTCGCTCAGCGGTGCGGCGACGGCCCTGTTCATCACCCAGCCCACGTTGAGCTTTAACATGAACAAGCTCGAGGAAACGGTGGGGGCGCAATTGTTCGACCGCTCCTCGCGCGGCATGCAGCTGACGCGCTACGGGGAGACGCTTTACGAAAATGCCCGGCTGATGCAGCGGCTTTATGACAATACGCTCAATGCCATTGCCGACCAGAAGCGCGGTGCCGAACGCGGGCTTTCGATCGGTTCGGGCTATTCGTGGTGGACCATGTTCCTGCGCGATATGGTGATCGCCTATCAGCGCGAATTCCCCAAGGCGCCGGTGCAGATCAGCCTGGGCAATCAGCTTCGCCTGATGGACCAGATGCTCTCGGGCGATATTTCCATGTTCCTGGCGCATGAAATCGAGGGCTTGAGCGGGGCGATCGGCACCGATTTCGTGCCCCTGACCCGAATTTACAACGGCTTTTTCGTGCGCGAAGGGCACCCGCTGCTGGCGCGCAAACAGAGCCTGAGCGAAATCGACCTCTATCCTATCGTCATCAGTTCATTGGCCGAGAGTCGGCACGAGCGGTTTTTCGATCCGGCCCGACGGCGGACGCGGGTCGAGACGGTCTTTGACCGCACCAGCGTTGCCTTTCGCACCAATTCGCTGGCCGCCTGTGTGGACTATGCGCTGGCCACCGATGCGGTGCTGGTGCACACCCATGTGATGCGCGACGACTTCGCCCGGCGCGGCCTGTTCGAGGTCCAGCAGCGCGACGAACCCCGCCGCGCCGTCACCGGCATATATGTGCTCAAGGAAAGGCGCGGAGAAGACCGCGTGGAGGAGCTGATCCGCCGCATCACGGCCGCCTGTCATGCCGTATTGCCGGCCTGGAAGCCGGCCAAATAGGCGGACGTGCCGGCGCTGACAGGCGACTATCCGAGAATGGACGCAAAATTCTCTCCACCAATCGGCGCTAACATGTTAGTTAGGATGCATGCAGCAAGACCCCGCTTTTTCCCTTCAGCCCCACGCCCCAGATCCTGAACGCGCCGCCGCCGGTGAACGCGTTGCCGCCCGTCTCAAAGGTCGGGTACAAGGCGCCATCCACACCGATCCGCTCATGACCTATGCCTGGTCGGGTGATGCCAGTTCCTATCGTCTCATTCCGGCCGTGGTGGTGTTCGTCAATTGTGAGGACGATGTGCGCGCCGTGTTCCAGGCGGCCCGGGCCGAGGGCCTGCCGGTGACCTTTCGCGCCGCGGGCACGTCGCTTTCGGGCCAGGCGGTGACGGACGGCGTATTGGCCGTTCTGGGCGATGGCTGGCGCAGGCTCGATATTCATCCGGGAGCCGACCAAGTGACGCTGGGGCCGGCGATCATCGTGGCGGAGGCCAATCGCGCGCTCAAACCCTTCGACAGGAAGATCGGCCCCGATCCGGCCAGCCAGGCCACTTGCAAGATTGGCGGGGTGGTCAACAATAATTCATCGGGCATGTGCTGCGGGGTGGCGCAGAACACCTATCACACCATGGCGCGGCTGCGGATCGTCCTAACCGATGGCACGATGCTCGATTCTGGCGATGCGGAGAGTTGCAACGCCTTTCGCGCCAGCCATGCCGGCATGCTCGACGCGCTGCATCACCTGCATCATGAGATCATGGCAGATGAGGAGCTGGTTGCGCTCATTCGGCACAAGTACCGGATCAAGAATACGGTAGGCTATTCGCTCAATGCGCTGGTCGATTATCACGACCCGCTCGATATCCTCATTCACCTCATGGTGGGCTCGGAAGGCACGCTCGGCTTTGTCTCGGAGGTGACCTACAACACGGTGCCGGAACATCCGTTCAAGGCAACGGGGCTTATTCCCTTTCCTGACCCTGAGGCGGCCGGCCGCGCCATTATCGAAATGGCCAATGGCGGTGTGCAGGTGACGACGGGGGTTACCGCCGCCGAATATATCGAACGCCGGGCGCTGGCTACGGTCGAGCATTTGCCGCCCATGGCGCCGCTCCTGCCCTGGCTGACCGAGACCTCGCCTGCCGTGTTGATCGATGTGACGGCGCCGGACGAAGCCACATTGCTGGCCGAAGTGGCCAAGGCCGAAGACCTGCTCAGGCGGCATGGGGCGACGCATATCGACCTATCGACCGATATGACGCGCAGCCATGCCCTGTGGGATATCCGCAAAGGGTTCTTCACCTCGGGCGGCGCAGCGCGGCCCAAGGGCACCTCGATGCTGACCGAGGACGTGGCCGCGCCGATCGAGAGACTGGCCGATTTCGTGGTCGATATGCGCAATCTGCTGGACGCGCACGGCTATGAGGACGCGATCATTTTCGGGCATGCGCTGGCGGGCAATCTGCATTTCCAGATGAGCGACAATTTTGCCCAAGAGGGTGCCGCCGAAAAGTTCGACCTATTCAACCGCGAGCTTTCTGAGCTGGTCTCGGTGCGCTATGGCGGTTCGCTCAAGGCCGAACATGGCACCGGCCGGGCCATCGCCGCCTTTGTCGAGGCGGAATGGGGCGCCAAGGCCTATGGGATCATGCATCGCATCAAGGCGATCTTCGATCCGGAAAAGCTGCTCAATCCGGGCGTGCTGCTCAATGACGACCCCAAGGTGCATATCAAGAATCTCAAGGTCATGCCGCTCGCGGACGAGCTCATTGACCTGTGTATCGAATGCGGTTTTTGTGAGCCGGCTTGCCCCAGTCATCACATGACGCTGACGCCGCGGCAGCGCATTGCCGTGACCCGCGAGCGAGCGCGGCTGCGCGCCACCGGCGAAGATCCGACGCGGCTGGCCCGCTTCGAGGCCGATTTCCAATATGCCGGCATGGATACCTGCGCGGCGTGCAATCTGTGTTCCCTCCGTTGCCCTGTGGGCATTGAGACGGGCACGATGATCATGGGCGAGCGGGCGCGGCGGCGTGGCGGCATGGCCCATTCCATGGCCCGGTTTGCCGCCGATCATCGCGGCGCTGTGGAAACCATGATGCGCGGCGGGGTTGCCGTGGCCGACGCGGCCCGGACCATAGTGCCGGCGCCGGCTGTGGAGGCGATCACCGATGGGGCACGACGTCTCACCGGCGGCGGGATTCCGCGGGTGTCACGAGCGCTACGTCATGGGCCAGGTGCACCCAAAGCCCGCGACAACCGGCAGGACCCGCGCAAAAGCGGCTTTCCCGTGCCGATCGCGCAGACCGGCCGGCCGGCCATTGTCTATTTCCCGGCCTGCCCGAGCCGCATGTTCGGGGCGCCCAAAACGGATCACGGTCTGCTCGATACGCCAGCGGCGATGATCGCTCTCCTGGAGCGGGCCGGTTACGACGTCATCGTGCCCGAACACCTCAATGGCCAATGCTGCGGCCAGCCATTCCAGTCCAAGGGGTTTCCGGAACAGGCAGCGGCGGTGGGCGGGGCGCTCAAGGCAGAGCTCTCCAGGCTTTCAGATGCGGGCAGGCTGAATGTTGTGACCGACGCCTCGACCTGCGCCAAGCATTTGAAGGAATTTCCGGGGGATGCGCCGGTGGTGGATTCAGCGCAATTCCTGGCCGATCATATACTTCCAAGGCTCACCATCACCCAGCGGCTCAAAAGCCTTGCCGTGCATCACAATTGCTCGGCGCAACGCCTATTCGAACAGCCGATGACGGAAAAGGTCGCGGCGGCCTGTGCCGACACGGTGGCCGTGCTCTCGTCCATCACCTGTTGCGGTTATGCCGGGGATAAAGGCCTGTTCCTGCCCGAGCTCAATGAGCATGCGACGCGGCGGGTGGGCAATGACATTCCCCAGGGCTGCGAGCTGGGTGTGTCGACGGTTTCGACCTGTGCCTCGGGGCTGAGCGAACGGGCCGGGGTGCCCTTTGTGAGCCTGGCGAGTTTGTTGGAGTGGGCGAGCCGGTAGGGCTCAATAGTCACCCCACCCTTAATCCCTCCCCCTCGAGGGGAGGGAGACGATGAACACCGGCTTCAATAACCTGCGCATCCCTCCCCTTGAGGGGGAGGGACAGAGGGTGGAGTGAGCCTGGTGTACCTTACTCCGCCGCCTGCTTTTCCAGTACGGCACGCTGATCGGTGATGGCCAGAGGTTCGACGGCGACGATCTGATCGCGCTTGCGGTGGATGCGCAGCCGCTTGATGCGGCGGCTATCGGCGGCCAGCACCTCAAATTCGAAGCCATCAAGCCCATTGACGCGCTCGCCGCGCTTGGGCACGTGACCGGCCAGGTCGAAGACGAGACCACCAATAGTATCGACATCCTCGGCATGGTCGCCGGGGTCGAAGTCGGGGCCGATCAGGGCCTGCACGTCTTCGAGCTCGGCACGGGCATTGGCGACATAGGTGTTTTCGCCAACCTTGCGGATCAGCGCGGCCTCGGTGACGTCATGTTCGTCCTCGATCTCGCCAACTACGGCCTCAAGCAGGTCCTCGATGGTCACTAGACCATCGGTACCGCCATATTCATCGACCACGATGGCCATATGGGTGCGGCTGGCACGCATGGATTGCAGGAGGTCCGCCGCTGGCATGAAGGTGGGCACGAACATGGCCTTGCGCAGAATGCCCAATCTGCCGATCTTTTGCCGCAGCGCGGTGGAGAGCAGTTTGACCGGCACTTCCTTTTCGGGGTCGGTCACCGGCTCGGTGATCTTTTGCAGCGCGTCCTTGATGTGGATGAAGCCCACAATATTGTCGAGCCCATCCTCATAGACCGGCAGGCGCGAATGCCCGACCTGGCGGAAGCGGGCCAGAAGCGTGCCCAGATTGATGTCGGATGGCACGGCCTGAATATCGGAACGCTCGACCATGACGTCGTCGATCGACACCTTGGAGAGTTTCAGGACATTTTGCAGGATGAGCCGCTCGCTTTCGGAAAAGTCGGCGGTTTCCGGGCTATTGCTTTCTTCGAGCGCGACCTGCAGGTCGTCGCGCAAGGACACCGTGGTCCGCGCCATCAGGCTGCGGATGCGGTTCCACAGGCTCGGCCCCCGCGTTTGCGCGGAGGCGGGACTAGAGGGAGGCTCGGGGTTTTCGGCCACCCGTGGGGCCCTACTGTCGCTATCGTTCATTCATCTCGTGCCGCGTGAGGCGGCTGGTTGACTATCCTAATGAGACCGGAAACGCCCTGCAAATCCGGCGGGCTCCCTGGCAAATTCAATCGGCATAGGGATCATCGATCCCCAACCCTGCCAATATCTGGGTTTCCAGCCCCTCCATTTGAAGGGCCTCGGCCTCATCAATGTGATCATACCCTAAAATGTGCAGAAATCCATGCACCATAAGATGGGTGAAATGGTCATCGAGGCTTTTGTCCAGATCGGCGGCCTCACGCTCGAGCGTTTCGCGGGCCAGGGTAATATCCCCCAAAAGGCCGATGACCGGGCCGAAAGGCTCGATCTGAGGAAAGCTCAGCACATTGGTGGCGCTGTCTTTTCCGCGCCATTGCGCATTGAGTTCGCGCTGCTCCTCATCATCGGTGAGGAGCACCGAAATTTCGGCGGCTCCCTTGATCCGGGCCTTGGCGCCGGCCAGGGCGGCCAGCACCGCTTTTTCGGCAAGGGCATCGAAATGGGCGGGCCAGCCCTCCGCATTGCGGATGACGGCGATTTCCAGGGGCGGCGACGATGGCATCGGCTTGGGGTTCAACTCCGGGGCATGGTGCCCAATGTCCGCGCCAAGCCTTCCCTGTCCCCGTCTTTTTCGGCGATGCGGCGCGCGGTGTCCTGCTCATAGGCCCGAACGATGCGGCCCACAAGCGCGTGGCGCACCACGTCCTTGTCCCCGAAGCGCGAAATATGGACGCCCTCGACGCCGTCGAGCAGCTTGACCGCCTCGACCAGGCCCGACTTTTCGCCGCGCGGCAGGTCGACCTGGGTAGGGTCGCCGGTGACGATCATCTTGGAATTCTCGCCCAGGCGGGTCAGGAACATCTTCATCTGCATCGATGTGGTGTTCTGCGCTTCGTCGAGAATGACCACGGCATTGGAGAGGGTCCGGCCGCGCATGAAGGCGAGCGGGGCGACCTCGATAATCCCGGATGTGATGCAGCGCTCGACATTTTCGGGCTTCATCATGTCATAAAGCGCGTCATAAAGCGGGCGCAGATAGGGGTCGACCTTTTCCTTCATGTCGCCGGGCAGAAAGCCCAGGCGCTCGCCGGCTTCCACGGCCGGGCGGGAGAGAATGATGCGATTGATATCGCCCCGTTCGAGCAGGGATGCGGCATGTGCCACCGCCAGATAGGTCTTGCCGGTACCAGCCGGGCCAGTGCCGAAGACGAGCTCGCTGCGCTCCATGGCGCGCATATAGGCGTCCTGCGCAGGGGTGCGGGCAACGATGGTGGATTTGCGCGTGGCGATCTGGGCCATGCGGACCTTGCCCTTGCGCTCGAGCGTGGGCAGCGTCAATTGGCTGTCCTCGGTCTCGATCATGCGGATCACCGCATCGACATCCGCAATGTCCATGGTGCGACCCTCTTCGAGGCCGGCATAGAGCGATTCGAGCACCCGGCGCGCCTGATCGACCTTGGATGCCGCGCCTTTCAAAAGCACATGATTGCCGCGCGGCGTGGCGCTGACGGCAAGGCGCTGTTCGATGAGGGCGAGGTTCTGGTCGAAATCGCCATAGAGCTGGGCAGCCAGGCGATTGTCTTCAAAGGCGAGTTCGAGTTGCGATGCGAGGGCGTTATCGGCTGTGGGTGGCAAGTGCCTGCTCAAACTTTCTCGGCTCCCGAAAGGGGCGCCGCAGGGTGCAGCGCCCGGACAATAACGAGGCTAGGCTGATTTGGGTTCGTTGTCTGTAGCAATATTGTGACGCTCCAGCCCGTCCGCAAGGCGGCGGAATCGCTCCGGTGGACCGATTTGAGGCGGCAAGGCCATGAGGGCTAGGCTCGAATGGCTGCAAAGGTCCGGCCACCACCGGAAATGGCCGATCCGGTTCGCGCATCGGTCTTGACGCCTCAGGCCGCCACGGCCCGCTTCAACCGCCCTTCGAGCGAATTGGTGCTGACGCCGATGATTTCGACCTGATGGATGGCGCCGATCAGGTCCGCGCCACCGTCGAGATGCACGGCCTGTAGATAGGGGGAGCGGCCGCCGACCTGGCCCGGCATGCGGCCCACGCGTTCAACCAGAACCGGCAGCGTCTTGCCGACCATTGAGGCATTGAAGGCCTGGGTCTGGCTGGTGACCAGTTCCTGCAGACGATAGAGCCGTTCGGTCTTGACCTCTTCAGCAATCTGATCGCCCAAAGCGGCGCCGGGGGTACCAGGGCGCTGGGAATATTTGAACGAGAAGGCCGAGGCATAACCGGTCTCGCGGATGATGGTCAGCGTATCCTCGAAATCCTGGTCGGTTTCGCCGGGGAAGCCGACGATGAAATCGCCCGAAAGCGCCATGTCGGGCCGCGCCGCTTTGATCTTTTCAATCAGGGCGAGATATTCGGCGGCGGTGTGCTTGCGGTTCATGGCTTTCAGAATCCGGTCCGAACCGGACTGCACCGGCAGGTGCAGATAGGGCATGAGCAAGGGTAGGTCGCGATGAGCGGCGATGAGACCATCATCCATGTCGCGGGGGTGGCTAGTGGTGTAGCGCAGACGCTCGAGCCCCTCGATTTCGGCCAGAAGGAAGCAGAGTTCGCCCAGGCCTACATCGCGGCCCCTGGCATCGGTGCCGTGATAGGCGTTCACATTCTGACCGAGCAGGGTGATTTCCTTGACGCCAGCATCGACCAGACGGCGCGCCTCGTCGAGCACCTGGGACACCGGGCGGCTGACTTCAGCGCCACGCGTATAGGGCACAACGCAGAAGGAGCAGAATTTATCGCAGCCTTCCTGCACGGTCAGGAAGGCCGTCAGGCCCCGGGCAATGGTTGCCTCTTTTTTTGCCGCGGGGAGATAGGCAAATTTGTCTTCCTCGGGGAAGTCGGTGTCGATCACCGCTTTTTTGAGCGCCGGATGCAGGTGGCGCTGACTTTGGGCCTTTTCCAGCATATCGGGCAGGCGGTGATAAGCCTGGGGACCAAAGACCAGATCGACCACCGGCGCCCGGCGGGCAATTTCCTCGCCCTCGGCCTGGGCCACGCAGCCGGCCACGCCGATCATCATATCGCCGCCGGCGGCACGTTTTTCGCCCTGCAATTCCTTCAAACGCCCAAGCTCGGAGAAGACCTTTTCGCTGGCCTTTTCGCGAATATGGCAGGTGTTGAGCAGCACCAGATCGGCCTCGGCAATCTCCTGGGTCGGCATGTAGCCGTGCGGGGCCAGGGCATCGGCCATGCGGTCGCTGTCATAGACATTCATCTGACAGCCATAGGTCTTGATGAAGACGCGCCGGGGCGCCGTCTGGGGCATGATTTGGGTCTTGCTCATGAGGCGCTGTTTACCAGAGCCGGAACGCAGATGCCATGCCCCTGCAACCAGCAGGCTTTTCGCGTGTTGTACGAGTTCAGAGGAAGACAATGTCATGGTTGACGACAAGCATAAATCGGACAAGGCCGCTGCCTTGCGCAACGGTCACAAGCCTGGACCCAAGGAGTCACCGGTACAGGTGCGCAATGCCGGGCCGGAAGACATGGCGGACCGGCCCGAGACCTGGGATGAAACCGACGAGACGGTAGACGAAAGTTTTCCGGCCAGCGATTCAGGTGCCAAGTATTGAGTAACCTGCCGCAGGTAACACTGTGGCGCAGGCAGGAAAGCTGGGGCATATGCCGGACAGGAAGGTCCAGAAGGGGAAAAGTGCGCCGCGGGCCAGCGGGCATCCAATAGCGCTGTATCTTATCGCGCTGGTGCTCGCTATTCTGATCCCGGCGCTGGCGGTTGCCCTGGTGCTGCTCAACCGCACCAACGATGCCCAGCAAAAGGTGCTGGCCGCGCTCACCAATACCACGGTCCAGGCCATCGGCCAGTCGGTCGATCGCGAGATCAACGGCATGGCGACGACATTGCGTGTGCTCTCGACCAGCCAGTCGTTGCAGGCCGGCAATCTGGAGAGTTTTCACGACAGGGCGCTGAGTGCCCTTGCCGGCAGCGGGTCCTATCTGATCGCCGTGGATGCCGATTTTCGGCAATTGCTCAGTACGCGCGTCCCCTATGGGACCAGTCTGGGGCTGACATCGGACCCAGAGACGGCGCAACGCGCCCTCGATCGGGGCGTGCCCACCATCTCGCCGCTATTTTTCGGCCAGACCGCTCAGGCCTATGTGTTCAATGTCTGGCTGCCGGTCAGCGATCTCGCGCCGGTGCGCCTGGTGACCATGACACAGAATGCACGCGATCTGGTGCCGGCGCTCCAGGCCAGGCAATTGCCTGATGGCTGGCATGCGGCCCTGGTCGACACCAACAATGCCGTGATTGCGGCGGCTGGCGATTCCGACCTGGAAACCGGCTCCATCCTCCCCATCCGCCAGAATCTCGAAGGGGTTCCGGACGACGCCTGGGTGCAGGAACAATGGGACGGCGAGCGCGTGGTGACGGCCGAATGGCGCTCGGGCTATACCGGCTGGCGTATCATTGCCTGGGCCTCGGCGGCACAGGTGCAGAAGCCCTTGCAGGAATCGGTGCTGCAGCTTGGGGTTTGGGGCCTGTTTATCGCCATATTGGCATCGGGTGTTGCCGCCATAATCGCCCGCCGCATTGGTGGATCGGTACAGGGTCTCAGGCTGGATGCGACGCGGCTGGGCCGCGGTGAGGCGGTCTATCCGCGCACCTATCCGATTTCCGAGATTGCCGAAGTGTCGCGGGCCCTGGCCGACGCGTCCGAGCAGCGCCAGACTGCGGACCGCGACATCCGTTTCCTGATGCGCGAATTGGCGCATCGTTCGAAAAACCAGATGGCCGTGATTGCAGCCATGGCCAAACAGACCGCCCGTGGCGCCACCGACATTCCCAGCTATGTCGCGGCCCTGGAGCGCCGGATCATGGGATTGGCCCGGTCGACCGACCTGCTGCTGGCCCATGGCCGGGCCGGCGTGATGCTGGCCGATCTGGTCGAGCAGCAATTGGACCCGTTCCGCCCGCCCGAAAGCAGCCGCCTCAGGGTCGAGGGCGCGGCCATCCGCATCAATCCGCAGGGCGCGCAGATTCTGGGCATGGCGCTGCATGAACTGGCGACCAATGCCACCCGTCACGGCGCCCTTTCCGGGCCCGATGGCTGGCTGGAACTGAGCTGGCAGATCAGCCCGGACACGCTTCTGATGCGCTGGCGCGAGCATATGGGCCGGCCGCTGGTGGTTGGCGAGGGGTCCGGCTTCGGCACGATCGTTCTGCGCACCATGGTGGGTGGCGCACTGGGTGCCCAGGTGGACCGTGAGGTTCATGAGGAGGGCGTGGAGTGGATTTTCGCCATTCCCCTGAGCGCCCTCGATCTCGAATTCGCCGCCGAACGCCCAGATGAGCCGGCGCGCGCCGGCTAGAGCACAGCAGCTTTTTATTGCACCGCCGGCGCATTGCAAATATCTGCTTTGTCGCGTTTCCGATCCTCGGGTCGAAGGCCGAGGAGCAGAACCATTGCCAGGTTTACGCGAAGCGCTCCAGGCGGAAATCGCCCATTGGCCCGGCCGCAGGCCGTCCTGAAGCCAAGCCAATAAATTCTGGTCTTTTGCCCCCTTTTGCCCTATAGGAGCGCCAGCCGGCGCCGGGACTTGTCTGTCCCGGCCCAGCCAAGACCATTGGCCCCTCCTGGACGACATCCCGGCTGGGGCGACCAACATCCTCATTTTTCGAAAGGATATGCCCGATGTCGATCACTGCTGAACGCAAGAGCCAGCTCATCCAGGAATATGCCACCAAGGCCAATGATACCGGTTCGCCGGAGGTCCAGGTCGCGATCCTGTCCGAGCGTATCTCGAACCTGACCGAGCACTTCAAGGGCCACAACAAGGATAACCATTCCCGCCGTGGCCTGCTGAAGCTGGTTTCGACCCGTCGTTCGCTTCTCGACTATCTCAAGCGGATTGACGAGAACCGCTACAAGACGTTGATCGAGAAGCTCGGCCTGCGTCGCTAAAAGACGACTTTCCGGCGCGGGAGCCTGGCTTCCGCGCCGGTTTGCCCTTCTAGAGGGCATGCCGGACAACAAGGTCCGGCGCCATAGGCCGGCATTGCCGGAGCATGGCAGGATTATCGGCTTCTTCCGCTGCTGGAGAGGCTCATTGTCTTGTCCATGTTCTGTCCCTGCCAAAGATGAACCTGTGCCTGATTTTGAGCCGGCATGCACATAGGGTGCGATTGCCGAGTGCGGGCACACCGGAAACGTTCGTGGGGCATCAGCCTAACCCCGCGTTCCCGCGCTTCCGGCAGAATGGAAAGACGAAAAACAAGATGTCGATCAAGTTTGATCACCACAAGGTCGAGCTCAATTGGGGCGGCCAGCCCCTGACGCTCGAAACCGGCAAGATGGCCCGCCAGGCCGATGGCGCCGTGCTCGCCACCCTGGGCGAAACCGTCGTACTGGCCACCGTTGTCAGCGCCAAGTCGCCCAAGCCGGGCCAGGACTTCTTCCCGCTGACCGTCAACTACCAGGAAAAATACTTCGCCGCCGGCAAGATTCCGGGCGGCTATTTCAAGCGTGAAGGCCGTCCGACCGAGAATGAGACGCTGACCAGCCGTCTTATCGACCGTCCGATCCGCCCGCTCTTCCCCGATGGTTACAAGAACGAGACCCAGGTCATCGTCACCGTTCTCCAGCACGATATGGAGAACAATCCTGACGTTCTGGCCATGGTCGCCGCCTCGGCAGCCCTCACCATTTCCGGCGTGCCCTTTATGGGTCCGATCGGTGCGGCCCGCGTCGCCTATATCGATGGCGAATATGTGCTGAACCCGGCCATCGACCGCCGTGCCGACAGCAAGCTCGACCTCGTCATGGCCGGCACAGCCGATGCCGTTCTGATGGTTGAATCGGAAGCCAAGGAACTCTCCGAGGAGGTCATGCTGGGCGCCGTGATGTTCGGTCACAAGGCTTCGGCCCAGGTGATCGACGCCATCATCAAGCTGGCCGAGCTCGCCGCCAAGGAACCGCGCGACTTTACCCCGCCCGATTATTCGGACCTGGAAAAGGACGTCCTCGCCCTTGCTGAGGCCGATCTGCGCGCCGCCTATAAGCTGACCGACAAGGCCGCCCGCTACGCTGCCGTCGACGCCGCCAATGCCAAGGTCAAGGAAGCCTTTGCTGCCAAGATCGAAGCCGGCGAAGTCTCCAAGGAAGATCTGGGCGAAGTGGTGCACAACCTCCAGGCCAAGATCGTTCGCTGGAACATCCTGGACACCGGCAGCCGCATCGATGGCCGTGATCTCAAGACCGTGCGCCCGATCCTGGCCGAAGTGGGCGTGCTGCCGCGCACCCATGGTTCGGCCGTGTTCACCCGCGGCGAGACCCAGGCGCTGGTTGTTGCCACGCTCGGCACCGCCGAGGACGAGCAGTTCATCGACTCGCTCGAGGGCACCAAGAAGGAAAACTTCCTGCTGCACTACAACTTCCCGCCCTATTCGGTGGGTGAAGCGGGCCGCATGGGTTCGCCCGGCCGCCGCGAAATCGGCCATGGCAAGCTCGCCTGGCGCGCCATCAACCCGATCCGGCCCTCGATGGAAGAGTTCCCCTATACGATCCGCGTGGTCTCGGAGATCACCGAGTCCAATGGCTCGAGCTCGATGGCAACCGTCTGCGGCACTTCGCTGGCGCTGATGGATGCCGGTGTGCCGATGAAGAAGCCGGTGGCCGGTATTGCCATGGGCCTGATCCTGGAAGGCGAGAAGTTCGCCGTTCTCTCCGACATCCTGGGTGACGAAGATCACCTGGGTGACATGGACTTCAAGGTGGCCGGCACGGAAGAGGGTGTCACCTCGCTCCAGATGGACATCAAGATCGCCGGCATCACCGAGGAGATCATGAAGCAGGCCCTGGCGCAGGCCAAGGACGGCCGCATCCACATCCTGGGTGAAATGGCCAAGGCGCTGTCGGCCTCGCGTGGCGAAGTGGGCGAGTTCGCCCCGCGCATCGAGACCCTCAAGATCCCGACCGACAAGATCCGCGAAGTGATCGGCACCGGCGGCAAGGTCATCCGCGAAATCGTGGAAAAGACCGGCGCCAAGGTGAACATCGAAGACGACGGCACCGTCAAGGTCTCGTCCTCGGATGGGTCGCAGATCGAAGCCGCCATCAAGTGGATCCGCTCGATCACCGACGAGCCGGAAGTCAATGCCATCTATCAGGGCACTGTGGTCAAGACCGCCGATTTCGGCGCTTTCGTCAACTTCTTCGGCGCCAAGGACGGCCTGGTACACATCAGCCAGCTGGCCGACCAGCGCGTTGCCAAGACCACCGATGTGGTCAAGGAAGGCGACAAGGTCTGGGTCAAGCTCCTGGGCTTTGACGAGCGCGGCAAGGTCCGCCTGTCGATGAAGGTCGTCGACCAGGAGACCGGCAAGGAAGTGGTCAAGGAAGACGCTGCCGAATAAGGCGGCCTCGCCCGACCAATAGAGGGCCCGGAGCGATCCGGGCCTTTTTGTTTGCGCCAAACTGGAACCGATGATGGCCCATATGGCGTTGGGACCCCAGGCGGCAGGGAGACCGAGATGACCACAGTGCTCTTCATTCACAGCGCCGGAACGCAGGATCCGGGCGAGGGCAGCAGCGCCTTGCGCGAGGCTCTGGCGGCCGGGCTGCCGACGGGCCTGCATTTCAAGGCGCCGCTTATGCCCGACCCGGATAATCCCGAGGCCGAAAGCTGGCTGGCAGCCTTCGAATCCGAGGTGACCGGGATTGAGCATGACCTGATCATTGTGGGGCATTCACTGGGCGGGTCGATTGCGCTTCAGGGCCTGGCGCGGCTCGGCGTGCCGGTGAATTTGAAAGGTGTCATCACGGTCGCGGCGCCCTTCTGGGGTGCGCCGGACTGGGCGTTTGAAAGTTTTGTGCTGCCAGGGGATGCTGCCGAGAAACTGGTGGACCTGTCGCGGCTGACGATCCTGCAGGGCGATAGCGACGCAGTGGTTCCGCTGGACCATGCCGAGCGTTACAAGGCCACCCTGCCCAACGCACAGATTGTCATCCTGCCCGGGGTGGATCACGAGGCCGCAGGCGCCGCGCCGGCCGTGCTTGAGGCGATTGCCACATTGGCGCGAGGCTAGCTGTGGCGCGGATGCAACAGCTGCGCCGTCATCACATTGTGGCGAGGAACGGCCCTATTGGTGCCACGTTAAGGCCATGAAGCGTTACTCATAAGCATGACGCGTATGGCGTTCACCTTCTCCCCCGTCTGCCCTGAGGTTGTTGTTTTGATTTCCCGCCGCCTGTTCCTGCTTGGCCTCTCCGCCACCGCTCTTTCGGCTTGCTCCACCACGCGTCAGCCCGTGGTGCAGGAACCGGTGATCGATCCTTATTACCTGCGCATGTATGGGCCGGTGATGGGCGAGCCTTATTTTGTGGCTGCCATGGATTTGAGGCGCGTCGATCCGAAATGGTGGCGCCAGGAGGTGCCCTATTACACCAGTGAGCGTCCTGGCACGCTGGTGGTCGATACGCCGGCGCACTATCTCTATCTCGTGCTCGAGAATAACCGGGCCCTGCGCTATGGCATTGGCGTGGGCAAGGACGAAGCCTTGGTGTTCCGCGGCCAGGCCACGATCGGCCGCAAGGCGCAATGGCCGCGCTGGACCCCGACCCAGGCCATGATCGCCCGCGAGCCCGACCGCTACGGCCCCTATGCCAATGGCATGGGCCCCGGTTCGGAAAACCCCCTGGGACCGCGCGCGCTTTATCTCTACAAGAATGGCCGCGACACTCTGTTCCGTATCCATGGCACCACCGAACCCTATACAATCGGCACCAATGTCTCGTCGGGCTGCATTCGCCTGATGAACCAAGACATTATCGATCTCTATGCCCGCGTGCCTGTTGGTGCGCGCGTGACAGTGATCAATTAAGTTTCCCGAGATTGCCGGCGGCGTCGGTTTTCACCGTAGTCACCCGCCTCCGGTAACACCAAGGCCCGTTCTCCAGCAAAAGGAGGCGGGCCTTTTCTATTGGGCTTCGGTTGTGCGGAAGGTGCGCCTTTCCCCTCGGCACAGGTTATGCATGGTTGTTCCAACCACCACCGAGGCCTGCATGACCGAAACGCATAAAGCCTATGTCATCTGTGGCACACCGCGCTCGGGCAGCACACTCCTCTGCGAAATGCTTTATCGCAGTGGCATTGCCGGGCGGCCCAACTCTTACTTTCGTGAGGTCGACATTGCCTGGTGGGCCGAGCAATGGGGCGTGTCCTCAATCGCGGGCACCGACGGGCCGAGCTTTGACCGCGCCTATCTTGATGCCATGCGTAAGGTGGGCACGGCCGGTACCGGGGTGTTCGGCCTGCGCATCATGTATCGCAGTCTCGCCGATGCGAACCGACGGTTGCGACGCGCATTGGGCGGGACTGGCGAGCTGCCGACAGGTCTCCATAAGGCATTCGGCCCGCTGCTCTATATTTACATTTCGCGGGGCAATAAGCTCAGTCAGGCCATTTCATTGGTTCGCGCAGAGCAAACCGGCCTTTGGCACCTCAATGCCGACGGTAGCGTCCTGGAAGGGGACGTGGAGCGACCAGAGCCTGTCTACGACGGGGATAGGATTGCTGCTGTGCTGGCGGAGCTGGTGAGCGATGACAGGGCCTGGGACACGTTCTTTGCCAGCCATGGGATCGAGCCGCTGCGACTGCGATATGAAGAGGTCACCAAGGCGCCGCAGCAGACACTGGCGGGGATTTTTGCGCGGCTGGGGCTGGACCAGAAGGTGGCTCTCGGCATGGCAGTGCCGACGGCCAAGATGGCCGACGCAACCAACAGGGTATGGGCGGAGCGGTTTGCGGCAGAGTACGGCGTGAGCTAAGTGCAAGACCTCCTTGCTGTTGTCTCCTCCGGGCCACCCTGAGCGGGGACGAATCCCGGACAGACAAAAAAAGGCGCGGATTGCTCCGCGCCTTCTTAATTCTCCCACTTGCGAAAGTCCTAGAGCGAACGCTGTACGGTCTCGACGCGGAAGCATTCGATAACGTCGCCGGCGCGGATGTCTTCGTAATTCTCGAAGGCCATGCCGCATTCCTGGCCGACGGCCACTTCCTTGACTTCGTCCTTGAAGCGCTTGAGCGTCTTGAGCTTGCCTTCGTGGATGACCACGTCGTCGCGCAAGAGGCGGACGCCAGCACCGCGTTCCACGATACCTTCGGTGACCTGACAGCCGGCCACCTTGCCCACCTTGGTGATCTGGAAGACTTCCAGGATCTTGGCGTAGCCAATGAAGGTTTCGCGGCGTTCCGGCGCGAGCAGGCCCGACATGGCGCTCTTCACGTCATCCACGAGGTCATAGATGATGTTGTAGTAGCGGATTTCGATGCCGTCGCGGGTGGCCAGATCCTGCGCCTGCTTATTGGCGCGGACATTGAAGCCGATGATGATGGCATTGCTGGCCGAGGCCAGGGTGACATCGCTTTCGGTGATGCCGCCCACGCCGCTCATCAGGATCTGGGCGGAGACTTCGTCGGTCGAGAGCTTGTTGAGCGAAGCGACAATCGCTTCCACCGAACCCTGCACGTCGCCCTTGATGACCAGCGGGAACTTGGAGATGCCCGAGGCCTTGAGCTGGTTCATCATCTGCTCGAGGCTGGTGGCGCCGCCGCCAGCGGTCTTTTCGCGGATGGCGCGCTGGCGATATTCGGTGACTTCGCGGGCACGCGCTTCGCTTTCGACCACCGAGAAGCGATCGCCTGCACTCGGTACACCATTAAAGCCCAGCACTTCCACCGGCACGGAGGGACCGGCTTCCTTGACCTGGTCTCCCTGATCGTTGATCAGCGCGCGGACGCGGGCCATTTCGGTACCGGCCACGAGGATATCGCCGACCTTGAGCGTGCCGCGCTGCACCAGAACCGTGGCAACAGCGCCACGGCCCTTGTCGAGCTTGGCTTCGATGACCAGACCCTCGGCGCGCCCGTCATGGGGGGCCTTGAGTTCGAGCACTTCGGCCTGCAGCAGGATGGTTTCGAGCAGTTTGTCCAGACCCGCCTGGGTCTTGGCCGAGACTTCCACGTCGAGCACATCGCCGCCCATGGATTCGACGAAAACCTCGTGCTGCAGCAATTCGGTACGGACACGCTGCGGATTGGCTTCGGGCTTGTCCATCTTATTGATGGCCACGATGATCGGGACCCCGGCCGCCTTGGCATGCTTGATGGATTCGATGGTCTGAGGCATGACGCCGTCATCGGCCGCCACCACCAGAACCGCGATATCGGTCGCCTGGGCGCCGCGGGCACGCATGGCGGTGAACGCCTCGTGGCCCGGGGTATCGAGGAAGGTGATCTTGTTGCCGTTCTTTTCGACCTGATAGGCACCGATATGCTGAGTGATCCCGCCGGCCTCGCCCGAAACCACATTGGCTTCGCGGATGGCGTCGAGAAGGCTGGTCTTGCCGTGGTCGACGTGACCCATAATGGTCACGACCGGCGCGCGATCGGCCAAGTCCTCGGCCTTGTCGTCAGAGGGCAGGTCGAAGAGGCCTTCTTCCACATCGGCTTCAGAGACGCGCTTGACGGTGTGGCCCAATTCGGTGGCGATCAATTCAGCGGTATCGGCGTCGATCACATCGGTGATCTTGGCCATTTCGCCCTGCTGCATCAGCATCTTGATCACGGTCACCGAGCGTTCGGCCATGCGGTTGGCCAGCTCGCCCACCGTAATGGCTTCGGGAATGGTGACTTCGCGGCTGAGCTTGGGCGCATCCTGCTGGTTGCGGCCCATCTTTTTGTCGCGACGGCGGCGCATCGCAGCCAGGGACGGACCACGATCGCGATCGCTTTCGGTGGTAGCGCTGGCAACGGTCAGGCGGCCGCGCGAGGAATTGTCGTCGCTGCGACGCGAGGGGCGCTCGGGCTGGGCGCGGCTGGCGCGGCGGGCATTTTCGATCTCGGCAGCCGTGGTCGGACGCTGTTGCGGTGCCCCGGTACGGGTGCGGCGGCCATCGGCCTCGCTGGGCGGGGCGGGCGGCACATTACCAATGGGCGCCATGCCGGCACCGGCCGGACGGCGATCACCGGCAGGACGCCCAGCGCCACCGGCGGCGGGCCGACGGTCACCAGCAGGGCGGGCCCCGCGCTCACCCTCGCCGGGACGACCGGCAGGACGCTCGGCGCGCTGCGGCCGGTTCGCCTGGCCGGGACGGCCGGCAACGGTACGGACCGCAGATGGACCGGGATTACGCTGGCTGGCCGGCACGAATTCCTCGCGCGGGGCCGGCGCCGGTTCTGGCTCGGCATTGCGCGCAACAGCTTCTTCGGCCCGACGGGCCTCTTCGGCCTTGGCGCGTTCTTCTTCCTGCCGCGCAGCTTCTTCACGAATCTGCCGGCGGCGATTGTCTTCCTCGATGCGGCGCGCTTCTTCGGCGGCGAAGCGTTCCTTATCCTCGGCCTGGCGTGCGCCAGCCAGGGCCAGCGCCTGACGGCGGGCCTCTGCTTCAGCCGCGCTCAATCCCAGAGGGGCACGGTTCTGCTGCTGCATGGGCCGGCCCTGCGGACGGCCACCCTGGCCGCCGGGGCGGCCAGCACCAGCAGGCGGACCGCCAGCGGGTTTTGGCACGATGCGCGTGCGTTTTTCCACGACCACGGTCGAGCGCGAAGGCCCGCGCGACATCCCGCCGGGGCGATTGCCCAGCCCGGCGCCGCCCTTGAGGGTCAGAGTCTTCTTGGCGCCAGTGTCGTCGGAACGCTTGTCGTCGTTATCAGCCATACTACCTATCGTCTTTCGTCCTGTTCGGCGGGCAAAAGCACACCGGACGCCGGGAGGCGGTCGATGTGGTTCTGCGTCGCTGGGGCGATGTAGCGGGCCAGTCTATTGGCCTTGTCCACCGCCGATTGGGCTGCCGCCCCTCTTGTGAGGGCAGCATGTATCACATTTTCCAGCCCAAGTGCCAAACCCATTTGCGCACTTGAGAGCAATTCGAAATGCGGCACGTCCGGACCGGTCAATCCGGCCTCGCGCCTGGCATGATTGAGGGCCTTTAAAGCCCCCAGCATCTTGTTGCGGCCATCCTCGGCCGCATCGCTGGCCGTCAATAGCGCCACGGCCTCGCCCGATTGCAGCGCCGTCTTGACCTTGGTGGCGCCGGTAACGAACTGACCCGCCTTGCGGGCCATGCCCAAAGCCGCAAGCAGCCGCTGCTCGAGCCGGGTCCGCGTCAGTTCGGCCAGATCGTCGGCCACCTCGACCTGCGCCTTGAGGCTGCGCGAAAAGGCCTTTTTCTTCACCGCCTCGGCGACCGCAGCCTGGCTCAGTGTAATCCAGACACCGCGGCCCTCGGCACGCGCCTCGACATCGGGCACGACCAGCCCATCGGGGCTGAGAACAAAACGCACCAAAGCCTCGACCGGCATTTCTGCCCGGGTCAAGGCACAGGTTCTAACCATTTGCGCGCTCCGGGCCAAGGCCGGTGCTCCCAAAAGGGGCGGTCCTTAGACCGCCGCCTCCTCGGATTGGCCCTCGCCATCGTCCTCGACGGCCAGGTCTTCGGCACTGATCCAGCCGGCCTTGATACGGGCCTGCATGATCATGTCCTCGGCTTCCTCGCGGGATACGGGGAAGTCCTTGAAAGTGCCTTCAAAGCGCTTGGTTTCACCATCCTTGCGTTCGGTCCAGCCGACCAGATCGTCGGCGGCACAGCCGGCGAAGTCCTCAACCGACTTAATGTCTTCCTGGCCCAGAGCCACCAGCATGGCGGCATTGAGACCGGCGATTTCATAGAGTTCGTCCTCGACGCCCAGCGCCTTGCGCTCGGCATCGAACTTGGCCTCGATCTCGGCCAGATATTCGGCCGCACGATTCTGGATCTCGGAGGCGGTTTCCTCGTCGAAGCCTTCAATCGAGGCAATTTCGTCGGGTTCAATATAGGCCAGTTCCTCAACCGAGGAGAAGCCTTCGGAAGCCAATAGCTGGGCAACCATCTCGTCAACGTCAAGGGCCTGCATGAACAGGGTCGAGCGTTCGGTGAATTCCTTCTGGCGCCGTTCGCTTTCTTCCTGCTCGGTCAGGATATCGATATCCCAGCCGATCAGCTGCGACGCGAGGCGCACATTCTGGCCACGGCGACCGATGGCCAGCGAGAGCTGTTCATCGGGCACAACCACTTCAATGCGCTCGGCCTGTTCGTCCAGAACCACCTTGGCCACATCGGCCGGCTGCAGGGCCGAAACCACGAGGTCGGCAATCGAATCGGTCCAGGGGATGATGTCGATCTTTTCGCCCTGAAGTTCAGCCACAACGGCCTGCACGCGCGAGCCGCGCATACCGACGCAGGCGCCGACCGGGTCGATCGAACTATCATTGGAGGTGACGGCGATCTTGGCGCGCGAACCCGGGTCGCGGGCAATCGAGCGGATGGTGATCACCCCATCATAGATTTCCGGCACTTCCTGCATGAACAGCTTGGCCATGAACTGAGGATGGGTGCGCGACAGGAAAATCTGCGGCCCGCGCTGTTCGCGGCGCACGTCGTAGATATAGGCGCGGACGCGGTCGCCATAGCGGAACATTTCGCGCGGGATCAATTCATCGCGACGGATAATGGCTTCGCCGCGCCCGAGATCGACGATGACATTGCCATATTCGACGCGCTTGACGCTGCCATTGACCACTTCGCCGACGCGGCCGGAATATTCCTCGAACATGCGGTCGCGCTCGGCGTCGCGCACCTTCTGGACGATGACCTGCTTGGCCGACTGGGCGGCGATACGGCCAAATTCCATGGGCGGCAGCGGCTCTGTCAAAAAGTCGCCCACCTTGGCGGTCGGGTTCTTGACCTGGGCCAGCTTGAGATTGACCTGGCGGGAGGGTTCTTCGACCTCATCGACGATTTCAAGCAGGCGCCACATGCGGGTTTCGCCCGAGCGCGGATTGATCTCGACCTTGATTTCGGTCTCGGCGCCATAGCGGCCCTTGGCCGCCTTTTCCATGGCGTCCTGCATGGCCTCGATCACGACCATGCGGTCGATATTCTTTTCGCGGGCGACGGAATCGGCAATCTGCAACAGCTCAAGGCGGTTCGCGCTAACGGCCATTTCAGTTGGTCTCCTTGGAGTCGTCATTGTCGGCGTATTCGACCGTTTCGGTCTCATCGTCGTCGATAGGGTGCAGCTCCTGGTCGGCACGGGCCATGTCCATGAGCTTGTCGGTCATCACCAGCTTGGCTTCGGCAATGGTGGAAAAAACCAGCTTGTGATCGGGATCGGTGCCGCCGGGCGCATCGGTCAGGCGGATGGTCACGCCCTCGTCATCGACGGCATGGATGTCGCCACGGAAGCGCTTGCGGCCATTGATCATGTCGGAGAGCTCGACCTTGGCCTCATGGCCGATAAAGCGCTCGTAATCGCGCTTGCGGACCAGCGGGCGATCAATGCCGGGCGAGGACACTTCAAGGTGATATTCGCGATCGATCGGGTCTTCCACGTCCAGCACCGGCGAAAGATCCTTGGAAAGGGTCTCGCAATCGGTGATGGTGAAGCGGCCGTTCTCGTCTTCGGCCATGATCTGCAGCGTGCAGCCGTTTTCCGGGGTGATCTTGACCCGGACCAGCGCAAAACCGAGATCATTGGCCACCGGCTCGACAATGCGGGAAATGCGGGCTTCCAGGCCCGTTTCCTTGATATAGCGCTTTTCGGTCAGGTCGAAAGCCAATTGGGTCATTCCAGTTTGGGCGGCAATGGCGGACGCAATGCCCGCCGATAAACAAAAAGAGCGGGGGCCGGTCAGGGCACCCACCCTCATATGAGAGCAATGATGTTGGCGTTCATATAGACCTCCCCGGGGGGAAAGGCAAGGCATGACGCCGCCTACTTCTCCCAGGTCACATTACCCACATCGGCGCCCGCCGCCTCGAGCAGGCCGCGCAGGTCCTTGACCATGGGGTCGGGGCCGCAGAGGTAAAAATTCTGATCCAGCTCGGGCACGTGCCGTTCCAGAAAGCCCGCATCGATCCGCTCCTGCAGCAGGGACGATTTGGGATCGTCCGTGACGGTCCAGAGCACGTCGAGCCCCGCCATGGCCTCGAATTCCTCGCGCAGGATAATGTCCTTTTCGGTGCGATTGGAGACGATCAGCCGATTGCCGGCGATTTTGCCGGTGGCGTTGAGATGGCGCAGAATGGCGATGAAGGGGGTAACCCCAGCGCCCCCGGCAATGAACGTGCCCGGCCCCTTATATTGAATGGTCCCCCAGACATCGCGCAGGATCAGCCTGTCGCCGGCGCCGAGCGACCAGAGCGCATTGGTCACACCATTGTGGTCGAAATAGCTTTTGATGGTGAATTCGAGACTGTCGGCATCGGGCAGGCAGGTAAAGGTGAAGGGGCGTTTCCTGTCCTGCCAGTCCGGCCGGTCGATGCTGACCTCGGTCGCCTGGCCGGGCGTGAAATGGTAATTTTTGGGCCGCTCCAGGCGATAGTGCCGGACATTGTGGGTCACGGGGATGGTATCGAGAATACGGACGCTGGTTTGCATCTTCTGGTCTCCTTTGCCTTGTCAATCTTCCGGCCCGGTCAAGGTTGCATGTGACGGTTTCATCAAATTCAGGAAGTTTCGCAAAGGAAACCGGGTTTCCTTCGAAATCCTTGATTTCCTTTGATAAACCTTCGGAGGCCAAGAGGCGATTTCAAGTGCAAAAAACTTGGAATCTGTCGCTTGCGGGGTCCGGTGGGGGTGCGCATTTGCTTTCTCGTTCACAACAGAAAGGATCATCCTCCCATGATCAAGAACAGTGTAATCGCCCTCGTTACCGCAACCGCCCTTCTGGGCGCCGCAGCACCGGCCATGGCCAACTCGCTGACTGGCGTGTCGGATAACGACTTTAACGAAGACTATGTGCTGGCCGAGCTTCAGCACCAGGGTATCAATGCTAGCAGCGTGGAAGAGTGGGGTTCGTCCTACTATATCGCTTTCGTCACCGACGAGACCGGCGCGCAGAAGATGCTCTATCTCGATCCCGACAGCCTCAAGGTCGTTCGCTGATCGACTTCAGAGCCCGGCGCCGCCAGACCATGGCGGCGCCCGAATCTTACTATCCTCAAGAGGATGCCCTGGCATCCATGGCGTCGAACAGGCGCCGGGCCTCTTCCACTGCCTGCCGGTTGCGCTGGGCAAAGCGATGAAAATCATCCGCCAGGCCCAGAAGCTCACGCCCCAGATCGGTCAGGTCATATTCCACCCGCGGCGGAATGGTCGCATAGGCGGTGCGGGTGATGAATCCGTCCCGCTCGAGCTCGCGCAGGGTCACGCTCAGTGATTTTTGCGGTACGCCGCCCATATTGCGGCGCAATTCGTTGAACCGCATCGTCCCGTCCCGCAATTGCACGATCACCACGAGCGTCCATTTGCTCGGCCGGACAACCAAGAGGTCGGAACCGGCATCGGGGACGTTTGACGACATGGACATGGCTCAACTCCGCGGGGCTTGCGCACCCGATATGGGTCGCATGCGCCCAAGGTCCAGAGGCCGGGCCGCAGAAACCTTATCAAGGTTGCCAGCGGGTTACACCGCCACGCGCGGAAAGCTGAAGTAGAAGCTGAGCATGCGCCCCTCGCGGCGGGCCTTCTGCTCATAGCGGGTGGGCTGCCAGCCGGCATAGGGCTGATGCCAATGTCCTGGACCCTGGGGCGCAAAGGCAAAGAGCGGCTCGCGCAGGATATGGGCCAGGGTCCAATTGGCGTAATCCTCGATATCGGTGGCGAAATTGAAGACACCACCGGGCCGGATCACGCGCGCCAACTGCGTGAGCGTGGTGGGCGAAACAAAGCGCCGCTTGTGATGCCGGGTCTTGGGCCAGGGATCGGGATAGAGCAGAAAAACTTCGTCCACCGAAGCGTCCGGCAGGGCCATGAGCAGCTTGAGCGCATCGTCGGTATAGAGCCGGACATTTTCGAGGCTACGCGCCTCGATGGCCTGCACCATCTTGCCGATGCCGCCGGTAAAAACCTCGCAGCCGATGAAACCGGTTTGGGGTTCTTCTTGGGCCTTTCGGGCCAGATGCTCGCCCCCGCCATAGCCGATCTCGATGACGATCCTTTTGGCATCTGGAAACAGGGTTTTGGGATCGAGCCTGTCTTCGAGCCGGATTTCAAAGCGCGGCAATATTTCGGCCACTTGCGCCTTTTGTCCGCCATGGAGCTTCTTGCCCGAGCGACGGCCAAAAAAGGCGCGCGGTTCGCCGGTTCGGGTCTGGGGCAGGGTTCTGGTCTCGGGCTTCATGGGCTTGCCCATAAACAAATGTCCGTTCGGCGACAAGCTGGACCGGCCTCGCGGTGCGGCGTCGGACAGGGGCTGTCGCTAGCGGCTCCGAAGCCGAAATGCGTCCGCGCGCAGAACTCGCAGCGCGATCAGCGTGATCCAGCGCGAGGGCTGCCCTGCCTTTTCCATGACGAAATGCTGGTCTCCTGCATGGGCGGCATTCACTGTCCACCGGCCATCCGGCCGGCGCGCCGCGATCACCCGGTCCAACGCCTCCTGCAGGCGGGCATCATAGGGTGCATGCGCCAATACCCAATGATCGAGTGCCCGCAGAATGTTGTATTTCCAGCGGAAGGGATAGGGAAAGCGCAGGAAGTCCGGGTGGATAACGGCTCCCGTATGGTCCGAACGGAACAGGCGGTGCATGAGCATGAACTCCCGTGACGATGCCATCGCGTCGCCGATTTCGGTTGCGCGCCAGCTATAGCCGGCCCCGAGAAACTGCTCGAACCCTTCCAGCACCGAGATTGTGCTGTGCAGCGAGGAGTGATGCGGCGCGGATCTGTTGGAGCGGCAGTTGAAGCCGCCATCCGGCATTTTCTCGCGCAACAGGAAATCCACCACGGAGGTCAACAAAGCCTCCGGCATGCCGAAATAGCTGGCATAGTTCAGCACCATGCCGGCCACGCACACGTCCGAATTGGCGATGGAGGCGCCCGGACCCATGCCGCCATCGCTCCGCTTTTCACGCTCGAGAATGGACAGGATGCTGTCCCGGATAGCGGGCGTTTGCGGGTCGATACCGAGATTTCTGAGGTCGAGCAGGGTGTAGTGGGACGAGGTCCATTTGGGCATATAGTAGCCGCGCCCCCAGCTCCCGTCGTGATTCTGTGCCGCCAGAAAGCGGGCACCCCACCCCTCGGTCGCGATGCGGGCCCTCAGGTCGGGCCTTTCCTCGTCCAACAGGTCGCGGCTCGTCTGATACTGAATGGCGACATCGCCGGCCATCAGCCAGTCGATCACCTCGTCTCGCGGCAGCCCAGCCATGATCCCGCACCCCCGCCCGCAAAGGCCAATCGGGATCAAGAATAGAAGCGTCCCCGCCCGGCGACAATGCGGGACGGGGACCGCTGGTTTTCATGCCATTGGCGGCCTAGGCGGCGACCTTCTCGCTCACCGCGGCCCTGAGCGCCTTGACCAGGTCCGTCTTCTCCCAGGAGAAGGAGCCGTCGCGACCCGCCTTGCGGCCGAAATGGCCATAGGACGAGGTCTTGGCATAGATGGGCTTATTGAGATCGAGATGGGTGCGGATGCCGCGCGGGGTCAGGTCCATGACCTCGGCCAGCGCCTTTTCCAGCACTGCCTCGTCCACCTTGCCGGTGCCGTGCAGGTCGACATAGATCGAGAGCGGCTTGGCGACGCCAATGGCATAGGAGAGCTGGATGGTGGCGCGATCGGCCAGACCCGCGGCAACCACATTCTTGGCGAGGTAGCGCGCGGCATAGGCGGCCGACCGATCCACCTTGGTGGGGTCCTTGCCCGAAAAGGCACCGCCGCCATGGGGGGCCGCACCGCCATAGGTATCGACAATGATCTTGCGGCCGGTCAGGCCCGCATCGCCATCGGGACCGCCAACGACAAATTTGCCGGTCGGATTGACATGCCAGACGGTCTGGTCATCGATCCAGCCTTCGGGCAGCGCCTCTCGGATATAGGGCTCGACAATCTTGCGGACGTCCGAGGAGGTCAGCGTCTCGTCCAGATGCTGGGTGGAGAGCACGATCTGGGTCACGCCAACGGGCTTGCCGTTTTCGTATCGCACCGTGACCTGGCTCTTGGCATCGGGGCCGAGCTTGCCGGCCGGGCCGTGATTGGCCTTGCGGGCCTCGGTCAGGGTCGCCAGGATCTTATGGGCATAATAGATCGGTGCGGGCAGCAATTCAGGGGTTTCGCGCGCGGCATAGCCGAACATGATGCCCTGGTCGCCGGCACCAACATCCTTATTGCCCGCTTCGTCCACGCCCACGGCAATGTCGGCGGACTGGCCATGGAGCAGCACATCGATACGGCAGGTCTTCCAGTGGAAGCCGGACTGCTCATAGCCGATAGAACGGATGGCCTTGCGGGCGGCGGATTTGAACTTGGATGGATTGACCACCGGATGGCCGGCGGCATCGGTCAGGATCTGCCCGTCCTTGCCCTTTTTGAGCAGGGTTTCGGGCACACGGACCTCGCCGGCAATGACCACACGATTGGTGGTGGCCAGGGTTTCGCAGGCAATGCGAACCTGGGCCGGGTCCATGCCGGCCTTCTTGGCCTCCTTGAACACCAGATCGACGATTTCGTCGGAAATGCGGTCGCAGACCTTGTCGGGATGCCCCTCGGAGACGGATTCCGAGGTAAAAAGATAATTGGAACGGGCCACGTTAAACCTCTTTGCAAGTGGCGAGGGCGCACGCGGAAGTGCGCGTGTCGGGACACAATTCCCGACACTTTCGGAAGCGTTTTTCGCAGGTCCGGGGCAACAAAGCAATAGCGATATAAAGAAAGCTTTATATCGATCCGGCACTCGAGCAGCAATTCATGCCCTCGGTCGCGCACATGCCTTTCCTTGGCCATCGCTCTGTGCCAAGGAAGGTCCGGCATTTTAGGAGCGACTTTATCATGGCCATCAGAGTGCATCGCGGCGATTTGCCCAATCTTTCCAATTATGGCCGCGAGGTCGCGATCGATACCGAGACCATGGGGCTTAATCCTCATCGGGACCGGCTCTGCGTGGTGCAGCTCTCGCCCGGCGATGGCAGCGCCGATGTGGTGCAAATCCCACAGGATGCGAGCGAGGCCCCCAATCTGGTCAAGCTGCTCAGCGATCCCGGTGTCACCAAGATTTTCCACTATGCGCGCTTCGATGTGGCGGTTCTGCAGAACCGTTTCGGCGTGGTGACCGGACCGGTCTATTGCACCAAGATCGCTTCGAAACTGGTGCGCACCTATACGGACCGGCATGGATTGAAGGACCTGGTGCGCGAGCTGTTGAGCGTGGATCTGTCCAAGCAGCAGCAAAGCTCGGACTGGGGCGGGGAGAAGCTCAGCGACGCGCAACTCGATTATGCCGCTTCGGACGTGCTTTACCTGCACGATCTCAAGCGGCATCTGGATCGCATGCTGGCCCGCGAAGGCCGGACCGAACTGGCCCAATCCTGTTTCGACTTCCTCAAGACCCGTTGTGCGCTGGACCTTATGGGCTGGGAAGAAACCGATATTTTCGCCCATAGCTGAGGCAAGCGGGAGACATGCCTGCGGCCAGCATTTCCCGCCGGACCTATGATCGCCTGCGCTGGCGCAATCGCCTGATCGGGCTGTTGCGGCTGGGCGTGCCGCTTGTCGGCAGCGCGATATTGGCGGGGCTGTTGGTGCAGATCTATCTCTCGAGCTTCACCGGCCGGTTCAGCATCGACCGGTTGAGCGTGACGCCCGAGGCCGTGGTCATAGACGCGCCCGAATATGTGGGCACATTGACCGATGGGTCCTCCTATCGCGTCTGGGCGGAAACGGCGCGGGCCCGCACAGAGCAAAGCGATCTCATCGACCTGTTCAATGCGCAATTGGTGCTGAACAGGGCCGATGGCGTGCAATTGACCATGCGGGCCGATGCCGCCCAGCTCGATACCACCAATCAATTGACGCTGGTGCCGGGGCCGGCAGAGGTTGCCGACAGCACCGGCACCACAGGCAGGCTCAACGATTCCGTTTTCGACTGGGCCAGCCAGATATTGACCAGCCGGGGCAAGGTCGCCATCGACTATGCCGATGGCTCCACCATCAGGGCCGAGGGCCTTACCTATGATGCCGCTGCGGTCGTCTGGACATTTTCCGGATCGGTCGTCACCCTGCCCGAAACGCCCGGCGAAGGGGACCCCGGCGCCACTGGAGAGATGACGCAATGAAACGCGGCTGGTTCGCAATCGTCCTGACGCTGTGCCTGCTTGCCGGCACCCCGGCGCTGGCACAAAGCCGGGTGGAAATCACCGCCGACCAGACGGTGATGAATGACGCGGCGCGCGAAGTGACCTTTACCGGCGATGTCGTGGTCGTGCATCCAAATGTGACGGTCTGGGCGCCCAAGGTTATCGCCACCTATGGCGAGGGCGGCACCACCGATATCAAGACCTTTGTGGCCACCGGCGGCCATGTGCGCCTCAAGACCAAGGACCAGGACGCCACCGGCGACCACGCCGTCTATACGCCCGGCGATCAATTGCTGCGCCTGACGGGCAAGGTGACGGTCAACAATGCCAGCGGCACGGTCAATGCGAGCGAATTGGTGGTCAATCTGGCCACCAGCATATCGACCTTTACCAGCTCTGGCGGCGGCCGGGTGACCGGGGTATTTACCGCACAATGAGTGAACCGGCGCGCCCCCGCATCGATCAGTCCGGCTGGCTGGTCGCCCATGGCCTGGCCAAGAGCTTTGGCAAGCGCGCGGTGGTGCGCGACGTGTCGCTGGCCGTCCGCAAGGGCGAGGCGGTGGGCCTTCTGGGCCCCAATGGCGCCGGCAAGACCACGGTTTTCACCATGATCATGGGCCTGGTCAAACCCAATGCCGGCAAAATCCTGCTCGATGGACTCGATATTACAAGGTTGCCGCTGTTCCAGCGCGGACAATTGGGTATCGGCTATCTACCCCAGGAACCTTCGATCTTTCGCGGGCTGACAGTCACCGGCAATATCATGGCGGTGCTGGAAAACACCGTGCGCGACAAGGCCGAGCGCAGGCGCCGGCTCGAGGCGCTGCTGGAAGAATTTTCCATCACCCATATCGCCAAGTCCAATGCGCTGGCCCTGTCCGGCGGGGAGCGCCGCCGCGTCGAGATCGCCAGGGCCCTGGCCGCCGATCCGGGTTTCATGCTGCTCGACGAGCCCTTTGCCGGGGTCGATCCCATTGCAGTGGCCGAGGTCAAGGGCCTTGTGCGGCAATTGACCCAGCGCGGCATTGGCGTCTTGATCACCGACCATGCCGTGCGCGAAACGCTGGGCCTGGTGGACCGGGCCTATCTCATCCATGGCGGCAAGGTGATGATCCAGGGCAAGCCCGAAACCATCTCTGCCGATCCCGAAGCCCGCCGCGTCTATCTGGGCGAGAGTTTTTCGATCTGAGGCCGAGTCTGCCCGGCCCCTCCGGTATGGATTTGGCACGAAACTTGCCGAGATGACGGTTTTGAGTCATGGTCCGGGCGGGAAGCAGCCGTAAGCGGCTGGAAATATTTGCACATAAAGGCCTGTAACGTATGGCGCTGTCGCCACGGCTGGAGTTTCGTCAGTCTCAAAACCTGACCCTGACGCCGCAGCTCATGCAGTCGATCCGGCTGCTGCAGCTCAGCCATCTCGAACTCAACGATTTCGTCGATGCCGAATTGCTGCGCAATCCGATCCTGGAGCGCGAGGAAGGCGGACCGGACGAGCACGAGCCCGCCGAGGCGCCCGAAAAGCGCACCGAGATGAGCGCCTATGAGGATACGGTGGCCCAGGGCGAACGCATCAAGGATGCCGACCAGATTGCCGAGGGCTATGACACCTCGGTCGACAATGTGTTTCCCGATGCCGGACAGGAGCATGGCCGCGCCGCCGGACCCGACCGCAATGGCACATTCGAGGGCGGGGAAGCACCCGATCTTGATCAATATATCGCCAGCCGGCCGCGCCTTTCCGATCATCTGGAAGCCCAGGCCCATATGCTCCTGCGCACGCCGGCCGACCGGTTGATCGCCCAGCACCTGATCGACGGCATCAACGAGGCCGGCTATCTGGTGGTGGAGCTGGAGGCCATTGCCGAGCTCCTGGGCGCCGAGCTGGCCGATGTGGAAGCGGTGCTCGAAGCTATGCAGAGCTGCGACCCGGTGGGGGTTTTCGCGCGCGACGTGGCCGAATGCCTTTCCATCCAATTGCGTGAGCGCGACCGGCTCGATCCGATCATGCAAAAGCTGATCGCCAACCTGCCGCTACTGGCCGAGCACAATATGCCGGCGCTGCTCAAGGCCGTGGGCTGCGACCGCGAAGATCTCAGCGACATGCTGGCCGAACTCAAGCTGCTCGATCCGCGCCCCGGCCTGGCCTTTGACAGCGGCCCGGTCGAGGCGGTGGTGCCTGACGTTTTCGTGCGCGCCGGCCCCGATGGCGGCTGGCAGATCGAGCTCAATACCGAGGTTTTGCCGCGGGTTCTGGTCAACCGCGTCTATTATGCCAGCGTATCGAAAAAGACCCGCGACGCGGCCGAAAAGACCTTTCTGACGGACTGCCTCAACACCGCCAATTGGCTGACCAAGAGCCTGGACCAGCGCGCCCAGACCATTACCAAGGTGGCCGCGGAAATCGTGCGCCAGCAGGACGGGTTTCTGACCCATGGCGTGGCCCATCTCAAGCCCATGACCTTGAAGACGGTGGCCGAGGCCATCGACATGCATGAATCCACTGTCAGCCGCGTCACCTCGAACAAATATATGGCCACGCCACGCGGCCTTTATGAGATGAAATATTTCTTCACCACCGCCATCGCCTCGGCGACCGGCGGCGGCGATCATTCTGCCGAAGCCGTGCGGCACAGGATCAAGCAGCTCATCGATGCCGAACCGGCCAATGATATTTTGTCCGACGATACGATTGCCGAAATGCTGCGCAAGGAGCAGGGGATCGATGTGGCGCGGCGCACAGTGGCCAAATATCGCGAGGGGATGAATATCCCTTCCTCGGTGATCCGGCGGCGGCAGAAGAAGGACTTTGACGCGGCGGCGCGTAAATTGGCACCAGTGGAGCGAATGTAGCCGGGAAGGCCATGCAGGCCGCGCGCCAATGGCCGGACGCGCCCCGCCCAGGCAGGGCCTCAAATCATCCGAGCGGAACGGTAAGTGGCAGGCTTGCGGCTGTCACGCCTTTTGTTGCGTCTTTGGCATGCGGATGCGCATGGACAGCCCTCTTGGCCGGGTCTAGCATCCCGATTGTCGGCACCCCATCTATGGGCTGTCGGCAGACGCAGGTCCCGTAAAAGCCGGGAAGCGGCTTTTCGGAACTCTCGTGTCGAGCCAAACGACCGAAAGGAACAAGAGCCATGACCCTACGCGTATCGGGAAAGAACATGGATGTCGGCGAAGCCCTCCGGGGCAAGGCGGAGGAGCATTTCGCCTCTGTCGTCGGGAAATATTTCGACGGCGGTTATGACGGCCATCTCACCCTGACACCGGACGGTATCGGTTTTCGCGCCGACTGCGTGGTGCACCTGGATTCGGGTGCCACGCTGCAGGCCAGCGCCCAGGCGGGCGACGCCACCAGCGCCTTTGAAGTCATGGCGCTCAATATCGAAAAACGCCTCCGCCGCTACAATCGCAAGCTCAAACAGCACCGCAAGGGCAATGGAGCCAATGGCGTGGATGGATTGACCGCGCAATATACCGTGTTCGGGGCCACCGACGCCTTCGACGAGCTGGACGAGGATTATGCGCCCGCCGTGATTGCCGAAACCACGAAAAATCTACGGCAGATGAGCGTTGAAGAAGCGGTGATGGAGCTCGATTTCTCTGGACAACAGGTCGTGATGTTCCGCCACGCTGGACATGGCGGGCTGAATGTGGTCTACCGCCGCGCAGACGGCAATATCGGCTGGGTCGACCCGGCCTTGAGTGCGAATTGACGGGCGCTCTAGACGCCGAACCGCTTGGTAGATCCTAAGGCAGATTTATGGAATTGGCCGATATTCTGGCAAAGCACGCCGTGCTGACTTGCACAGGCGTGTCCAACAAACGCCAGATCTTTGATATTCTTGCACAAAAGGCCGCAGAACTGACTGCATTTCCTGCCAGTCAAATCCTTTCGACCCTATTGGGCCGGGAGGAGCTTGGCTCGACCGGGCTGGGCAATGGCATTGCCATTCCGCATGGCAAAATCCAGGGGCTGAACGGGGTGACCGCGGTCTTTGCGCGGCTCGACGAGCCCATCGATTTCGATTCGGTCGACGATCAGCCGGTGGACCTGGTGGTCATGCTACTGGCACCTGTGGGTGCCGGTGCCGATCATTTGAAGGCCCTTTCGCGCGTGGCACGCCTGTTGCGCACCGAGAGCGTGACGGATCAATTGCGCGCGGAAACCGATCCCGAGCAGTTGCACGCCATTCTCACGCGGCCGGTCGAAGGCAGTTTTGCCGCCTGAGCCCTCGGGCGCCGCAACGGAAGATAACAAAGAACCCCCGCAGCCCGGCTGTGGGGGTTTTGTTCGTTTTGCTTCTGGTGCCGGGTGGGCTCAGTGCAGGGTGGCCACGCCGATATTCTGCTCGCCCAGCCATTCGCTTACCGCCTCGGTGCTATCGGCGACCATCAAAGGCGTACCATCGGCCGACATCACCAATTGATAAAGCGTGGTGCTATCGAATTGGGCATCAGCGATCAGGCCCGAGAGCATGAGGCCCGAAACCGGCCTGATATAGGCGACTGCGTCGCCCCCCAAAGCTGCGAATTGCGCGCGCGTCAGGTCCTTGAGCGGGTTTGCGGCATCCATGGCCGCTTCGCTATTGCGCTTGTCCATCATGTGTCGGCCCTTTCTTCTTTTTCCTCAAACTGAGCGAATATCGATCTGTCGGGCGATCCTGGGCGCGCGGGGGCGCTCCAATATAATAACGAGCATACCATGTCCCAGAGTTGCATCTTTGACCTGCATGCCGTCGGCAAGCAGAAAGTTGCGCTGGAATTGGCGGGTCGCAATGCCGCGATGCAGGAAATCGCGACCCGGCTCGTCCTTCTGGCGGCCGCGCACCTGCAATTGGTTGTCCTCCACACTCACCTCGAGATCGGATTGAGCAAATCCGGCCACGGCAATGGAAACCTGGAACCTTTCGGCTCCGTCCTCGCCCGTGGTGCGTTCGATATTATAGGGAGGATAGCCCTCCGCCGACCGGGCCAGCCGATCGATGCGCTCCTCGAAACTGTCAAAGCCGAGGAGAAAGGGGGCGGAAAACACCGAGATACGCGACATCAAAAGCGTCCTTGAGCATCAAGCAACGTTCGGTTCGAGACCCTTAAACTCTGGCATCGCAAACCTGTCAGAGATATGGGTCAGACCTGCTCAAGGTTCAAGTCATGTCCAAAACCGTCGCCATTGTCACACCCGCCTATAAGGCGCAATCCACCCTGACCACCACGGTCAGGAGCGTCCTCGACCAGACCCATCAGGATTGGCAGCACTGGATCGTGGCCGATGACGGTTTCGATTATGGCGCCTTTATCCATGAACAGGGGCTGAATGATCCGCGTCAGGTGTTCCTCACCAGCGGCGGCATCGGTCGCGGCGCCTCCGTCACTCGTAATGTGGCGCTTGAGCGGCTCGATACGCCCTATGGCGCCATTCTCGATGCCGACGACCGGCTGAAACCGCAAAAGCTGGAACTGGCGGTCGCGGCTCTGGACGAGTTCGGCATTGTCACCAGCGCGCTCGACGTCATGACCGATGGTTTTGAGCATCTGCGCTATGTCGGGGACGGCCCGGACCGCGTGCTGACCCCGGGCGAACACAAATGGGTGAGCCTTTCCATGGACGCCATGGTGGTCTGGGACCGGCGGCGGGGCGACGGGCGGTTCGATCCCGATATGAGCAATATGACCGACCTCGAATTCCTGCTGCAGCTCTACCGGACCAATCCTCGGAGCTACCATCTGGGCGAGCCGCTGCATGACTATATCAAGCGCGACGGCTCGATGAGCAATTCGAAAGATGTCGCCGCGGGGATGATCGTCTCGAAACGCGAAATCCATCGGCGTCTGCTGGCCGGCCATTACGGTGTGGGCGAAGAGGATGTGGCCGGACTTATCGGCTTTCTCAATGTCTCGATTGCCGCCGAGGCCGCCTATGGCGCTGCATTGGCAGCCCGGCCGGGGCTCTTGTTCGAGGACCATATCGAGCCCATGCTGCACCAGGCGCGGCAATAGCGCCGGCAAGGCTTGCCTTTCCCCGCCATTCCCCCTATAGAGCGCCATCTCCGGACCGCCCGGCCAAAAGGCATGCCGTGGCGGTCTTTGAAAGCGAAGGCTCGTAAGAGCCGGATCAAGACCAATAAGGACCCGCAAAATGCCCAAGATGAAGACCAAGTCCGGCGCCAAGAAGCGTTTCAGCTTCACCGCCTCGGGTAAGGTGAAGGCCGGCGTTGCCGGCAAGCGCCACCGCCTGATCAGCCACAACGCCAAGTACATCCGCACCAACCGCGGCACCAAGATCCTGTCCAAGGGCGACGAGGGTCTGGTGAAGTGGTACATGCCGTACAACCGCTAAGCTGGAAGGACACTGAACAATGGCACGCGTTAAGAGGGGCGTAACCGCCCACGCTCGTCACAAGAAGGTCTTGAAGGCCGCCGAGGGCTATTATGGCCGTCGTAAATCCACGATCCGTATCGCCAAGCAGGCCGTCGAAAAGGCCGGCCAGTACGCCTATCGCGATCGTCGCGTCAAGAAGCGCAATTTCCGCGCTCTGTGGATCCAGCGTATCAACGCTGCCGTCCGCGATCACGGCCTGACCTATAACCGATTTATCGACGGCCTCAGCAAGGCTGAGGTTGCTGTCGACCGCAAGGTGCTGTCCGATCTCGCGATCACCCAGCCCGAAGCGTTCGCAGCCCTGGTCGCAAAGGCCAAGGCAGCGCTGGCGTATCTGGAAAGCGTGGACTCTGTAACCCACGCCCGCGTCACCGCCTAAGCACCCCAGCCCGCTGAGGTCAAAAATTGCGCCTTGCGCCGCCCGAGAGGGCTGGCGCAGGGCGTTTTGTTTTGGTCTAACACCGCCCGCAGCCCGTCCGAATTCGAGAACTCTCCATGTCGCTAGAAGCCCAGATCGAAACCCTGCGCACCGAACTGTCCTCAGCCATAGCTGCCGCCGACAATGAGGCCGCACTCGACACCGTGCGCGTCTCGGCCCTGGGCAAGAAGGGATCTGTCTCCGCGCTCCTCGCCACGCTCGGTTCCATGGCCCCCGAAGAGCGCAAGAGCGCCGGCCCGGCCATCAACGGCCTCAAAAATGAAATCGCAGGGCTCATTGACGCGCGCAGCACGGAATTGAAGGCCGCAGCCCTCGAAGCCCGTCTGGCCGCTGAAACGGTCGACGTTACCCTGCCCTTGAAGCCCGCGCCGACGGCACGTGGCCGCGTTCACCCGATCTCCCAGACCATTGACGAGATTACCGCGATCTTTTCGGATATGGGCTTCTCGATCGCCGAAGGGCCCGATATCGAGACCGACTATTTCAATTTCACCGCGCTCAACTTCCCCGAAGGCCATCCGGCGCGCGAAATGCACGACACTTTCTTCATGAAGCCCGGCCCGGACGGGGTGAAGAAGGTGCTGCGCACCCATACCTCGCCGGTGCAGGTGCGCGTCATGCAAAAGACCAATGAAAAGCCGGCCGCGCCCTATATCACCCCGGCCATGGACCCGCCGATCCGCGTGGTCATGCCCGGTCGCACCTATCGCAATGATAGCGACCAGACGCACACGCCCATGTTCCACCAGGTGGAAGGGCTGGTCATCGACAAGTCGAGCCATATCGGCCAGCTCCGCTGGGTGCTCGAGGAGTTCCTGAAGGCCTTCTTCGAAGTGCCGAGCGTGACCCTCCGGTTCCGCCCGAGCTTCTTCCCCTTCACCGAGCCCTCGATGGAAGTGGACGTGCAGTGCGACCGCTCCGGCTCCGAGGTGAAGATCGGCGAAGGCAATGACTGGCTCGAAATCCTGGGCTGCGGCATGGTTCACCCGAACGTCATCCGCAATGCCGGGCTCGATCCGGATGTTTATCAGGGCTTTGCCTGGGGCATCGGCATCGACCGCATCGCCATGCTCAAATATGGCATGCCGGATCTCCGCGCCTTCTTCGACGCCGACCAGCGCTGGCTCGACCATTACGGTTTCCGCCCGCTCGACCTGCCGACCCTGTTCGGGGGGCTGAGCAGCTAAGATGCCGACAGGTCAACCCATTCTCTGGGCTCCTGCGTCTCCCTCCCCCTTGTGGGGAGGGACGGCGCGCAGCGCCAAGGGTGGGGGTGTCTCGCCGCAGACACTGTGCTTGTGGCCTACCCCCACCCTCATTCCCTCCCCACAAGGGGGAGGGAGGCGATGGGTCATGCCTCGCGGGCAGGTTGGGGCATCCATATGACCAGTAAACCCGACACCAAAGGGCCCATCCGCTTCAGCTTCGGGGATTCCCCGGAGCTGGCTGACCGTTTGCTTGCTTTGGTGCTGGCGGGCAAAAAGACCGCAACCTGCGGCGCCCTTCGCGACATCGGGCCCGATGAGCCCATGCCCGAAGTCGGCCGCCGCGATATCGTGCTCAATGGCGCGGGCGAAGAGGCCTGTGTCATCGAAACCACGTCGGTCGAGACAAGGCGCTTCGACGATATCGACCCCTCTTTCACCGACCTGGAAGGCGAAGGGCCCTATGCCGAGTGGCGGGCCGGGCACGAGGCCTTTTTCGCCCGCAATGGCGGCTTTGCGCCGGACATGGAAATTGTCTGCGAAACCTTCCGGCTGGTGACGGTGCTGCCCGCCGGGCGCGATCTTTATGCGCAGGTGGCGCGGCCCATTTTCATCGTCACCGATATCGAGAGCGATGGGCCGACCCCGCTGCACAATTCCATGCTGAGCTTTGCTTCGGTCGCCATCACGGCTGACGGCACGCGTCATGGTGAATTCGATGCCGTGCTGACCCCGCGTTCGGATCGCACCACCAATGAAACCACCATGGCCTGGTGGGCAACCCAGCCTGAAGCCTGGGCGGCAGCGACGACAAATGCCGAGGACCCGGCCGTGGTCATGCCGCGCTTTGCCGACTGGGTTGAAAGCCTGCCGGGTCCGAAAGTCTTCGTCGCTGCGCCAATGATCTTCGACGGGCTCTGGATGGACCATTATCTGGATGAGTATGCCGGCACCCGTGCCCTCAGCGGTCCCTTCAAGGGCCGCCAGATATTCCGCGGCGGTGGCATCTGCCTCTACACAATGGCGGGCACGCTGCGTGGCGCGCCCTATCTGGATTGGGGCATGAGCAAGCTGCCGGCCGAATTCTACGGCCACGTGCCCCACACCCACAAGGCGATCGACGACGCCCGCGGCTTTGCCAATGTGCTCCTCGAACTTTTGAAACTTTCCTCCGCATTGCCGCCCATTGCCGGCAGCAAGAGTGACTTCCGCTAAAGGCCCAAAAAGATGAAATTCACCCTCGATTGGCTCAAGGAACACCTGGACACCAATGCCTCCGTCGATGAGATCGGCAAGGCTCTGACCATGATCGGCCTCGAGGTGGAAGGCATTGAAAGCCAGGGCAAGGCGCTGGAAGCCTTTGTGACTGCCCATGTGGTCTCGGCCGAGCAGCATCCCAATGCCGACAAGCTGCGTGTATGTAAAGTCGATGCTGGCACCGGCGAGCTGATCGACGTGGTCTGCGGCGCGCCCAATGCTCGCACGGGTTTGAAGTCCGTCTTTGCCTTCCCCGGCACCTATATTCCGGGCAAGGACATGACCATCGGCAAGGGCAATATCCGCGGCCAGGTGTCGAACGGTATGCTCTGCTCCAATGCCGAGCTGGAACTGAGCGAAGACCATGACGGCATCATCGAGCTGCCGGCAGATGCGCCGGTCGGGGTGAAGTATGTCGACTATGCCGGGATCAATGGCGTGGTTTTCGACATTTCCATCACCCCCAATCGCGGTGACGCGACCGGTGTCTATGGCGTGGCGCGCGATCTGGCCGCCTTTGGCCTGGGCACGCTGAGAACAACCGATTTTTCGCCCATACCCTCCAGGGGGCCGAGCCCGATTGCGCCGCTGCCGCATCAGTTCGGCGCCGATGAGCCCAAGGCTATCCGTAAATTTGCCGGGCGCTATTTGAAGGGTATCAAGAACGGTCCCTCGCCCGATTGGCTGCAGCAGCGCCTGCGCGCCGTGGGCCTCAGGCCCATCAATACGGTCGTGGACATCACCAACCTCGTTTCGCTCGGCTGGGGCCGTCCGCTCCATGCCTATGACGCGGACAAGGTCGAGGGCCAGATGGTGCTACGCAATGCGCGCGGCGAGGCCTTCGATGCGCTGGACAACAAGATCTATACGCTCGACGAGACCATGACCGTCATTGCCGACGACAAGGGTCCGCTCTGTCTGGGCGGGATCATGGGCGGCATCCGCTCGGGCGTGACCGACGAGACCACCAATGTCTTCATGGAATGCGCGAGCTGGGACCCCGACCTGATTGCCCAGTCGGGCCGCAAGACCGGCATTGTCTCGGACGCCCGTTATCGCCTCGAGCGCAATGTCGATCCGGCGTTGACCGAAAAGGGCATGGAGCTGGCAACGCGCCTGGTGCTCGAACTCTGTGGCGGGGAGGCGATGGAGCCGGCCATTTCGGGCGAAGATGTTTTCCCCGATACCGTCGTCGAGTTCCCGCTATCCGAGGTCAAGCGCCTCACCGGTCTCGACGTCTCGGTCGACCGCATTGCGGACATTCTCGGCCGCCTCGGTTTCGTCATGGAGGGCACTGGCCCGGTCCGTTCGGTAAAAGTGCCGAGCTGGCGCCCGGACGTGACGCAGAAGGCGGACCTCGTCGAAGAGATCATGCGCATGGTGGGCGTCGACAATGTGCCCGTCGAGCCGCTGCCGCGCCTCAACCATGTCGCCCCGCGCATGCTAACCACGATCCAGAACCGCCGCCGTATCGCGCGCCGGGCTCTGGCGGCGCGCGGGCTCGATGAGGCAGTGACCTGGAGCTTTATTTCCCATGACGAAGCCACTCGCTTTGGCGGCGGCACCGAAGACCGGCAGCTGGCCAATGCCATCGCCTCGGACATGACCGACATGCGCCCCTCGCTATTGCCGGGGCTGATTGCCGGGGCGCGCCGCAATGCCAATCGCGGCTTTGCCGATGTGGCGCTGTTCGAAGTCGGGCAGATCTTCCTTTCCGATCAGCCGGAGGGCCAGCACACCTATGCGTCGGGCATCCGCACCGGCACCGCCACGCTCGAGGGCGCTGGCCGTCACTGGTCGGGCAAGGTGCAAGCTGTCGGCGTCTGGGATGCCAAGGCCGATCTGGCCGCCGTGCTCGATGCCCTGGGCGTCGATATCGAAAAAGTGCAGGTGCTGTCTGAAGCGGCCAGTTGGAGCCATCCGGGCCGCGGCGGGCGCATTGCCCTTGGCCCCAAAGTGACGCTGGGCTGGTTCGGCGAGCTGCATCCGGCGCTATGCGCCGAACTCGACATAGAGGGGCCTGTTGCCGCCTTTGAAATCGACCTTGATGCCCTGCCCGAACCGCGCCGGAAGGCCACCAGAACCAAACCCGCACTGGAGCTGTCGCCCTTCCAGCCGGTGAGCCGCGATTTCGCCTTTGTCATGGATCGGGGCGTCAGTGCCGCATCGATCCTCAAAGCCGCCCGCGGCGCCGACAAGACCCTCATCAGGCAGGTGGACATTTTCGACGTCTTCGAGGGCGTCCATGTGGGCGAGGGCAAGAAGAGCGTGGCCATTGAGGTGACCCTGCAGCCCAAGGACAAGACGTTGACCGATGAGGAAATCGACAAGGTCTCGGCGGCGGTCGTTACGGCCGTGACCAAGACGACCGGCGGGGAATTGCGGAAGTAAGTGCAAGCGGCGCAGCAGCTCGGCTCCTGCGCCTCCCTCCCCCTTGAGGGGAGGGAATGAGGGTGGGGGTGGTTGTGTGGGTCACTGACGGACCCCCACCCCCGGCCCCTCCCCTCAAGGGGGAGGGGAGGCTACCACTGAGCAATCGAGTTCGCCCATGTCCCGCACCGACGCCATTCTCAAACGCCTCAGCCAGCTTCATCCCAGGCTGATCGATCTCAGCCTGGATCGCATGCTGCCGCTCTTGGAAAAGCTGGGCAATCCGCAGGATCATCTGCCCCCGACCATTCATGTGGCCGGGACCAATGCCAAGGGCTCGACCATTGCCTATCTCCGCGCTTTCCTCGAAGCGGCGGGCAAACGGGTGCATGTCTATAATTCCCCTCATCTGGTGCGGTTCAACGAACGCATCCGCCTCGCCGGGAAACTGGTCGGCACGCGCAAGCTCAATGCGGCGCTCGAGGAGGTCGAGGCGGTCAATAATGGCGAGCCGATCACCTTTTTCGAGGTGACCACGGTCACCGCCTTCTGTCTGTTTGCCGAAACGCCCGGTGATTATCTGCTGCTCGAAACCGGCATGGGCGGCACCTATGATACGACCAATGTGGTCAAGCACCCTTTGGGCACGATCATCACGCCGATCGACTATGACCATCAGGGATTTCTGGGCAATTCGTTGGCCGAGATCGCCTCGAACAAGGCCGGCATTCTCAAGCGCGGGTCAAAGTCGGTCATGGGAATCCAGCATGATGAGGCGCGTGCCGTTCTCGAGCGTGCAGCCCGCAAACTAGGCATCACGCCGATCTGGCAGAACGAGGATTTCCACGGCGCCGAACAGGATGGACGGCTGGTGTTCCAGGACGAGGATGGCTTGCTCGACCTGCCACCACCCGCCCTGCCCGGCCCGCACCAGTTCGACAACGCGGCGCTGGCCATCGCGGCAACGCGCCATTTCGGCCTGCCGGTGGATGAGGCGGGTTTTGCCGAGGGTTTGCGCCGTGTCACCTGGCCGGCGCGCATGCAGCCGATCCGCGAGGGCAAGCTGCGCGCGCTGCTGCCCCCCGGCCACGAATTCTGGCTCGACGGCGGCCATAATCCCCATGGGGCGGCGGCGCTGGCGCGGACCATTGCCGCCATGCCCCCAAAGCCGTTGGTGCTAATCATGGGCATGATGAATACCCGCGCCCCGGAAGACTTTCTTGAAGCCTTCCGCGACCTGTATCCGGCCCAGATATTGACCCTGACCATTCCTGGCGAGGAAAACGCCCATAGAGCCGAGGACATTGCCGCGCGGGCCCGCGCCCATCGCTTCCCGGCCAAGGCGTCACGCTCTGTCGTCAGCGCCCTCAAGGCGGCGGCAAAGATGGAGAATGCGCGCGTTCTGGTATGCGGCTCGCTCTATCTGGCCGGTGACGTTCTGGCAAAGAACGGCACGTTACCGGATTAAAAATCACACGGCCAAGCGGCTCCTGCGCCCCCTCGCCCCTCAGGGGAGAGGGGGGGGTGAGGGGTGAAAGCCACTCAGCAGGAGCGCAAAGCTGAACCCCTCATCCGGCCCTTTGGGCCACCTTCTCCCCTCAGGGGAGAAGGGAAGATCGGCCTCATTTAATACTTCGCCTGATCGCTGCCGCAGAACGCGTCGACCGGGCTTTTGCCTTCAAAAGGCGCGCGGCCCATCAGGCATTCGACCACGGCGACCTGCATATCCTCATTCGAGCCATAGGCGTTCACATAGGTGGGCACGCGTGGCGCGTCATAGAGGTAGAAGGGGAAGCCCAGCGAGACCATGAGCGTGGGCACATCATGCCAATAACGCTTCATGGCGCCAAAGACGTTGCCAGTGAGACCCCGCCAATTGAGGAAGATGCGCTGCCGGGTCAGCAGGGTCTCTTCGGCCAGGAGATAGAGCACCAGGTCATAGTCCTTGGGATTGACCTGCATCTCAGGCTCAAATTCGGTGATCTCGAAGCCTTCCTGCCGCAAAAGATCGGGCAGGGAGAGTGGCAACGGCATGGGCGCGAAGGGTTGGACGGCGCCGGTCGAAAAGATCAACACGCGCTTGTGCCTGGCCGGAGACAGCGGCAACAGCTTGGCCGTATCCTTGACCAGGGTCGGCACCTTTGCCGTGGCAGCGCGGGCAATGGCCTTGCTGTCCGAGCGTGCCATGACGACCTCGGCGCGATTGAGCGCCGGCTCGGCACGATCGGCCTTGTGCAGACCCAAAGCCGCCTTGAGCGCCAGAACCCTGGTGACCGCCTCGTCCACCCGCTCCTGGGTGAGCCGGCCATCGGCCACGGCCTTGACCAGATACATCAGGTCCGCATTGGGATCGTCTGAGAAGAGGATCACATCGCAGCCGGAAATCACGCATTGCGGGATGGTTTCTTCCCGCGGCCCCCAATCGCCGAACCCGGCCATGGGGGTCGCGTCGGAAACGATCAGCCCGTTAAAGCCCAGGCGTTCGCGCAATAGGGTCTGGTTGAGAACGGCGCTTTGCGTGGCCGGGCGATAGGCCTCGGCGCCCGCATCAGGATCGAGTTCGCGCACAAAGGCGGGAAAGGCGATATGGGCGGACATGACGCTGAGGACACCGGCCTTGATAGCGGCGCGATAGAGCCGGCCATAGGTCTTTTCCCATTCGTCCAGGGTCAGCGGATTGACGGTGGTGACCAGATGCTGGTCGCGGTCGTCATAACCTTCACCCGGCCAGTGTTTTACCGTTGCGGCGACACCCTTGGCCTGAAACGCCTTGATCTGGGCCAGGGCGTGGCGTTCGATCCGGTCGACATCGTCACCATAGGAGCGGGTGCCGACAATGGCGCTGCGGAAGGCCTTGTTGATGTCGATGACCGGGGTAAAGCTCCAGTTGAGCCCCACCGCGCGGGCCTCCTCGGCCATCAGGGTTGAAATGGCCGTCGTGGTCTCTACATCGTCAATGGCGGCCAGGCCCAGGGGATTGGGCACTTCGGTGCCAAAGGGCAAGCTCATGCGGCTGCCTTCGAGATCGGCACTCACCGTCATGGGCACCGGCCCGGCACTGTCAATCTGCCGCATCAGGCCAATTTCATCGGCCAGGTTGGGCGAGAAGATGCGGGTAATGCCGCCGGGCTTAAAGGCACGGAGGGTCTCAAGCGCCTGTTCCGGCGCTTCGCGGGACAGCAGCACGAAGAGCTGTGCCAACTTGTCACGCGGCGAGAGGTTGTCGCGCGTTGCATGTACCCAGGCCGCCGCGTCATCATCGAGATTGAACGGTGCGGCGGAAAGATCGATGGCGGCCAAGCGGGGACTCCTCGTCTTGTTCTTGTTGTCGTTATTGTGCCCACTGGATTAGCAGAGCCGGCCGGCAGCCACCAGAATGGAAACACCGCCGAAATGGATCGGCGGTGCGCTTTGTCTCAGGTCATTGCGGCAATCAGGCGGCGTGCTGTTCCAGCCATTTGATCAGCTGCACACGGCTCTGCCCGGCTCCGACCTTGACGTCGACCGGCTGGCCATTCTTGAAGATGATCAGGGTGGGCATGGCGCGCACATTGTACTGCACGGTAATACCGGGATTGGCATCGACGTCGAGCTTGACGATCTTGACGCTGTCGGCAAGCTCGCCGGACAGCGCCTCAATCGTGGGCTCCATGGCCTTGCAGGGACCGCACCATTCGGCCCAGAAGTCCACCAGGACGGGCTTGTCGGACCCCAGGACCTCGGATTGGAAATTGCTGTCTGTCACATTGAGCGCCATGAACGCACCTCCATCGGCAAATGACGATGATGGTAGAGGAGATCGCGGCCACGGAGAAGGCATGGCATTGCGCGGCCCGGCAAAGGCATAGCTTTGATTTTCGCTTCGACCGGCAGAGCATAACAAAAACACCGCCGGGGCTATCCAGCGGTGTCTTGTTTCATCGGGGCCGAAAAAGCCTCAGGCGGCGTGGCCTTCGAGCCATTTGGTCAGGCCGGCCTTGGGGGTGCCCGCACCGATCTTCATGTCGGCGGCTTCGCCGGACTTGAACAGAATCATGGTCGGGATGGAGCGGACGCCATATTGGGCGGCAATGCCGGGATTTTCGTCGACATTGAGCTTGACGATCTTCACCTTGCCCTCAAGCTCGGAGGAGAGCTCTTCCAGGACCGGGGCGATCGCCCGGCAGGGGCCGCACCATTCGGCCCAGAAATCGACCAGAACAGGTTCGTTGGAGCTCAGAACTTCCTGGCCAAAAGTGGCTTCGGAAACGGCTTTGGTCATGGTTTTCATGCCTTTTTCTACTTCTGCGGCTGACACGAAGTCCCCAGACCCCGGGGCCAAGCGAAGCGCTTTCGTATGTCCGATCCGGGCCTCGTGCACCTGGCACGGTCCGGAAGCGGCGGTCTGTTTGCCCCCAAAGCTGGTGAGAGTCCAGCCTTGCGACAATAGAGATCACCGCAGGGTGAAGTCCGATCGCGCCGCCAAAAGCAGCTCGTCGGGCAATTTCATCAATGATTCCAACTCTGTCCACAGGATCGCCGCCTGTACCGGCCGTCCGGGGAAAAGCTGACCTGCAACCAACGCATACAATCCTAGCTGGGTGAGATAGTTCCCCGGCACGCCGTCCGCCCTTTCAGGAACCGTCGCGTCGGACTTGTAATCCACCACCAGCACCCCCCGTTCGTCAACTACCAGACGATCGATCCGCCCGCTCAGCCATATCGATTTCCCCTTTTGTCTGGCCGCGACCCGGAACGGCAGTTCGGCGCGGCTATCGGGGCCGAACAGATTGGCGAAGTCGGGCCGGGCCAGAATGGCCGTGGCCTTTTGCGCAATCCGCTCATGCCGGTCGGCGCCTTCTGGCCAGAGCGTCTCAAGCGCCCGTGGCGCAACCGTGGCCCTTGCATCCTGCGGCACCCGCCAGAGATGCTGCAGAAGGGCATGGAGCGCCAGCCCCTCGCGCCGCGCCGCTTCGGCATCCCGCAGGGCTTCGGCGCCGGTGGCGAGAATGGCAGCTTTGCCGCTTGCTATGGCGGCATAGGAGGGCGCAATGACGGGGATTTTTTTGGGCTCAGGCACGGGGCTGGGTTTGGGCGCCTCGCTCGGGGTCACCAGCCTTGCCGTGCCGGGCTCAAACCGCATGGCGGCCAGCGCGGGAAAGACCTGCGCCACGCACTCGCCCGCAGCATCCAATAGAGGCTGCAGCGCCTCGCCCAGCCCCGTTTCTATGGCGTCATACCAAGACCCGGCGAGATTGCCTTTAAGACCCAATGGCCCGGTGACATAGAGCTCGTCCTCGGCGCGGGTCATGGCGACATAAAGACGGCGCCAATATTCCTCTGCCAGGGTCGCATCGATCCCTTGCCGCAAAAGCGCGGTCGCCGGCACATGCTGGTTTTTCGCGGCGGCATGAAGCAGGAGCGGCCCCGGCGTCTTGTCGAAAACGTAAACGGGTTTGCCGGTCTGGCTGGCGCTGGGCTTGCCGGTGGCATCGGCCAGAATGACAATGGGCGCCTCGAGCCCCTTGGCACCATGCACGGTCATCACCCGCACGCCACCGCCGGTTTCGGCCAGTTCGCGCTTGATGGTGACGGCCCGGCGGCGCATTTCGGCGGCAAAGCCCTGCAGCGAGGGTTGCGGCCCCTGTTCATGGCTAAGCGCCAGTTCGAGCAATTCGGAAAGCACGTCATCGACTTCAGTGCCCAGCCGCGCATGAAAGCGCCTGAGCCCGCCCTCGGCATAGAGCACGCCGGACAAAAACTCGAAAGGACGTTCCATGTCGAGTGCGGCGCGCCAGCGCCCCAATTGCTCAGCGGCCGGACGGGCTGCGGGGAGATCTGCACCAAATAGCGCCGACCAGAGCGTCTGCCCCTTGGCGCGCGGATGGGCAATGGCGAACAGATCGTCTTCGGACAGATCGAACAGCGGCGAGCGCAGGAGCGCTGCCAATTGCAGGTCGTCGGCCGGATTGAGCAGCACATCGATCAGCGCCAGCAGATCGAGCACGGCGATATGGCCGGTCACCGCCAGCCGGTCGGCGCCGGGCGTGGGCAGGCCCTGGGCGCGCAGGGCGCGGATGATTTCCTGGAACAGGGCGCCGCGCTTCTGCACCAGGATCAGCACATCGTCGGCCCGCACTGGGCGGTTGCGCGCGCCCAGCACGCGCCCCTCATCGATCCAGCCACGGATTTCGCCGGCAATGCGCAGCGCCACCCGGCGGTTGGCGCTTTGTTCGGCCTCCGGCGGCTTTTGCGGCCATTGATCATTGTCGCGCTCGGTTTTTTCTTCCTGCATGGGCGGCCAGAGCGTCACCAGCCCGCCCTTCTGGCTGCGGGCCGGCTCGTGGGCCACCTTCTCCTCGGCCAGAAGGGCCTTCTGGATATCGGGCCGGGCGCAGACCAGGTCGACGGCGTCCAGAATGCCTCTCAAGGTACGGAAGCTGGTATGCAGGCGCACATTGCGGAACAGCTTGTCGGCGGCGCCGGCGCGGCGCGCCATGGCGCGACCCGTTTCGCCGAACAGCACCGGCTGGGCTCCCTGAAACGAATAGATCGACTGTTTCTGGTCGCCCACCGCGAAAATCGAGCGCGGCCGCGTCACCGCGCCGTCGCCGGTGAAGAATTCCTCGGCCAGCGCATTGACCACGCGCCATTGCTGCTCATTGGTGTCCTGGCTTTCATCGACCAGAATATGATCGATACCGGCGTCGAGCTTATATTGAACCCAAGGGCCAAGGTTCTGGTCCGAGAACAGATCACCCAGCTTTTCGACCAGATCGTCAAAGTCGAGCAGGGCGTGGCGACGCTTTTCGCTTTCATAGCGCCGGGCTATAGCCACAACGACGTCGAGTACGGCTTGGCTTCTCTCCACCAGCAGCGCGCCGCCCAATTGGGCCTCCAGGTCAAAAACCCGGTCGCGTTCGGCCTCCAGCAAGGGCTGCAGGAGCGGTTTGGCCCTGCGCTGTTCGGCGTTGAGAAGGTTAGCGCGCGGGCGCTTCTCGCCATCCTTTTCGGTGACGAAGAGCGTGCAGAGCTGGTTGGCCGTCAGCCGCTCAGGGTCGAGACGCGCCACCATATCGATGAAGCGCCGGCCGGCCGGATCGGCATTGAAGCTTTGCACAATGTCCTGCCAGACCGTTTTGGTCAGCGCAGTTTCCGATGCAATCCGGGCCGCAATCTCGCTGGCCGTGCCCGAGGCGTTGACCAATTGGCATAAGCGCCTCTTGGCGCCGACAGGATCAGCCAGAACCGGCTTGAGCTTGCTGCCTTCACTGAGTGCGGCGCCAATAGCCTCGGTAATGGCATGGTCGCTCAATAGACCGAACAGGGTTTCGACCGCTCCGGCATTGTCACCCCCGCGCAGGCCCTCGGCCAAGACGCTCTCGCGGGCGGCAAGCAGCATCTGGGCCTGCCGGTCATCCTCGATCACGGCGAAGTCGAAGGGCACCCCGGCCTCGATGGGAAAGCGATGCAGCACGGCCTCGCAAAAGGCGTGGATGGTGAGGATGCGCAGCCCACCGGGCGTTTCGAGCGCCTTGGCAAACAGGGTCCGCGCATCGTCGAGCTGTCTTGCCGTCGGTTCGTGCCCGGTCAGCTTGCGTAAATCCTCGCGCAGCAGGGCCGCATCCGAAACCGCCCATTCGGCCAGTCTTTCCCCCACACGCTTGCGCATCTCGGCCGCCGCCGCCTTGGTATAGGTGAGGCAGAGGATCGATTGCGGCCTGACCCCGGCCAGCAGCAGGCGCAGCACGCGGGTAGTAAGCACGAAGGTCTTGCCCGAGCCGGCATTGGCCTCCACCCAGATGGAATAGTCCGGATTGCCGGCCAGCGCCTGGCTGGTGCTGGTATTGCTGGGGACCGAGAGTTCACCGCGCTCATTCATGCCTCGTCCTCCCCATCCACCGCCGTCCATTCGGCGGTGCGGGCCAGATGGTCATAGGCCCCGGCAAAACGCTGGGTCTTGAGCGGCAATAGGCGCGCGGGCAAGGCGGTCTGGTGCAATAGGAAGAAATCGATATGGGCCTGGACGCGGCGGAACACTTCCTCGGCCGCCTCCATGACACTCATGCCATCGGCTGTGGCAAAGGCGCTGGGCCGGAAGGCATCGGGTCCCAGCCCGATCTTGATATAGGTCAGCGCACTGGTCGAGGCGGGCGCAATATCCTTGAGGCCGGCATTGAGCGCCATCAAGGCTTCGACTGGCAATTGCGGCGCCTCAAAGGCTTTCATGCTGGCAGGGGCAGGCGGCGAGCCGGTCTTGAAATCGAGGATTTCGAGGCTGCCATCGGCCAGCAGGTCGACCCGGTCCGCCTTGCCGGTTATGGCGAAGGGTCGGGCCAGCTTCAGCTCCCAGCGGCCCTCGATTTCGGCATGGCGTTTGCGCACAAAGGCTGAGCGGTCACGCTCGAATTCGAGGAATTGTTCGCCAGCCGTGGCAAAGCGTCTCAGCCAGATGTCGCGGCGCTCGCCAATGGCCTCGAGGCCTGAAAATTCCTCATTGGCGATCTCCATGAGCCGCGTGAAAGCATCGGGCGCGGCGGGATCGCAATTTTCAAAGACGAAGCGGGCGAAGATGGCATGGATGATGGTGCCGCGCTCGCGCGCATCAGGGTCCTCACCCAAAGCATCGAGCGGTTTGAGCCGCAAGACATGCTTAGCATAAAGATCATAGGGCGAGCGCATTAGGGTCTCGATTTCGGTGACCGAGAGTCTTCGCGGGCGCGTTTCGACCGGCGGATTGGGCGCGGGACGCTTTGCCGGCACCACCTGCGGCACGGCATCGAGAATGCGCGCCTGGTGAGTCCAGATGTCGCCGCGCTGCCGCAGATGCTTGGCTGCATCGGCACCGATAAAGGCATCGAGGCGCTGGACCAATCGCGAGGGCAGAGCCGGGCTGGCGCCGATCCGGTCGGCATAGGCCAGTATGACATGGCCATTACCCATGGCCTGCGCGAAATCGTGCGCGGCCAGGCCCTGTTGCCGTTCCGGCGGTTCGAGCCCGGCGCCCAGTCGCATGCCGCGGCTGAGCCAGGGGCCGGGATCGGCGGTGGCGGGCCATTTGTCTTCGTTGAGCGCCCCAAGAATGAGGAGATCGGGGTTCATCAAACGCGCTTCGAGCTGACCCCAGATGGCAATATCGCTCCGCCGCTCATCAATTGCCGCATTGCGCACTTCGATCCCGGCCAGTAGCGAGGCCAGAACATCCTCCAGGCCGCGCGGCGGGAAGCGGTGGCCCTCTCCGGCCAGCTTTTGCGTCTCCTCCACCCAGGCGGTGAACTCTGCCCGCCCTGGCAAGGGCGCGTCGGGGCTGAGGGCGGCAATGGCCTGGCCCAGAGCCTCGGCCAGCGCCGAGGCGGGCATGTCGGTCAGGGCCATTACGGCAAAAAGCGGCGCCAGCGCGGTTTCGAGCCGGTCGAAAAGAGACGCAATTTCCGCGCCGCGCTCTATCGAGAGTTTACGGGCCGGATAGCTCAACTCATCCGCCATATGGGCCCTCAGCAAAGCCCTGAGACCCGGAAAGCCGGGTGCCGGGCGCTGCCCTCGCAGGAGCCCCAGATCAATGTCGTCCGCCAGCGCCACGACCGTACCGCGCTCCAGCCCAAGATTGGTGGCCCGGTTACGCAGCAGCGCCAGCAGGTCCACCGGGGCGCAATTGGATTGGACAAGGCACAGCACTTGCCGCGCCAGCCGCCCCGCCGGCGCGTGGTAGAGCGGGGCGCCCGCCGCGTCGTCGACAAGGATATCGAAGCGTTTGAGTTCAGCGGCAATGCGGCGCGCCAGATTGCGGTCCGGCGTGACAATGCCGACTGTCTTTCGCTGTTCCAGGGCATCGCGGGCGGCCAAAGCAATGGCGCGCGCCTCTTCATCCTCATTGCGGGCCCGGATGATCGCGACACCCTCGAGCGCCATATCCAGCGTTTCGGCGGTGAAGCGCTGTTCGGACCAGAGCGCGGTGCGCGGTGTGGGCGCCAGCGCCAGATTGACCAGCGGCGTGCGCGGATGGGCATGGACGCAGAGTTCGGTCACCTGAGAAATGCCAGCGCCAAAGCGCCGCAAAAGCTGGGCCAAGCCATATTGGGGATGGCCATGGGGATTGGTGTCGGGATTGGTGAAGGCCTCATGCATATCCGCGCTCATGGCCTGATCGAGACCGGGCAGCACCACCGCGCCGCGCGGCAGCTTGGCAATGGTCCTGAGCAGGCGCGCGGTTGCCGGAATGGAGCCGGTGGACCCGGCGGCAATAACCGGCCTGTCGCCAAACAGAAACGGCGCCGCTTCGGCCTGGCGATCCAGCCGCCGGCGGCGCAGATCGGCGGGATCGGCAAGGTCCTTTTCACTCAGCCAGGCCGGCCAGGCGGCCAGCGCAATATCGAGGAATTGCAGGGTCTGTTGCCAGTAATTGCCCAGCTCCTGCCCCATATCGGCGCCCAGCGCACGGATATCAGCGGCGCTGCGTTCCTCGATATGAAGGTCATCGATCAGCCGCCCCAGCGACTCGGCCATGGAGAAAATTTCAGCGGCGGTGGGCGGGGTCGAAAAGGCCTCCCTGCCCTCATCGGTCCGCGCCCAGGCGGCAACGAGGCCCGACAGCGTCAGCCGCCTTTGCAGCGCACTGGCCGGTTTTGGGTCCTTTGGTGCTTCGAAGGGCGGCAGGAAGGGCTCTTCGTCCTCCACTTCGCCGCCAAAGGTGCGCAGATCGGGAAGCAGCCCGCCAAAGTCCGGATGAGCCGCAAAGGCCTCGGCCAGCGTATCGAGCGCCCGCCGGGTGGGCAGGATGATGGTGACATCGGAGAGCCAGAAGGGGCCGCTCCGATCCCAATCGCCCAGCAGGCGCCCATCCATGACCGCCTCGACGAGGCAAGGCAGGAAGGGCGTTTGCGGGGCGATGGTAAAAAGGCTCATCAGGTCAGCGCCCGCTCGGCCGCTGCCAGGCCTTCGGCATCGCCGACATGATACCAGGGCGCGTCCAGCACCACACCTTTGAGGCTTTCGCGCTCCAGCGCCGCCTCGAACAGCAGGTTGAGCGAAAAGGCGCCATCGGGCGTATCGGCAAAAAGGCCCCGCCCCATCAGCGCCACGCCGGCATAGATGACCGGCGCGCCATAATCGCGGGTAACGGTGCCCATGGGGTCAAGGCAGAAATCATGGCTGCGCGCAAAGCCGCTGGCCCGGGCCGGTTGCGCGCAGAGCAGCACGATATCGGCCTCATCCTCGTAGCGGGCCTGCATGCGCGCCAGCGGCGCATCGCTGCCTTCGGGCCAGAAGGCATCGGTATTCATCACCAGGAACGGATCCGAATGCAGCATGGGCAGCGCCGCCTTGACCCCGCCGCCGGTATCGAGCAACGCCTCTTCGCGATTGACCTTCAAAAGCCCGCCAAAATGGGCCAGCACCTGGTCGGCGCGATAATGGGCATTGGCAACGAAACGCCTGGCGCCCTCGGCCCGGGCATTGGCCATGACACGCTCGATCAGCGGCGTACCGGCCACCGGCACGAGCGGCTTTGGCAGAGTATCGGTGATGGGCCGCAGACGCGCGCCGAGCCCGGCGGCCAGCAGCATCACATCGGGGAATCGGGCAGCATTATCCATGCCCGGATAGAACAGTTGCGGGCCGGACCTGTCCAGCCCGCAGGCTCAGCCCTTATGCCTATTCAGCGTGGGCGGCAGCTGCAGGCGGATCGAGGTCGTCGTCGCCCTCGGCGGCAACGGCCGCGTCGCGCATGCTGGCCTGGGCGGTAATGGCCTTGGGCTCGTTGGCGGCGATGGCTTCATTGGGCGGCGCATTGGTGAGAATGGCCGCCAGTGAGCCAATGGTGGACCTGAGATTGTGGCGATGCACGACCATATCCACCATGCCGTGGCTATAGAGATATTCCGAACGCTGGAAACCCTTAGGCAGCTTTTCGCGAATGGTCTGCTCGATCACGCGCTGACCAGCAAAGCCAATCAAGGCACCCGGCTCGGCCAGATGCACATCGCCGATCATGGCATAGGAGGCAGTGACGCCGCCCGTGGTTGGATTGGTCAGAACCACGAAAAAGGGCAAGCCTGCCTCGCGCAGGCGCAGAACCGCGACAGTGGTGCGCGGCATCTGCATGAGGCCCAATACGCCTTCCTGCATGCGCGCGCCGCCCGAGGCGACGAAGAGAATGAACGGGGTCTTCAGACGCACCGCCGTTTCGAGGCCGGTAATGATCCCCTGCCCTGCGGCCATGCCGAGCGAGCCGGCCAGGAAATCGAAATCCTGCACGGCCACGGTCACGGCGCGCTCATAGAGCTTGCCGGTGGCCACCAGCACGGCATCGTCATAGCCGGTCTTGGCGCGGTTTTCCTTGAGCTGGTCGACATAGCGCTTCTGGGCGCGGAACTTCAGCGGATCCTGCGGCGCCGAGGGCACCGGCACGATGTCGTATTTGCCATCGTCGAGGAAGGTCGCCAGCCGATCGGTCGGCTTGATCTTCATGTGATAGCCCGAATTGGGCACCACCCACTGATTGGCCTCGAGATCGCGATAGAACACCATCTCCCCGGACTCGGGGTCCTTGACCCAAAGGTTTTCCGGCGTCTCCCGCTTGTTGGAGAGGAAGGAGCGGATTTTGGGGCGGACGAAATTGTCGATCCAGTTCATGGCGCGGCCTTTCGCGGTGATCCATCAAGGGGTCACATAGTCGTCAATTGTGGCAATTCTTATCAGGCCCTGCGGCAAGCCGCAAAGCGTCAGACGTGGTGCCTGTGGACAGTGTTAAGCGCGTGCCCGCTTCACCCCGGCGGCTAGGTCGGCGACGATGTCGCGCACGGCGGCGACGGTCTTGTCGGTGGCTTTGCCATCGACCAGCGATTTAGCCACGGCATCGACCAGCACCGTGCCGACCACCACACCGTCCGAGTGCTTGCCGATATCCTCGGCATCCTCAGCGGTCTTGATGCCGAAGCCTACGGCCACCGGCAGGTCGGTATGGCTCTTGATGCGCTGCACTGCCTCGCCCACCGCGGCGCGCGACTTGATCGCCGCTCCGGTAATGCCGGTCATGGAGACATAATAGACAAAGCCCGAAGTGTTCTTGAGCACGGTGGGCAGGCGCTTGTCGTCGGTTGTCGGCGTGGTCAGGCGGATGAAATTGAGCCCGGCTTTCAGCGCGGGAATGCACAATTCGTCATCCTCTTCGGCCGGCAGGTCGACAATGATCAGACCATCGACGCCCGCCTCTTTGGCCGCCGCGATGAAGCGCTCGACGCCAAGGGAATAGATGGGATTGTAATAGCCCATCATGACGATGGGCGTCGTCTCATCCTTGCGGCGGAACTCTTCCACCATGCCGAGCACGCCGAGCAGGGTCTGCCCCTGGGCCAGGGCCCGCTGCGCCGCCATCTGGATGACGACGCCATCGGCCATGGGGTCGGAAAAGGGCAGGCCCAGTTCGATCACATCGGCGCCGGCCTGTGGCAGGGCATTGAGAATGGCCTGGCTGGTCGCAAGATCGGGATCGCCGCCCATGACATAGGTGACGAGAGCGGGGCGGTTTTCGGCCTTGCAAGCGGCAAAGCGTGCGTCGATACGGGTGGTCATTATTTCAGAAGCCCCAGATATTTGCCGACGCTTTCCACGTCCTTGTCGCCACGACCCGAAAGGCACAGAACCACCGACTGGTCCTTGTCCAATGTGGGGGCGATCTTGATCACCTGGGCCAGGCCATGGGCGCTTTCGAGGGCGGGGATAATGCCTTCCATCCTGGTGCAGAGCTGGAAGGCCTCGAGCGCCTCATTGTCAGTGATCGGTGCATAGGTGACGCGCCTGGTGTCGTGCAGGAAGGCATGTTCGGGGCCAACGCCGGGATAATCGAGGCCGGCGGAAATCGAATGACCCTCGAGAATCTGCCCGTCACTATCCTGCAAGAGATAGGTGCGATTGCCATGCAGCACCCCTGGCCGGCCGCCGGTCATGGAAGCGGCGTGGCCATTTTCGGTCTCGATGCCATGCCCGCCGGCTTCGGCGCCATAGAGGGCGACATCGCTATCGTCGAGAAAAGCATGGAATGTGCCGATGGCATTGGAGCCGCCGCCGACACAGGCAACCACGGCATCGGGTAATTTGCCCTCGGCCTCGCGGAACTGTTCCTTGAGTTCGGTGCCGATGACCGACTGAAAATCGCGCACCATTTCGGGATAGGGATGCGGGCCGGCCGCCGTGCCGATCAGGTAATAGGTCGAATCCACATTGGTGACCCAGTCGCGCAAGGCCTCGTTCATGGCGTCCTTGAGTGTGCCGGCGCCGGCCGTCACCGGGCGCACTTCGGCGCCGAGCATCTTCATGCGCAAGACATTGGGCATTTGCCGCTCGACATCGGTTGCGCCCATGAAGATGGTGCAGGGCAGGTCGAATTTGGCGCAGACCGTGGCCGTGGCCACGCCATGCTGGCCGGCGCCGGTTTCGGCAATGATGCGGGTCTTGCCCATGCGCTTGGCGAGCAGGATCTGCCCCAGGCAATTATTGATCTTGTGGCTGCCGGTATGGTTGAGCTCTTCGCGCTTGAACCAGACCTTGGCACCGCCCAAATGCCGGGTCAGGCGTTCGGCGAAGTAGAGCGGGCTGGGGCGGCCGGTATAGTGGACTGCCAGATCCTTCAGCTCCGCCGCATAGGCCGGATCGGTCTTGGCGGCGCGATATTCCTTTTCCAGGTCGAGGATCAGCGGCATCAGCGTTTCGGCGACGAAGCGGCCGCCATAAATGCCGAAGCGCCCGTGTTCGTCCGGGCCGTTGCGCAGGGAATTGATGCCGTCCATTTGGATCCTCTCGGCGGGGCCGAGAAAACCCGGCTCGCTGCTGCTATACGGCTGCGCGGGCGTTGCGGATGAACGCCTCGATCAGCTTTGTGTTCTTGACGCCTGGTGCGGTTTCGAGCCCGGAGGATGCATCGATCCCCATGGGCTTCACCTGCTGGATGGCCTGGGCCACATTGTCCGGCGTCAGGCCCCCGGAAAGCATGAAGGGGATGGACGGGTCAAGCGCTTCGATCAGGCTCCAGTCGAAGCTTTCGCCCAATCCGCCCGGCCGATCGGCCCCTTTGGGCGGCTTGGCATCGAGCAGAATGCGGTCCGCCACCTCGGCAAAAGCGGCCACCTGGGCAATGTCCTCGGCCGAGCCGATGGGCAGGGCTTTGATGATTTCCACCCCGGCCTCGGCGCGGATGGCCTCGACGCGATGGGGGGTTTCGGGGCCGTGGAGCTGGATCCAGTCCGGTCCGAGCGCGGCGACTTCGGCAACGCTGGAATTGTCCGGATTGACCAGCACCACACAGCTCTCGATCCGGCCCCGCGCGGCCGAGATCAGGCCGCCCAGCTCATCGATGGAGACGTGGCGGGGCGAGCGCGGAAAATGCATGAAGCCCACCATATCGGCGCCGGCCGCAATGGTGGCATCCAGCAGGTCAAGGGTCTTGATGCCGCAAATTTTGACGATCAGGGGATCGGCCATAGTCGTTGGTGGCTCAAAGGGACGGGACGAAACAAATAAGCCGCACTGCGCCGTCCATCATCGCAGTTCCAGCAGATCATCGACTTCGGCCATGGGCCCTTTGCGGGCCTGGTCCGTGCCTCGGCGCATTGCTTCGAGTTCCTGGCTCAATTGCTGGGCCTCGCGCCGCCAATGCCGCTCGCTGCGGCGATGCGGCCCTTGCGCGAACCAGCTCGCCGTGCCGCCCAGCAGCACGCCGATCAACAGGACGACAAAAAGCACCACGAAAAGCGGAATGCCATAGCCGGCGGCGCTGGCGTCCATGGGCGCGACAAAGGGATTGAGATTGACCGCCACCAGGTGGCGATTGGCCAGGGCGAAGGCAATCAGCACTGCGCACAGGGGCACCAGGACAAGCCAGCCGACAATTTTGTTGACCATAGAGGCTTCCATTTGGAGCTGAAAAGCTCCGGTCCTTTCCTTGCCGCCTGGAGTATTTCACCGTTCCAAAGAAACGCTGAAATGGCTCCAGTTGTGTGTTTCGTCGCGTTTCCGAACCGCAAAACCGTTGCCACTTTTGCTGGAAACGCTCCAGGAATTACGAGCGGTTCAGCCGCTCGCGGATTTCCTTGCCGGCCTTGAACTGGGGCACGTATTTTTCGCCCACATCGACCTGTTCGCCGGTGCGCGGATTGCGGCCCACCCGGGCAGGGCGGTTCTTGACCGAAAAAGCCCCGAAACCGCGCAGCTCGACGCGGTCGCCCCGCGCCATGGCATCCCCGATCTCGTCGAGGATCGCATTGACGATATTTTCGATGTCGCGTTGAAAAAGATGCGGGTTCTCCGCGGCGAGCTTCTCGACAAGTTCAGACTTGATCATCAAAGGCTCCGGTATCCACCCCTAATCCCCTCATAGGGTTCGTTCAACCTGCCAAAGCGAGACCAAACCGTCAAGCATGACAGGGCCTTCGGCCGGCATTCCGAGAAATGAGCGCGCCGAGGAGCCCAGCAAATCGGCGAGCCAGGCCAGTTCGCCCTGCTCCACCGGCCAGACGGTGACAATGGGCAGGTCCGGATCCACGCCATGCTCGGCCTCGAGCCAGGCCAGGGCCTCATGCTCGCCGCCAATGGCGTCGATCAGGCCGGTCTCTATGCCCACCCGGCCGGTCATGATCCGCCCATCGGCCAGGGCAAGGGTCGCCGGGCGCGTCAGGCCGCGACGTTCTGCCACAATATCGACGAACCAGGCAAAGCTGTCCTCGACCAGTTCGGTGATGGACGCACGGGGCGCCCCGGTCAGCGGCTCGTCATAGTCGGGCTCGGCCTTCAATGGCCCGGATGCGACCTTGTCGAGATCGATGCCGATAGTGTCGAGCAGTTTGCCGGCATTGACATGCTGATAGAGCACGCCAATCGACCCCACGATCGAGAGCCGCCGGGCAAAGATGCGGTCGGTGGCGATGGCCGTCATATAGGCGGCCGAGGCGCCAAGCTCGTCGATGGTGGAGACCACCGGCTTGGCGGCGGACAGGCGCCGCAGGTCTTCATAGAGTTCTTCGCCGCCCGCCGTGGTGCCGCCGGGGGAATTGATGGCCACAATGACGGCCTTGATCCTGTCATCTTCAATCAGCTCGTCGATTGCCTCTGAGCGAGCCGACATGGTGGTCACGGTGCCGGAGACGACAATGCGCGCAATCCGGTCGCCCCCCGCAGCATTGGGCAGAGCAAAGCGCCCGACAAGCGCCAAAACGGCAATCACCGCCAGCACCAGCGCCAGGATACGCCAAAGGCCGCGCGAGCGGCGGAAGCGGTCGGCAGCGAGGATATCGTGATGCATCTGGTCGGTCACGGCACGTCTCCGGTTTGCTCAAAGCCGTACTGGCGCAGCACCGGGAAAGCAAGCCGCGCCTCAGCCCAGCGCCTTCACCATATAGCGTGCCGCATCTTCATAGGCGGCGAGCTTGTCCTCCAGCTCAGGCCGGTCCTGGGCCACAAAGCCCTGCTTTTCCCAGAACGGGACCGAGCCATTGACCGCTACCAGGCTCATGGTCGGATAGCTCATCGCCAGTGCATGTTTGGTCAGGCTATCGACAATCTTGCCGGCTGCGCCAACCCCGCGGGTCAGCGGCAGCAGCGCCAGATCGTGGATGTAATAGGTGTCCGGATTGGCCGGAAGCTGGCCCAGAAGCGTATCGAGCGCCGGCAGGCTGCCAAGCGTCCAGGGATGGCTCAAGACATAACCGGCCGGCTTTTCGCCGACTTCGAGCAGGTAGCAGCCATTGCGATAAAGGGTGAACTTTTCCGCCAGCACCGCCTCGGCCTCGAAAAAGCCGGGATGGACCTTGTTGGCAATGTCGAACACGGCGCCAAAGTCATAGCCGGTCATGGCACGCCAGGCGACGTCGCGGAACTGGATCATGTCAATCTACCCGTCACACAAAACGACCCGCACCTATTGGCGCGGGTCGAAAGCTTATCGGAAGCGCGAAACGCTTACTTCTCGTCGCGGCCCTTGAGGGCAGCGCCCAGGATGTCGCCGAGCGAAGCGCCCGAATCCGAGGAACCGAAATTGGCCACCGCTTCGCGTTCTTCGGCGATTTCCAGCGCCTTGATCGAGAGCTGGATGCGGCCGGTCTTGCGGTCGTACTGGGTGACGCGTGCGTCGACCTTGTCGCCCTTGGCGAAGCGCTCGGGGCGCTGGTCGTTGCGGTCGCGGCTGAGGTCGGCGCGGCGGATGAAGGCGGTCACATCGCTATCGGCAATGCGCACTTCGATGCCGCCATCGTTGACGTCCACCACTTCGGTGGTGACCACGGCGTTCTTGCGCAGACCCGAACCATCGGACGAACCGGCATCGGCCAGGTCATCGGCAGCAAGCTGCTTGATACCGAGCGAGATACGTTCCTTCTCGACATCGACGTCGAGAACCTTGGCCTTGACCATGTCGCCACGGTTGTAGTCGTCGAGCGCCACTTCGCCCGATTTCTGCCAATCGAGGTCGGAGAGGTGAACCATGCCGTCCACATCGCCTTCGAGACCAATGAACAGGCCGAATTCGGTCTTGTTCTTGACTTCGCCTTCGATGGTGGAGCCAACCGGGTTCTTCTCGGCAAAGGCTTCCCACGGGTTCTGCAGGGTCTGCTTGAGGCCCAGCGAGATGCGGCGCTTGTCCGGATCGACTTCGAGCACGACCACTTCGACTTCCTGGGAGGTCGAGACGATCTTGCCCGGATGGACGTTCTTCTTGGTCCAGCTCATTTCCGAGACGTGGATCAGGCCTTCAATGCCCGGCTCCAGTTCGACGAAAGCACCATAATCGGTGATGTTGGTCACGCGGCCCGAGAACTTGGCGTTGATCGGGTACTTGGCCTCGATGCCTTCCCACGGATCGGCCTGAAGCTGCTTCATGCCGAGCGAGATACGGTGGCTCTCGTGGTTGATGCGCACGATCTGGACCTTGATGGTCTCGCCGATGGTGAGCACTTCGGAGGGGTGGTTGACGCGGCGCCAGGCAATGTCGGTGACATGCAGCAGGCCATCGATACCGCCCAGGTCAACGAAGGCACCGTAATCGGTGATGTTCTTGACCACGCCATCGACCACCTGGCCCTCTTCGAGCTGCTGGACGATTTCGGAACGCTGTTCGGCGCGCGATTCTTCGAGAATGGCACGGCGCGAGACAACGATATTGCCGCGGCGCTTGTCCATCTTGAGGATCTGGAAGGGCTGCGGCACGTTCATGAGCGGCGCGATATCGCGGATCGGGCGGATATCGACCTGCGAGCGGGGCAGGAATGCCACGGCGCCTTCGAGATCAACGGTGAAGCCACCCTTGACCTGGTTGAAGATGGTGCCTTCAACGCGCTCATTGGCGTTGTACTTCTCTTCGAGCTTGACCCAGCTCTCTTCGCGGCGGGCCTTCTCGCGGCTGAGAACGGCTTCACCAACGGCGTTCTCGACGCGGTCGACATAAACCTCGACTTCCGAGCCCACAGTGATGGTGCCGTCGCGGCCGGCCTGGCCGAATTCCTTCAAGGGGACGCGGCCTTCGGTCTTCAGACCAACGTCAACAATGGCCAGGTCCTTTTCGATGGCCACGACACGACCCTTGACGACGGTGCCTTCGGCGGCATCGTTGTCGACAAAGGAGTCGAGGAGCATCGATTCAAAATCTTCTTTCGTCACAGTCTGCTGTGCCAAATCATTTCTCCGGCGCCGGTGGTTGGGGGTTTCTGCACCTGGTCCGAATGCGGGTCCGCTTCGGCAAAAATGCCAAAGCCGGCGCACGGAGCACCGCTTCAGAAAACAGGTTGATTGGGTATTTCAGGTCCGGGCCAGCGCGGGATGATTGCCAGATGGAGCCGGTCCCAAGGAGGAAATTAGGAGAGCTTTTGCCCTCCTGCCTTGAGCGCCATGGCCTTATCGACAATCGCGATGGCAGCGCGGAGTGCGGCCTCTATACCGAGTTGTGTCGTATCGAGCAAGTGTGCGTCTTGCGCCTGATAGAAGCCGCCATTGGGATTGAGCATGTCGCGCGCGTCCCGCTCCTCGATCTGGTGAAAGAGTGCGTAGCGGTCCACCTCAAGCCCACGCGCCTCCAATTGCCGCGCCCGGCGCTCCATGCGTGCCTTGCTGTCGGCCTGGATGAAGAGCTTCACGTCGGCATCGGGACAGATCTTGGTGCCGATATCGCGCCCGTCCAGCACGGCGCCGCCCTTCCGGGTGGCAAAATTTCGCTGAAAATCAAACAGCGCGGCGCGCACCTCGGCGATCACCGCCACCTTGGAAGCGAGCACGCCGGTTTCCGCGCTGGTGAGGGCGGCAATATCCTCCAGATGCCCAGCATCGAGCGCCCGGGCCGCGGCAATGGCGGCGGCTTCGAATTCGGGCCCGTTCACCCGCTCGGCCACTGCCAGCCCGACGGCGCGATAAAGCAGGCCGGTATCGAGATGGGGCAGGCCATAATGCTGCGCGAGCCCTGCGGCCAGCGTGCCCTTGCCCGAAGCGGCCGGTCCGTCCACGGCGATAATCATGTCTTTTGTCCCCATTTCGCGATCAGCCGCAAAAGGCGATAGCGGGGCAGACCGGCAAGGGCAAGGGGCATGCATTGGAGCTCTCGGGAGGCGCCCGAGCCGCGGGGGAGATGGGCCAGGCCGCATTTTGCGTTTGACAGGGCAGGGCTTTGCCCATAACCGGACTGACCGAAATGGGCGTTCGCGGCTACTGAAGCGCCCGCACTTCTCCTTATTCGACGAGGCATGAGAGATGGCCAGTGAACGCGGTACCAAGCGGACCGACCCCGATACCGGCAAAAAGTTCTACGATCTCAATATGGATCCGATCGTCTCGCCCTATACCGGCAAGAGCTATCCGCGGTCCTTTTTCGAAACGCTGACCGGCAAGCCGAGCCCGGCAACCGCCCGCAAGGTGGATGACGAGGACGAGACCGAAGAAGAAGACGAGGTCGAGGATACCAGCGGTCCCGAAATCGTCAGCCTCGAGGAAGCCGACGCCGAAGAGAGCGGCGACGATATTCCCGATGTCGAGGATGTCGAGGTCGATGAAGACCTGGGCGACGATGATGAAGACACCTTCCTCGAAGAGGATGAAGACGAGGACGACAGCCTTGGCTTTGACGTCGGCGACGACGAAGACCGTTGATTTTGTTCAATTTATCCTGCCGGACGGGATAATCGCCCGGCAGGATAAAAAAGTGTCATTTAGGCACTTGCGTGTTGCGGAATGATCCAATAGGTTCCGCCTCGCTTCGGACGGGCACCACCCCGGACGAACCCAAAACACTCGACAGGGCCTGCATTTCGCCCCCTGTCCGGATGGGGCCATAGCTCAGCTGGGAGAGCGCTTGCATGGCATGCAAGAGGTCAGCGGTTCGATCCCGCTTGGCTCCACCACTTCGCCGCTGGTCTGCGTAGCAGATCGAGCGCTTCAGTGAAGCGATCGAAAGCAAGAAGGCCTTGAGCGCTATGCGCGAAAGGCGAGCTGCTTACGCGGTTTGGGCTCGGCAAGCCCGCGAGGCCTGCACGACGTTCATGCTGATCACTGGCGAAGGCTGTCACGGCGAAGTTGCCGCAGGAAGTCTGTCCGGTCGGTCCTAGGCTCTCCCAATATCCGTCTTGTTCTCAGCCCCGTCGCCTGACTAATGTACTCGCGAGGGGGCAAGATGCGACAATTACTCAGATGCTTCCCAGTGGTATCGGTGTTCCTGGTGTCTCTGGTTTCGGCAACGTGGGCCGATGAGCAAATCGGCGCCTTTAGAGTCTTTGACGACCATCCAAATGTTGTGGTTTTGGATGGGGAAATCGGGATCAACACCCCGCTGGAGTTCCGGCGAGCGCTCACCGCCGCGCCCCAAGCTGACGTTGTCGTCCTTAATAGTCCCGGCGGTCTCGTAGCCAGCGGGCTCATTCTCGCAAACGACATTCATGATCGTGCCCTATCAACAGTGATACCCGAGGGGGCAGGATGCTACTCGGCGTGCGCGTTTGTCTTCTTTGCTGGTGCCGAGCGCCTCGTAGAGGGTGAGTTGGGCGTCCACCAGATGTACGGCACCAATGACACCTCAGGCGTTCAGGCTCGTGTCTCCGACATTATCGAAGCGCTTGAACAGTTCGGAACACCGACAAGCGTGGTCACGCGCATGTTCAGAACACCTAGCGACGACATGTATGTATTTTCGTCCAGCGAAATCGACAGCCTAGCGATCAACGTACTTGGTCCAACCGTTCTGGCCGACCTGAGCGGGCTTGGCCTCGCGTCGCCTGCTTTTGATACTGTTGAGAGAACCTCCACGGTAGCCTCGACGCCCCCTGATGCCGCGCCCAATGGTGGCCTTAGGCTGGCACTTTATGGTGGCCTAGACTTTTACGGTTCGGACATTTCCTCGGAGCGCACGGAAGATGCAGTTGAGTGCGCCTCCATGTGCCTCTACGAAGACCAGTGTCTAGCCTTCACATTTAATGCCAACCCTCGTCTTTCTCGCGGGCCGAATTGCTTCTTGAAGGGAGGCGTTGAGCGACTTGAGGCGTATGCAGACGCCATGTCGGGTATTTTTCTGTTCCCCGAAGATGGCGACGCGATCACTTACTCAATTGGCGCGATCGATCCGACACAGGATGTATTGCCACGCCAAGGCCTGAGTGGACGCGATTTCAACACGTCCCCGGAGCGCGGTATCTCGTCGCCCGGCGCATGTCGGATGGCTTGTGTGGATGACAACGCGTGCCGCGCGTTCACGTACGACTCGCGGCTCAAGCAGTGCTACCTGAAACACAATGTGGGTACGGCCTTTGCCTCCACCAACTTGACCAGCGGGATCAAACGAGGGGCAACCTTTCCGCCTATCGACGTTATCGATCTGTCTGAGTAATCGAACCGGTGGTGGTTTCGTCGACCGCTTCAAGGTTGGCCACGAACTCGCGCTGCGCAACCATGAGCCTCCGCTGCCACTCGCAGGGATATTCGGTACTCATCTCTCCTGCACAAACGGGCCTCTTGGTCTTCATCTCAACAGCGCTCGTCGAGACTAAGCTCAGGGCTGTCAGCAGTCCGACTATTGCGACGCGCATGGCAAACCTTAGGGATTAGTTAACCAATCATCGACGCGCCGGGTAAAGAAATCTTTAACGTCAAAGCTGCGCAGGCCGCTTCACTCCTGACCCCATTTGACACACATCCCTGATCTGACAAGGTTCCTGCCAATTCCAGGAATCACCCGTGTCCAAAAAGCCCATCACGCTCACCCCTGCCCTGGCCCGCGCCATTTGGATGAAGGCGCAGCGCCTCGATGAGACCGAGCCTTTCGGGTCCGGCCCCCAGGCGGCGCAGGCGGCTATCGAACAGCTTGGCTATGTGCAGATCGACACAATCAATGTGATCGAGCGCTGCCATCATCATATTCTTTATTCGCGCATTCCCGCCTATCAGCGCCAGGACCTGGCCGTGCTGCAATCGGGGCAAAAGTCCATTTTTGAATATTGGACGCATGCGCTGAGCTATGTGCCCAGCGCCGATCTTCCCTATTTCATCCCGGCCATGAAGGCCTATCGGGACAAGCCCAGTGCCTGGTTCGGCTCGGTGACCGCAAAAGAAGTCAGCGCCATGGTGCGTCGCCTCAAAAAAGAGGGGCCATTGTCCATCCGCGATATCGATGATGACGAGCTGGTGGACAAGGACCATCCCTGGGCCAGCCGCAAGCCGAGCAAGCGCGTGCTGCAATTGATGTTCTATCAGGGGCTTGTGGCCATTGCGGCGCGCGAGGGCATGGTCAAGACCTATGACCTGACGGGCAGGCATTTCGGCTGGGAAAAAAGCCCCCGTCCCGCCACCGAAAAACAGGTGACGGCCTATTTGGTCGACCGGGCGCTGCGCAGCCAGGGTGTGGCCAGCCTCGATTCGATCTGCCATCTCAATGCCCCGGCGAAAAAGGCGGTGCGCGAATTGATTGAAGCGCGCGTCAAGCGCCGGCAAATGGTGCCGGTCACCATTGAGGGCGCCGAGAAAGTGCCGCATTGGACGACCCGCGAGGCGCTGGACAGTGCGGCCCCTGCCCCGGCCAATCGGGTGCATATTCTTTCGCCCTTCGATCCGCTGATCATCCAGCGCAAGCGGCTCAAGCTCCTCTTCGGCTATGACCATATTTTCGAGGCCTATGTGCCGGCGGCCAAGCGACAATATGGCTATTTCGCCTTGCCGGTGCTGGTCGACGACCGGGTCGTTGCCGCCATCGACCTCAAGACCGACAGGCAGGCGGGCAAATTGCTGGTGCAGAAATGGACCTGGCTGGAGGATATGGGCGCCGGGGCAAAGGCGGCCATCGATGCGGAACTGGAGCGGTTCGAACGGTTTCAACTTCAAGCCGGGCCGTAGGTAAAATCTCCCCACCGGAGCGAATTTGCCTTCGGCACGGCTCGAAGTTACAAGACCTGCCGCGCATTGGGGACACTTATGGCCACCTATACCGATATTGCCCGGCGGGTTTACAACCACACCTTCAAGCTCGACCCGATCATCCGGAGCCTGCTCGACACCGATTTCTACAAGCTCCTGATGCTGCAGATGATCTGGGGGCTCTATCCCAAAGTCGAGGCCACGTTCAGCCTGATCAACCGCACCAATTCGGTCCGGCTGGCCGAAGAGATCGATATCGACGAATTGCGCGCCCAGCTCGATCATTGCCGCACATTGCGCTTTTCGAAAAAGGAAATGATCTGGCTGGCGGGTAACACCTTTTACGGGTCCAAGCAGATCTTCCAGCCCGGCTTCCTGCGCTGGCTGGAAAATTTCCAGCTTCCCGACTATCGGCTGGAGAAACGCGACGGCCAGTTCGTGCTCGAATTTCCCGGCCTTTGGGTGGAAACCACCATGTGGGAAATTCCGGCCCTGGCCATTATCAATGAATTGAGAAGCCGCGCGGCGATGAAGCATTACGGGCCTTTCACGCTCGATGTGCTCTATGCCCGCGCCAAGGCCCGGATGTGGGAAAAGGTCGAGCGGCTGGCCAAGCTGCCTGATCTTAAAATTTCCGATTTCGGCACGCGACGGCGCCACTCTTTCCTCTGGCAGCGCTGGTGCGTCGAGGCGCTCAAGGAAGGCATTGGCGCCAATATGACCGGCACGTCCAATGTGAAACTGGCCATGGATAATGACCTCGAGGCGCTGGGCACCAATGCCCATGAATTGCCCATGGTCCTGGCCGCGCTCGCCCGGTCGGACAAGGAATTGCGCGAGGCGCCCTATCGGGTCCTGCAGGACTGGAAGAGCTATTATGGCGGCAATCTTCTTATTGTCCTGCCGGACGCCTTCGGTACCGACGCATTCCTGCGCGATGCGCCCGATTGGGTGGCCGACTGGACCGGGTTCCGGCCCGATAGTGCACCCGCCATCGAAGGGGGCGAAAAGATCATCGACTTCTGGAAATCGCGCGGCCGCGATCCACGCGAAAAGCTCCTCATTTTCTCCGATGGGCTCGATGTCGACATGATCGAGGAAGCGTATCTGCATTTCGATGGCAAGGTGCGCATGAGCTTTGGCTGGGGCACCAATCTCACCAATGATTTCGAGGGTTGCGCACCCGAACCCAATCCGGGCCTGAAGCCCATTTCCATTGTCGCCAAGGTGTCCGAGGCCAATGGCCGCCCTGCGGTGAAACTTTCGGACAATCCGGCCAAGGCCACCGGTGACAAATCGGAAATCATGCGTTATCTGCGCGTCTTCGGTGACGCGGGCATGGTGGAACACGCCGTGCGCGTCTAGCAACGGGCCGTTCCGGCCGGTGACCAATCACAAATATTGCTGCACCTGTGGAGAACCCATGAGGGCGCAGCAGCGTTAAGGCTCGATGAACCATCGCTGGCCAATCTGGCCGGTGGGGGCTCTGCGGAGCCAAGTATGAGACTTGAATTGATCGATATTGCCCTGGCCGAGCGCCAGCCACACCCGACCCTGGCCGAACGGATGACCGGAAAGGTTCGCGCTATCCTCACCGAAACCATTGGCGAGCAGGAAATCCGGCACGAAATCATGGTGCCGGTCTGGATGGATGTGCGCGAAGGCATGAGCGAAGAAGATATCGAATTGGGCCTGATGGTGAAGGCGGCCGATATTGTGGGCCGGCTCAAACAACATATGGGCCCGCAGGGCTAGAGCGTTTCCAGCAAAAGTGGCAACGGTTTTGCGGTTCGGAAGCGCGATAAAACAAGAACTTAGAGCAATTTCAGCGCTTCAACGAAACGGTGAAATGCTCTAGTCCTCTGCCCCGCGCACCGCCAGCTTGGCAATCAACGCGCCTGACGCTGCATTTCCTCAAGGAATTTACGCTGGATCTCGGTGACCCGATATGGGTCATAGGTCATCACCGGCACAGCTGGTTCGGTTTCGCGGTGACGCCAGGCCGCGCCGGTCGCAAATTCCCGCGCGTCCTCTTCGAGCTGCTCGTGCTGCCTGGCGCTTTGCTGACGCCGCACGTCAAGGGCAAACCAGATGGTCGCGCCTGCAACGATTGCCCAAATGGCCACAAGTTCCCACGTCATGATCGCCTCCAAATTGGAGGTCTTTCATAGCTAACCGAGTGTTAAGGGGAAAAGCGCGAACGCCTGTTAGTCTTAATCGGTAAACTTGTCTGCAATCGATGTCAGGCCGGCAATTTACCGCCCCGGTTGAGCGCCACCAGCATGGCCCGAACCTGGTTTTCCGCAGCTTTGCTGACCGCTTTGCGGTCATCGCCCTCGCGCAGCGGCAGGGGCGTGCCGAAGGCCACGGTGACCTCCTTGACCGGGCCTGAAAGAATTTCGGCAATATTCTGCTTGACCGATTTGGACTTGATCCAGGCAATCAGCGAACGCTCATTGCGGCTCACCGGCAGGCCCTGCAATTTGGTGTAAGCTATGGTAAGCGGCTGGATCAGCACATCCTTGGCGCCCGCCTCGAGCATGGCGTGCTGGGCCGCGCCTATGAGGGCGGAGCGAAACGGCAGCACATGGGTGCCGATATCGGACTGGCCCTCGGCAAAAAGCAGCACGGCATTGCCGCCGGCCATATGCTGGCCCATGGCCTGGGCCGTCCGCCCGGCATCGGAGCGGCGTGTCCGATCCACATAGATGGTGCGCTGCAGATCGGCCATCATGCCCACAAAGGGCCATTTGCCCACTTCGCGCTTGGCCACAAAGGTCACGTCGGCCACCGAACCGATTGCCACGATATCGGTCCAGGAAATGTGGTTGGACACCAATAGTGTCGGCCGTCCATGGGAGGGCTCGCCGATGACATTGACGCGCAGGCCCAGAAAGACACAGCCCATGCGGTGGAACAGGCGCGGCAGGAAGTTCCAGAACGGCAGCTTGAGCAGCAGGACCAGGGCCTGGAGCGGGATGACCACCAGCATAAAAGGCACGAAAACAAACAGGAAGAAGACAATCCTGAAGATCATTTGGCTTTGTCGTCCTTGGCCGTCTTGTCGGAAAGCGGCACGGCATAAAGCTCGAGCCGGTGATCGACCAGCTTATAGCCCAGACGCTTGGCGATGACCTCCTGTATAGCCTCGATTTCCTCGTTGCGGAATTCGATCACCGTGCCGGTCCGGATATCGATAAGGTGGTCGTGGTGCTCATCGGGAATGAGTTCGAAGCGGGCCCTGCCGTCCTTGAAATCGTGCTTGGTCACCAGCCCCGCCTCTTCAAACAGGTTCACCGTGCGGTAGACCGTCGAGAGCGAGATGCGCGGATCGAGCGCAGAGGCGCGGCGATAGAGCTCTTCCACATCGGGGTGGTCGGAGGCCTCCTCGATGACCCGGGCAATGGTGCGCCGCTGCTCGGTCATGCGCATGCCACGGGCGACGCAAGCCTCTTCGAGGGTTGGGTCGGAAGGGTTCTTGTTCACGCCGGCACTCCCTGTCCCGTTGTCCCGGAGACCGGGTTAACCAAGATCGCGCGCCATGACAAGCGCGGTAGCGGCGCTGCCATCGGGCCGGGGATAATATCCCTTGCGGGTCGCAATGGTCGAAAAGCCCAGCTTCTCATAGAGGCGGATGGCCGGCATATTCTGTTCGTCGACCTCGAGAAACAGGCGCCGGACCGGCGACAGCATCAGATCGGCCAGGACCGCATCCATCAGCGCCCGGCCAACGCCCCTGCCCCGCCATCTGGGGTCAACCGCAATGGTGAGCAGCTCGGCTTCGTCGGCGGCCATGCGGATCAGCGCAAAGCCGGCAATGCGGCGGCGCGCGTCACAGGCAATATAGGCCGGGCTGGCACTGTCTTCCAAAAAGCTGACAAATTCGCCGGTGGGCCAGCCGCGGTAAAAGCTCTGGCCGTGGATGCGCGCCAGGTCCTTGGCGTCGCGCGTCTCTGCCGGCTCCACATGCAGTCCACCCGGGGCCATCCAGAATTTGAGCATCAGGCGCGCCTCGGAACACGCGCCGCATTTTGCGGCTTGGCATCGGCATCGCGCACGTAAGAGGCGTGGGGCGGGTAGCCGGCCGGATCGGCGGTGGCGGCAAAGCGTACCATGGCGGCAATATCGACAAAGGGCGAGGTGATCAGGGCCGCGCCGGGCGGAACGGTTTCCCGCGCCTCGTCGATCGGCAGAAGGCGCGGTCCGTCAAGGCTGATACCGGGGGCGGAAAAGCGCTCGAAATAGGCCTCGCCCCGGCGCGCATCGAGCAGAACGGCGACCGGCCCGGCGGCGGCGGCAAGAGAAATGGCAAGCAGGCTGGGAATGCCCAATACCGGGATCTTGCGCGCCACCCCCAGGCCGCGTGCCGCCGACAGGCCAATGCGCAGGCCGGTAAAGGAGCCCGGACCGGTGGTGACCGCGACCCGCGCAATATCAGAGTAAGCCAGCCCATTGCGCGAGAGCAGCGTTTCGAGCCGGTCGAAGAGGATTTCGGCATGCCCCTTGGCGATGTCGAGGATTTCGGTATCCACACCGCCATCGGCGCGCAGCAGGGCCAGCTGCAGGCGCGGGGCGGCGGTATCGATGGCGAGGGTAACAGGATTGGACATGCGGCTCACATCCCCTCACCCGTCTCGGCCTCCGGCCAATCCACCCTCTCCCCAGTGGGGCGAGGAATAGGGCGAGACGCCGGACCATTCTTCTCCCCGTCGGGGAGAAGGTGGCGCGCAGCGCCGGATGAGGGGGGATGCTGGCGCCGCGTTGAAGTCCTAGCCCCGCCCCGGCGCCAAGTCCACTGCCAAAACCATTGCCTTGACGCCTTGAGCGACGGCGACCACCTTGCCCTCATGCCCTGTGATTCGCCCTTTTCCTGCCCATGACCTGGCTGGCCGAAACTGCCATGTTGAGCCATGGCTGGCGCCGCTTTGCGCTGCTGCTGGTGGCGGGCGCGATAGCGGGGCTCTCGGTGCCGCCGCTCTTCATTCTGCCGGCCTTGTTCCTGGCCCTGCCGATCTGGGTCTGGGCGCTGGACGGGGCCGAACGCCTGAACGGCTGGCGGCGGTTGTTCGGCCCGGCCTTTTCCATCGGCTTTGCCTTTGGATGGGGCTATTTCCTGGTCGCCTTCCACTGGCTGGGAGCCGCCTTTTTTGTCGATGGCGGCTGGGTGCTCGGGGCCATGCCCTTTGCCATTGCCGCACTTGCGGCGCTGATTGCCCTGTTCTGGGGCCTGGCAAGCGCTTTGGCGCATTTGAGCTGGAGCCATGGCTGGGTACGCATATTGACGCTATCGGCCTGGCTGGCCGCGGCCGAATTTGCGCGCGGGCACCTGTTTACCGGTTTCCCCTTCGATCTTCTGGGCTATAGCCTCACCGGCACGGACGAGATGATGCAATTGGCCTCGGTGATCGGGGTCTATGGCCTTACCTTCATCGCGCCGCTGCTGGCCATGACCCCGGCTTTGGTCTGGCCGGGCGACAATCGTGGCTGGTCGCAGCGCCTCGCGCCACTGTTTCTGGCGCTGCTGGTGATTGCCGGGCAGCTCGGCTATGGCTGGAACCGGCTTGCGGGCACGATTGCCACCGAGCGGCAGGACATGTCGATGCGGCTGGTGCAACCGCTGGTCTACGAGCATGCCGATTTCGGCAATGTCGATCCGGTTGTCCTGATCGACCGGCTGTTGATGCTCTCGGATATGCGGATGAACCCCAATGATCAGGGGCTCGACGACATTACCCATCTGGTGTGGCCCGAATCGAGCCTGCCCTTCTTCCTCGAGACCTATCCCGAGGCGCTGGCGCGTATTGCCCGGCTGCTGCCCGAGCAGACAACGTTGATTGCCGGCGTGCCCCGCCGTCCATATGAGCCTGATCCCGAAACCGTCGCCGCGCCGCCCTATAATTCGGTAGTGGCCGTCGACAGCGATGGCGAGGTGGTGGCCAGCTATGACAAGGCACATCTGGTGCCGTTCGGCGAATATCTGCCCTTTGCGCCTTTCTTTGCGCAATTGGGCATCAAGCAGTTCGTACCGGGCGCCGATGGCTGGTCGCCGGGCGACACCAAGCGGCGCCTGATGAGCTTGCCGGGGGCCCCCGCCGCCCTGGTGCTGGTCTGCTACGAAATCATCTTTCCGGGCGATCTTGGCGACGTTGCGGGCGCCCAATTCCTGCTCAACCTGACCAATGATGCCTGGTTTGACCGCTCGATTGGACCGGCCCAGCATGCCCATCACGCGCGGCTGCGCGCCGTGGAGGAAGGCATGAGCCTGGTGCGCGCCGCCAATACTGGCCTGAGCTTTGCCACCGATCCGCTGGGCCGGATCACCGCGGAGTTGGCGCCGGGTGAAATGGCGGCGCTCGACCTGCGCCCGCATCAAAAGCTCGAAGGCACGGTTTTCCAGAGCGTACGCCACTGGCCTTTCCTGATCGCGGTGATCGCCGGGATCCTTGCCGGATTTGTTGCCTCGCGCAGAACCCGCAAGCGACCCTTGGACTAAAGGCAGCAAGATGGGACGGCTCAAGGACATTGTTATCGATGCCGACCAACCTGCCGCCCTTGCCCGCTTCTGGGCGGCCGCGCTCGATGGATATGCCGTGCTGCCCTATGACGATGCCGAGATTGCCCGGCTGGCTGGATTGGGCCTGACGCCAGAAACCGATACCAGCGTCATGATTGCCGGCCCGGGCACGCGAGTTTGCATCCATCTCCGGCCCGGCCCCCGGCCCAAGCGCAACCGGGTGCATCTCGATATTGCCGCCGACGATGTCGCGGCCGAGGTCCTGCGCCTTGTAGCGCTGGGCGCTACCGAAATCCGGCGCGGCGACGGCTATATCGTTCTTGCCGATCCGGAGGGCAATAATTTCTGCGTCTGCCCGGACTAACGGCAGGCCTTAAAAGCAAAACCCCGACTGCATTGCTGCAGTCGGGGTTTTGAGAAATTGGTGCCCAGAAAAGGACTCGAACCTTCACGCCTTGCGGCACACGGACCTGAACCGTGCGCGTCTACCAATTCCGCCATCTGGGCGACGGCGGTGTGTCTATGGTGGCGGCGGGGCATTGTCAATGCGGTTCATGGAGATTGTCAGAAGTTTGCACCGTCCCAATGCGCAATGGCATTGCGATCCACCTCTGGCGCATCGGTGAGGCAATTGACATTGACCATGACTAGCTCATTGCCCTTGCCATCGCTGCCGCGGGCGAAGGATTCGATGCCGCAGGTCTTGCAGAACAGATGATCGATGCCCCTGGTATTGAAATGATAAAGCGTGAGCTGGTCCTCACCTGCATGCAGCGTGAAATCGCTGGCGGACACCGATTGCATGATCCAGCCCAGCCGCCGGCAGCGCGAACAATTGCAGTCTCCCAGGGACGAGAAATCGGTCCGAGCGGTGAAGCGGACGGCGCCGCAATGACACTGGCCCTGGTAATCTCGCTTTTCGGTCATTGTGCTCAACTCCATTGATATAGAACAAATAGAGAACACTCAAGGGCCGGAGTCAAGCCGGCAAGATCGTCATCAAGGCGCGGCAAGGCTCGACAGGCACAAGCCGGCTGCGCTAGAAGCGGAACCGATATTGTTTCGCCTGATCTCGGAGCCCCACCATGGACCGCAACGCCCCCAAGCTCGTCACCATTTTCGGCGGGTCGGGATTTGTCGGCAATCATCTGGTGCAATTGCTGGCGCGCGATGGCTATCGCATTCGCGTGGCGGTGCGGCGTCCGGACCTGGCGGGCGAAGTGCGCATGTTCGGCAGTGTGGGGCAGGTCGTGCCGGTGCAGGCCAATCTGCGCAATGAGGCTTCGGTGCAGCGCGCCGTGGCAGGCGCCGACATCGTCATCAATCTGGTCGGCATTGGCGCCCAGGCCGGCAAGCAGACATTCGAGGCGGTGCATGTGGATGGCGCGGCGGCCGTTGCCCGCGCGGCCACGGCCGCAGGTGTCGAGGCCCTGGTGCATATGTCGGCCCTGGGGGTCGACAAGGCCGCCTCGGTCAGCGCCTATGCCGCCTCCAAGCTCAGGGGCGAAGCGGCGGTGATGGCTGCCTATCCCCAGGCCGTGATCATCCGCCCCTCGCTGATGTTCGGCCAGGGCGATGGCTTTTTCAACCTGATGGGCACGCTGTCTCGCATCCTGCCGGTCATGCCGCTGATTTCGGGCCAGACACAGTTCCAGCCGGTTTTCGTTGGCGACGTTGCCGAAGCGATTGCCAAGGCCGCCGAAGGCGCCGTCAAGCCCGGCCGCATCTACGAGCTGGGCGGGCCGGATGTGGAAAGCCACAAGGCATTGATGCAGCGCATCCTGCGCGAAGCGGGCCGCAAACCCATGCTGGTCTCGGTGCCGTCGGGGCTGATGAAGGTCATGGCGGCGCTTTTAGGCGTGCTGCCCTTCAAGCCGCTGATCACGCCCGATCAGGTCGAGCTTTTGGGCGTCGACAATGTCGTCTCGGACGCGGCCAAAAAGGAAAAGCGCACCCTGGCCGGCTTCGGCATTACCCCGACCAGCATGGACGAAATCCTGCCCACCTATATGTGGCGCTTCCGCCGCCACGGCCAGTTCGACCGGGAAGGCGGATCACCGGCCTATCCGGTCTGATTCCGGCCTTCATTATTCGTTCATTAAGCGCCTCCTGGACCCCTTCCGGGCGTTTGCAGCTTTGCACCGAGAAGTCTATTTCTCTGCCCGGTTACTTGCGGCAGGGATTTGGCATGCTTTCGGCCACCCGCACAGAGCACGATCTGCCGCCGGCAAATTCTCTCCAAGATATATCTTGAAATGCTCCCAGCCCGCGCCAATCTCTTGGCCAAGGGCTTTACGATATATCTGGAGATAGGTCATGACCTACTGGAAGAATGGTGAGCCGAATTGGCGGCATATCGAGCGCATGGCGCGACGCGGCTGGGGCCGGATGGCCCGCATGGCCGATGAGGAATTTGGCAATATGGGCGGGAATTTTCGCGTCGGCCGCATGCTCGCCTCGGGCGATCTGCGGCTGGTGGCGCTCTATTTCATCGAGCAGCAGCCGCGGCACGGCTATGATCTGATCAAGGCAGTGGAAGAGCGCTCGAACGGTGTATATTCGCCGAGCCCAGGCATTGTCTATCCGGCGCTGACCTATCTCGAAGAAGCGGGCTATGTGGCCTCTGCTACCGATGGCAATAAAAAGCTCTATACCATTACCGATGAGGGCAAGGCTCATCTCGAGGACAATCGCGAAGCGGTGGCCGGAACGCTGGATTTCCTGGCCCGCACGGGCGAGCAGATGAACCGCTTCCGGGAATTCGTAAAGGCCGACTGGCCGTTTGCGGGCGATCCGGAAAACGGCAATGTGCCGCCCCATTGGGGCGAGCAAGGGCCAGGCCCAGGGCATCATGGCCCCGACCACGACCGACCAATGCATGACGCTGCCCCTGAGCTGGAAGCGGCCCGCAAAACGCTCAAGGCGGCCATCAAGCAGGTGCGTCGAGGCGACAAAGACCAGCAGCAGAAGGCTGCCGCCATTCTCCAGCAGGCCGCCACGGCGCTCTATGCTCTGGGCGATGACGAGGTGGATATCTGAGGGTGCTTCGGCGCCCTCACGCCCTGTCCGACACTCTGCGCTATCCTTCTCTCATGACGGGAGAAGGACCTGGTCGTGCTTGCCCGATCAGGCCCCCGGCTTGGTCCGCAAAAAGTCCAGCACCATCTGCACGGCATGGGCCTCGCGTTCCTGAACCATGTTAACGCTGGTCAGGTCGCGCTCGAAGATCACCGACAAGGTCGCCGTGTTGGACACATAGAAGAAGCCCAGGGCGGCAACGGAAATATAAAGCTGCACCGGATCGACATCGCGGCGGAACACGCCCGAGGCGGCGCCACGCTCGATAATGGCGGCAATCTGCCCAACCAGGGGGGAATGGAGCGCCTTGATATCGGGCAAGGTCTTCAAAAACCGGGCATTTTCGATGTTTTCCGTGCCGAGCAGGCGCGGGAACCAGGGATTGGCCAGAAAGTGCCGGAAGGTGAAGCGCACCAGCCGGTCCATGGCCTGGACCGGATCATATTGATCAAGGCTCAGGGCCCGCTCACCCTGGCGGATTTCCTGATAGGCATCGAGCAGCACCGCCCGATACAGCTCCTCCTTATTGCCGAAGTAATGATAGAGCAGGCGCTTATTGGCGCCGGCCCTGTCGGCAATCGCATCCACCCGCGCCCCTTCAAACCCCCGATCAGCAAATTCCACCCGCGCGGCGGCGAGAATTGACGCCTTGGTCTTGACCGAATTGCGGGGGCGCTTGGCCGCCTCAGCTTTGCGCCGAGGCGTCTCCACGGCCGCGGGTGAGGAGGGATCGGACACGTGTGGACACCGCTGGAATGGACATGAGGATGGTCAGGATGATGGTGATGCAAATAACAGCGCTGATCGGCCGGGTAAAGAAGGGGCTCGGATCGCCATTGGTGAGCAGCAGGCCGCGCCTGAGGTTAAGATCGAGCAGATCGCCCAGGATAATGCCCAGCACCAGGGGCGCCATGGGATATTTCATTTCGCGCAGGATGAAGCCGGCAATGCCGAACCCGACCATGACATAGACATCGAACATGCGCTGGGTGATGGCGAAGCTGCCGACGACACAGAGCACATAGACCACGGCCATCAGCCGCTCGCGCGGCACCGAAAGCACGGTGAGGAGCGGCTTGGTCAGCGTCAGCCCGAAGACCAGCATGGCAATGGTCGAAAAGAGCAGGATCGCCACGATCTGGTAGAGGAATTCGGGATTTTCCGTCATCAGCAGCGGCCCGGGGCGGATGCCGTGGATGAACATGGCGGCGATGAGCACGGCCGCGGCGGCAGAGCCGGGCAGGGCCAGGGTGAGGGTCGGGATCATGGCGCCCGGAATAACGGCGGAATTGCCGGTTTCGGCGGCAATCAACCCTTCCTGGCTGCCCTTGCCGAAAAGGTGCTTTTCCTTGCTGACGCGCTTAGCCGCCGCATAGGAGGCCCAGGCACCAACATCCTCGCCAACACCGGGCACAATGCCGACAAAGGTGCCGATAAGGCCCGAGCGGATGGTGGTCCATTTGAAGCGGAACACATCGGCCAGGCGCGGAATGACACGATCGCCGGAGGAGACGATCCGTGCCTGTGCCGTGCGTTTCATCACGCCGAGAATTTCAGCGAAACCGAAAGCGCCCACCATAGCCGGGATCAGGTCGACCCCGCCGCCCAATGCCGTGATACCAAAGGTGAAGCGCTGATGCGCATGCAGGGTCTCCATGCCCACCATGGCCACCAGAAGGCCCAGAATGCCGGCAATATAGCCCTTGAGCGGATCGTCGATGGCGGTCAATTGGCCGGAAATGACGACGCCGAACAGGGCCAGCCAGAAGAACTCATAGGTTCCAAATTGCAGGGCCGCCTCCGCCAGCAATGGCGCGATGAGCGCCAGGGCGATAATGCCCACAATGGTGCCCAGGGCCGAGGATGTCGTGGCCAGGCCCATGGCAGTGCCGGCCTTGCCCTGTAGCGCCAGCGGGTGCCCATCAAGCGTGGTGGCGGCGCTGGCCGGCGTGCCGGGAATGGACAGCAGGATAGCCGTGCGGCTGCCGCCATAAATGGCGCCGCAATAGAGGCACATCAGGCACAGGATCGCCTGGTCGGGCGCCATTTTATAGGTCAGCGTTACCAAGAGGGCCACGCCCATGGTGGCTGTCAGGCCGGGCAGGGCGCCGATGATAATACCGAGCAGGGTCGCCCAGGCGATATTGAACAGGGAAATGGGGGTGAGGAAGTGGGCGAGCCCGCCTCCCAGCATCAGAAGTCCATCAAACATGGTCGCGCCCTCCTATGGCAGCCGCACGAGGAAGGCGCGCTCGAAAACCAGTGTGACCGCCGTGGCGGTCGCCACCGCCAGGCCGAGCGCCCAGGGCAGGGATTGCAGCAATGGCTTGCGCGGGGCGGCCAGCCAGCATTCGAACACCATGATGAAGCAGAAGACGAAGAGGCCCGTGGCCGCCCAGAAGGGCAGGGTGCCCACCAGGCCCAATGTATAGACGAGCGCAAGCAGCATGACCGCTGCGGCGCGGCCCGCGGCGCCTGACAGCATGGCGCCCGACAATTGCTGCCAGCCGCCCGGCGCTACTGTACGGAGCGAGCGGAAGGACAGGATGGTGCCGCAAAGGGTCAGCGCAATGGCCAGCATGCCCGGCACCAGGCCCGGCACGGTAAAGGGATGAATGCGCCGCACTTCGAGCCTGTCCATGGTCCAGGCGCCATAGAAGATGGCCAGACCCAAGAGGATGAAGACAAGGCCGGCCAGCAGATCGGCCTTGATCATTCCGGGTGTCGTGGCGTCATCGGTCTGCGTGGGGGCGTCGGTGGTCATGTGGCATTACCGGACTAATCAAGGAATAGGTTGGCGCCGACGCATTGAACCCCCACCCTTGATCCCGCCTCACAAGGAGGGGAGACGATGGGCACTTGCGCCGCGGTCCTTGGCATCCCTCCCCTTGATGGGGAGGGACCGAGGGTGGGGTGACACCTTTCGGGCCACCCCAACCGTTTGATTTTTACATCCCCACTTCGGTGCGGGTTTCGCAATCGATGCCGATCGTGGATGGGTCATTGACGGCCTCGCCACGCTCCACCGAGGAACAGGCTTCCAGGATCACCACCGGCATGGCCAGGGCCCTGGCCTCTTCGCCATAGGAGGGGGCAAAGACGGCGCCGAAGGTTTCGGCATAGGTTTTCACCTCTTCCGAGTTCATCACCTTTTCGGCCCAGATCTTGTCCATGGTGGCGATCACCTCATCGGGCACGCCGGCAGGAATGAAGATGCCGAAATAATCCGGCGCCAGCGGCATATCCGGCAGCCAATTGGTGATCGGCGGGATCGGATCGACGCCATCGAGTTCCAACGGCTTGTCCGAGAGCACGGCCAGTGGCTTGAGACGGCCGCCACGGATCAACTCGGTCTGTTCCACCGCCAATTGGGTGGTGACCATGGCCTCGCCCGAGGCCGTGGCGATGGCCGCAGGCCCGCCGCCATCATAGGTGATCATATTGTAATCAAAGCCGTCGGCCGCGTCGGACAGGGCCGCAATGGCCGTGCCGCCCGAGGAGGTCACGCCGGCCGTCGCCACGGAAATGCCGCGCCCGGCATCGGATTGGAAGGCCTCGAGCAATTGCCCGAAATCCTCGAACTGGCTGTCGGCCGGCACCGAGACCACCGGCACATTGGCGACCGAAAGATAGATGTGCCAATCGTCGATATTGGTGCCTTCGAGCAGGCCGGTCACCGAATAGGTGGCATTATTGGCAATGGCGTTAGCGGTCCAGGTATAGCCGTCGCGCGGGGCGTTGAGCACTTCCTGGGTACCGATGGCGCCCGAGGCGCCCGGCTGGTTGACCACCACCACCTCGACGCCCAGCGCCTCGGCGATTATGGGCGCGGTGACGCGAGTGACCTGGTCGGTCGAGCCGCCGGCACCCCAGGGCACGATCAGGTTGATCGGCCGATCCGGCTGCCAGTCCTGCGCAAAAGCTGTGGCCGTGCCCAGCGCCACCAGGGCGCAGCCCGACGCCAGAACGATCCGCATGGTCTGCTTCATCGTCTTATCCTCCCAATATGTCCGGACCCGTTTTCCGGTTCTCGCATTGCGAACTTGCGACCGAGAGGAGGTCGAGTCAAGACACATGTAACCAATTGGTGAGCATTGGGCCGTTGGCGGCGACGTGATAAATTGCGTTGCCTCAAAGCTTTCGGGTGGTATCAACATATTCTGACCGGGTTTTCGAACCGGCTCGTTCGCCAATATTCGGGACTTATGATGGAATTGGATTTTGCACGGCTGGCGATCATGGCCGTGGCGCTGGGCGCCGGCGCCGTGGTCAAGGGCGCCACGGGCATGGGCCTGCCTCTGGTCGCCCTGCCGGTGCTGACCACGTTTTTCGGGCTGCAGCATGCCGTGGGACTGATGTGCGTGCCGCTGATCTTTACCAATGCCTGGCAGGTCTGGCGCTTTCGCGCCGCCGCCCGGGACGGGCGCATGGCGTTCCTACCTCTGTTTCTGGCGGGCGGGGCCATCGGCATCGCGCTGGGCACCTGGGCTTTGACCAGCCTACCCGAACGGGCGCTGGTGCTCACGCTGGGTATTATTCTGCTGTGCTATGTAGCGCTCAAGCTGGCGGCACCGCATTTCGTGGTCAAACCCGCGCTGGCCCGGCGTATCGGGCCGCTCTTTGGCATGGGCGGCGGTGTGTTGCAGGGCGCCACAGGCATATCGGCGCCTATCGGGGTCACCTTCATCCATGCCATGGCGATGGACCGTGATGCCCATGTTTTCGCGGTCTCGGCGATGTTCCTGCTCTATGCCAGTGTGCAATTGCCGGCCCTGGCCGTGGCCGGGGTCATGCAGGGCCAATGGCTGCTCGAAGGCGTCCTGGCGCTCATTCCCATCCTGGCCTTCATGCCGCTCGGCCAGGCCATTGCCGGCAGGTTGAGCCGCAAAGCCTTTGACCGAATGATCCTGATTTTCCTCGGGCTGATCGGCCTCAAAATGGTGCTCGGGCTCTAGCCGGGGCCTGGACCCCGTTGATGAACGAAAGTTTGCGGGGGCACCGCTTGACGGCATCCAGGCAGGTCATATAGGTAAGTAACTAATCAGTTACACCGAAAGCGATGGCTTGGGAGGTTTTCGAATGGCAGAGCAACGGCTTGGCATCATCATGCATGGCGTCACCGGACGCATGGGTTACAACCAGCACCTGGTGCGCTCGATCCTGGCGATCCGCGACCAGGGCGGCATTATGCTAAAAAATGGCGACCGCCTCGTGGTGGACCCGATCATTGTCGGGCGCAATGCCGACAAGATGGAAGCCCTGGCCAAAAAGCATAATATTGCGCGCTGGAGCGACGATCTCGACAAGGCGCTGGCCAATCCCGACGACAGCATTTTCTTTGATGCCGGCACCACGCTGATGCGCGCGGGCCTGCTCGAAAAGGCCTTGGCCGCTGGCAAGCATGTCTATTGCGAAAAGCCGACCTCGGATGATCTCGAGGTGGCTGTCAATCTTGCCAAGACTGCCCGTGCCTCGGGCCTCAAACATGGCGTGGTGCAGGACAAGCTGTTTCTGCCGGGCCTGATGAAAATCAAGATGCTGCGCGATGGCGGCTTTTTCGGCGACATCCTCTCGGTGCGCGGCGAGTTCGGCTATTGGGTCTTTGAGGGCGACTGGCAGAAGGCACAGCGCCCGAGCTGGAACTATCGCAAGAATGATGGCGGCGGCATTATTCTCGATATGCTCTGCCACTGGCGCTATGTGCTCGACAATCTCTTCGGCGAAGTAAAGGCGGTCTCCTGCCTGGGTGCCACCCATATTCCCCAACGCGTGGACGAGCAGGGTAAGACCTTCAAATGCGACACGGATGACGCGGCCTATGCCACCTTCGAGCTTGAAGGCGGGGTGATCGCCCAGATCAATTCGAGCTGGACCACCCGCGTGCGCCGCGATGACCTGGTCACCTTCCATGTCGATGGCACCCATGGCTCGGCCGTAGCGGGGCTCCACAAATGCTGGACCCAGCATCGCGTCAATACGCCCAAGCCGGTGTGGAACCCCGATCAGCCGCAGACCATGAACTTCTTCAACGACTGGGAAGAGGTTCCGGACAATTGGCCGGCAGATAATGGCTTCAAGGCGCAGTGGGAAATGTTCCTGCGCCATGTCGCCGAGGACGCCCCCTGGCCCTATGGGCTGGAAGCCGGCGCCAAGGGCGTGCAATTGGCTGAGCTTGGTTTGAAAAGCTGGGAAGAACGCCGCTGGCTGGATGTGCCCAAGCTCGAATTTTGATGGTGGGCCGCAAGGCCCCCTCACCCGGCCCCCAACGGGGCCGACCTCTCCCCCAAAGGGGAGAGGTGTCGCCAGACCCGTCACTGTGCCCTCTTCACCTCTCCCTTGGGGGAGAGGTCGGTGCGTAGCACCGGGTGAGGGGGCCTTCTTGGAGGCCACCATGCCGACCATCAACCTGCCCAATGCCGACCGTTCCATCAGCACTTACACGCTGACTGGCGACCCCATTCCATTCGTCAAATTCAAGGCCACCGATTTTCCGCGCATTGCCTATTCGGCGGCGCATGTCGTGGCCGACCCGCTGGCCGGTAACGATCCCTGGCTGACCCCGGCGATCGATTGGGACACGACGCTGAAATTCCGTCACCGCATGTGGGATCTGGGCCTGGGTGTTGCGGAAGCCATGGATACGGCCCAGCGCGGCATGGGCCTGACCTGGACCGAAGCCCAGGAGTTGATCCGGCGCTCGCAGGTTGAAGCAAGAACGCGTGATGACAGCCTGATCGCCTATGGCGCCGGCACCGACCATTTGGCGCCAGGCCCCGATGTCACCATTGACGATATCATCAAGGCCTATGACGAGCAGGTTGGATTTGTCGAAGCCCAGGGCGGCCGCGTCATTCTCATGGCCAGCCGTGCCCTTGCCGCCGCCGCCAAGTCGCCGGACGATTATGCCCGGGTCTATGGTCATGTCCTCTCCCAGGTGAAACAGCCGGTGATCATGCATTGGCTGGGCGAAATGTTCGACCCGGCCTTGCAGGGTTATTGGGGCGACATCGACCACGACAAGGCCATGGACGTCTGCCTCGACGTCATTGCTGCCAATGCCGAAAAGGTCGATGGCATCAAGATTTCCCTGCTCTCGGCCGAGAAGGAAATCGCCATGCGCCGCCGCCTGCCGGCCTCGGTCAAGATGTATACTGGCGACGACTTCAACTATGCCGAGCTGATTGCGGGCGACGAGCAGGGCTATTCGCATGCGCTTCTGGGGATTTTCGACGCCATCGCGCCGGCCGCTTCGGCAAGCCTCGCGGCGCTCGGGCGCGGCAATACCAATGAATTCTTCGATATTCTCGAGCCCACCGTGCCCTTGAGCCGCCACATCTTTGCGGCTCCGACCCGCTTTTATAAGACCGGCGTGGTGTTCCTTGCCTATCTCAATGGGCTGCAGGATCATTTCGCCATGATCGGCGGGCAGCAGTCGACCCGTTCGCTGCAGCATCTCAGCGAGTTGTTCCGCCTGGCCGACAAGGCCCGCGTGCTGGCCGATCCCGACCTCGCCACCCAGCGCATGAAGGCGGTGCTCGCCGTCCATGGAGTTTCCGCATGAGCGCCGATACCGTCATCTCGCTAAACCTGGCCACGACCCGACCGCAATGGGGCTTTGCCGAGGCCGTTGACGGGTGTCTTCGCCATGGCATCACCGCCATCTCCCCCTGGCGCGACCAGATCGAAGCCATCGGGCTCGATGAGGCCGCCCGCATTGTCCGTGAGAACAAGCTCCGCGTCACTGGGGTGTGCCGGGGCGGCATGTTTCCCGGCATCGATGCGGCCGACCGGCAGAAGCGCATTGACGACAATCTCAAGGCGATCGACCAGGCGGCGGCGCTCAATGCCGATTGCCTGGTGCTGGTCGTGGGTGGCCTGCCGGGCTCGTCAAAAGACCTGCCCGGTGCCCGCGAGCAGGTGACGGACGGCATTGCGGCCATGCTGCCCCATGCCAATGCCTCGGGCGTCAAAATAGCCATCGAGCCGCTGCACCCGATGTATGCGGCGGACCGGGCGTGTGTGAACACGGTCGATCAGGCGCTCGATATCTGCGAGAAGCTGGGCGAGACGGTGGGCGTTGCGCTGGATGTCTATCACATCTGGTGGGACCCGAACCTCAGCCATGCGATTGCCCGCGCCGGACGGATGAAGCGCATCTTCGCCCACCATATCTGCGATTGGCTGGTGCCCACAAAGGACATGTTGCTCGATCGCGGCATGATGGGCGACGGGGTGATCGATCTCAAGGCCATCCGCAGGATGATCGAGGAAGCCGGTTTCCATGGCCCTCAGGAAGTCGAGATCTTCAGCCAGGATAATTGGTGGAAGCGCCCCGGCGACGAGGTGCTCGAAGTGATCAAGGAGCGCGTCGCCACCGTGTGCTGAGACCGGCCCAAAAGATATTGACGCCAAAAGAAAAGCCCCGGGCCGCAGTCCGGGGCTTTTTCGTGAACGCCTGTCTGTTAGGACACGCGCTGATATTCAATGCTCGAGCACAGGAGCTGGCAGCCGGTCAGCTTGATGGTGTCCGGGCCGGTCATCTGCACAATGGCCTTGGCGTTTCCGCCATTGAGGGCAATCTGGCCCTCCCATTTGCCGGGCGCGGTCTGCTTGGCCTTGACCACCTGCTGGTTCACAAAGGCAAGGTTTTCCTGGGTGCGGCTATCGCCCTGGATGTCGTTGAGCGTGCCGCAAAGCTGGGTGCCATCACCGCAAAGCCGGAAGGTAAAAGTGGTGCCCCAGCGGTCCTGCCAGACACCGCCAGGATTGGCGCTGGACTGTGCAAGGACGGGAACGGCGAGAATTGCCGCAATGGTCGCGGCAGCGGCAAAGATTTTCAGCATCGTCGTAATGCTCCAAAATTGGTCGCGCCGAACCGGGGAGGCGGCCTGACGCGAAAGTTGTCAATTTCAAAGCCCTCATGGGCTAACGCCGGAACCACGCAAAATGTTGCGCGCAGGGTCACCGGCGGAATGTCGCTGCCAGCTCGATGTGGCTGGACCAGGCGAACTGATCCACGGCTATTAGGTCACTCAAGCTGAACCCGGCCTGAACAAGCCGGGCCGCGTCGCGCGCGAAGCTTTTCGGGTCGCAGGCCACCATGACCACGTGGCGCGTTTTGGAGAGGGCAATCTCCTTGACCTGCGCATCAGCGCCGGCCCGGGGTGGATCCAACACTAAAGTGTCGAAATTGAGTTCAAAGCGAGTCAGGGGATCGCGGAACAGGTCACGGGCCTTGGCAGTGACGGTCTTGAGGCCCCGGGTATGGCGCGCCGCCTTGTCGAGAGCTGCAATACCGGCCCGGTCGCTATCGGCGGCATAGACAGGGGCGATCTCTGCCAGGCGGAGAGCGAAAGGCCCGATACCACAGAAGAGATCAGCAACCGATTTCGGCTTGCCGACCGCCTTGAGCACATAATCGGCCAGCGCCTGTTCGGCCTCGGCGGTGGCCTGGAGAAAGCTGCCAATGGGCAGGTCAACCTCCGAGCGCCCCATGGTGACACTGGGTTGCTGGCGCAAAAGGATCATTTCGCGATCCAGCGCCAGGCGCGCGAGACCCAGCTCGTTGGCCAATGGGACCAGCTTTTCGGCCCTCACGCCTTTTCCCGCCTTGTGAATGCCGACATCGATGCCGGCATTGGTGGCGGTAAAGCTGATGTCGCATTCGCCGATGGCAGCGCCCAGAGCGCGGGTAATGTCAGGGGCGCGGCCAAGCGCCGGCACCAGGATGGGGCAGCTATCGAGATCGAGCAGATCGTGGCTGCGCAATTGCATATAGCCGGCCTTATCCCTGCGGGCGTGCAGCGTCGCGCGGCGGCGGCCGGTGCCATGGGCGGTGATGAAGCGCTCGACCCGAACCTCAATGCCGGCCTGGCGCAGTGGCGCTTCCACCAATTCGGTCTTGAAAGCGGCATAGCTTTGGCTGTCCATGTGCTGGAGCTGGCAGCCGCCGCAGGTTCCAAAATGCGGACAGAAGGGTTCAATGCGGGCGGGCGCGCGGCTCAGCCGCTCGACCACCGCGCCGCGATTGCCCTCAAGGGTGATTGCCACCTCTTCGCCGGGCAGGGCAAAGGGCACAAAGACGCGCTGCCCGTCGACAAGGGCAAGGCCTTCACCCTTATGGCCGAGCGCTTCGATGATGACGGTGATGGCCATGGCTTTCCGGGGCTTGCTGGGGCGGAATTAGCGGGTTTGGGGACCCGGGGCAACTGGCAGCCACGCCCCCACCCAAAAAGACAGAAGCCCGATCATTGCTGATCGGGCTTCCGGCTTGCTGCTTAACCTTTTTGCGGCCCTTGAGCTGCGGCCACTCAAGCATAGCTTTCGTGGCTTTGAGCTCTAAAATCGCTCCACCGGAGCGATTTTGCCCTTGGCCGGGCTCTCAAACCTGCTGGACCGCTTCAACGCCCGGCACGAAGTGGCGGAGCAGGTTCTCGATGCCGTTCTTGAGGGTCGCCGTCGACGAGGGGCAGCCCGAGCAGGCGCCCTGCATATGGAGGAAGACCGTGCCTTCCTTGAAACCCTTAAAGATGATGTCGCCGCCATCCATGGCCACGGCCGGTCGCACCCGGGTGGCCAAAAGTTCCTTGATGACTTCCACCATCTCCTTGTCGTCTTCTTCGAAGAACTCCTCGACCTCATCGAAATCGACCGGTGTGGCACCGCCCTCGGCGATGACCGGCTTGCCGGAGAGGAAATGATCCATGATGACGCCGAGAATGGCGGGCTTGATATGAGCCCAATTGGTCTCGTCCTTGGTCACCGAGATAAAATCGGAGCCCAGAAACACGCCCTCGACGCCGGAAATCGCAAATAGTCCCATGGCCAGCGGAGAAGCCGCTGCCGCATCGGTCGACCGAAAATCACGCGGTTCGCCGCTGAGCACTTCGCGTCCCGGCAGGAATTTCAGGGTCGCCGGATTGGGCGTGGCTTCGGTCTGGATGAACATGGGATTTTCCCGCGCGCCTTTGCGATTAGAATGCTTCTAAAATAGACTTTTGCGCTCAGGATGCAAGACCGAATGCGCAATGGAGGTCTGCGCCAGGACGTGGGGCCCACGACTACCCCGCGGTCCTGTCATTCGAGCACAGCCCTTGTGGCCTGCCTCCAGCCATTCGGGCTTAGCTCTCGTGGTTCTGCTAGCCTAAACGGCGTCGCCCTGCGAGCATAGCTCTCCGGGCCTGCTTCGCTAAAATCTCCCCACTGGGGAGATTTTCCCTGCGGGACGCTCAGCAGATAGCGATGACTTCTTCGTCGCTCATGCGGCCGGGCACGATGGTCAGGGGAATGGGCAGCACATTGGCGCGGGCGGCGAAATGAGTTACCAGCGGCCCAGGGCCATCAGGGGACTTGGAGGCGGCCAGCACCAGAATGGCGATATCGTGATCCTTGTCGATGACCCGCTCGATCTGCTCGGGGCCGTTGCCTTCGCAGATCACCGATTCGGCGCGGACCTCGCCGATTTCCTTGATACGGGCCATGCGGCGGTCAAGATTGCGCTCAGCTTCCTCGACCGCTTCGGCCCGCAGAACATCCTCCACACCCAATCCGATGAATTCGGGCTGGGGAATCACCGTCATCAACACCACCGTGCCGCCAGTGCGCTTGACGCGCCAGGCGGCAAAGGTCAGGGCCCGATCGCATTCCTCGGTCTCGTCGATAACCACGAGGAATTTGCGCTTATATTCGACCTGTGAAACCAAAAGCGCCTCCGTTGCTGCCCGGGCCTAGCGGATGAAGCCGACGATGGAGCGTACCTGCTTCATCGTCTGTTCGGCAATGGCACCCGCACGCTCGCCGCCATCGCGCAATATGGCGTCGATCGTGTGCGGATCATCGAGCAGGCGCCGCATCTCGTCGGCCATGGGCGCGAGGACCGCAACGGCCAGCTCGGCCAGAGCCGGCTTGAACTTGCCCCAGCCCTGGCCGCCGAACTCACCCAGAACGTCGGCCTTGGACTTGTCCGAAAGCGCGGCATAGATGCCCACGAGATTATCGGCCTCGGGCCGGTCCCTGAGACCGTCCACTGCATGGGGCAGCTCGGCCGGATCGGTCGTCGCCTTCTTGATCTTCTTGGCAATGGCGTCTGCATCATCGAGCAGGGAAATGCGCGATTGGTCCGATGGGTCGGACTTGCTCATCTTCTTGGTGCCGTCGCGCAGGCTCATGATGCGCGTGGCGGGCCCGGCAATCAGCGGCTCGGTGATGGGGAAGAATTGCCCCTCCTCAGTCGCCACGCCCTCCGCAGCAATGGAGGCGGCATAATCGTTGTTGAACTTGGCGGCGATGTCGCGGGTGAGTTCGAGATGCTGCTTCTGATCGTCGCCCACCGGCACATGGGTGGCCTTGTAGAGCAGGATGTCAGCGGCCATCAGCGAGGGATAGGCGAACAGACCCAGTGAGACGTTTTCGCTGTTCTTGCCGGCCTTGTCCTTGAACTGGGTCATGCGGGCCATCCAGCCCATGCGCGCGACACAGTTGAACACCCAGGCCAGTTCCGCATGCTGGACCACCTGGGACTGGTTGAAGACGATCGAGCGTTTCGGATCGACCCCAGCTGCAATGAAGGCGGCGGCCACTTCCCGTGTGGCCCGGCGCAAAGCCTCGGGTTCCTGCCAGACGGTGATGGCATGCATGTCGACCACGCAATAGATGGTCTCATGCGTGTCCTGCAAAGGCACGAAGCGGCGGATGGCGCCGAGATAATTGCCAAGATGCAGATCGCCGGAAGGCTGGATGCCGGAAAAGACGCGGGGGCTGAACGTCATGATGCCCTTCGATAACAGAAACGAAATCAGGCGCCCGTTCTATACGGGCAAAGCTCAGAATGGAACCATCAGCCGCGGCGGCGCAGCCGGCCGAGTAATTGGATCAGGTTCTGCGTGCCGCTGATATGGACCAGGGTGAAATAGACCGCGACACCAAAGGCAACCAGCACCGCCAGAACGCCACCCTGCCGCCAGAGTGGAACCCCGTTCACCAGATGCGCATGGCCCTGGTTGGCCAGGAGCCAGAGCGCGCCCCCCATGATGAGGCTGATCGCCAGGATGGCGAGCTGTGCCCGCCATTGCGGCCAGGTGAGGCGGAAATGTCCACGCAGCGCCAGGGTGGCGGCCAGCAATATGACATTGAGCCAGGATGAGGCCGCCGTGGCGACGGCAATGCCGATATGGAGCAGGCTGGGAAACAGCCAGAGCGAAATGGCGATATTGGCGGCAACGCTGGCGCCGGCGAAAATCGTCGGCGTAACGGTGTCCTCGCGAGCAAAAAAACCCGGCTGCAGGACCCTGATCAACACATAGGCCGGCAGGCCAAAAGAGAAGGCGATGAGCGCCTGGGCCGTCTGCTGCGTCGCCAGCGCGTCAAAGGCGCCGCGCTCGAACAGGACCCGGACAATGGGTTCGGCCAAGGCGATCAGCGCGACAGCGGCCGGCATGGTGAGCAGCATGGAGACGAATAGCGCCTGGTCCTGACTCGCCCTGGCTTCACGGTCGCGCCCGCCTTTGAGGTGCCGGCTGAGCTCGGGCAGCAGGACGGTACCGATGGCGATACCGATAATGCCTAATGGCAGCTGATAGAGCCGGTCGGCATAGGAGAGCACCGAAATGGCATTATCAGCACCCGAGGCAATGATGGTGCCCACGAAAATATTGATCTGGGTGATGCCGCCAGCCAGAATCGCGGGCACCGCCAGCACCCAGAAGCGACGCACTTCCCTGTCGAGCCGCGGAAAGCGGAAAGCCGGGCGGAAACCGCTGCGCTCGATGGCCGACCAGACCAGCACCAATTGGGCAATGCCGCCGCCCATTGTGGCAATGGCCACCCAGATGGTCGCCTGTTCGGGTGCCTGCAGCCAGAAGGTGGCCAGCGGCACCAGCATGGCAATATTGACGATATTGAGCAGAACCGGCGCAAAAGCGGCAGCGAAGAATCGCCCCAATGTGTTGAGAATGGCACCATAGGCGGCCATGAGCGACATGCAGGCGAGATAGGGGAACATGATCCGTGTGAGCAGCACGGTCAGCTCGAACTTTTCCCGGTCATCCACAAAGCCGGGCACGAAGGCCAGCATGATCTGCGGCATGAAAATTTCGGCCAGGAGGGTGACAATGAACAACATCACCACCAGCCAGCTCATGATGCGGGCGGCGAGCAGCTTGGCCCCATCCTCGCCCTCGCGCTCCAGCGCGCCGGAAAACATGGGCACGAAGGCGGTGTTGAATGCACCCTCGGCAAACAGGCGGCGAAACAGATTGGGAAAGCGGAAGGCAGCAAAAAAGGCGTCGGCGGCTGGGCCGGTGCCCAGAACCGCCGCCATCAGGGCATCGCGGGCAAAACCGGCAATGCGGCTGACCAGGGTAAGCGAGCCCACGGAGAGGAAATTGCGGAAGAGGCTCACCTGGTCTTCTCCCCCTCGGGGAGAAGGTGGCGCGCAGCGCCGGATGAGGGGGAAGTTGCGGCGAAGGCCAGCGCCGTGGGTAAAACCCCCTCACCGACTCGACCTGCGGTCGAGCCACCTCTCCCCGAGGGGGAGAGGAATGGAAGGGCCTCACCCATTGACCACCTTCTTGTCCTGGCCCTTCTCCTGTTCGGGCCGCTTGAAGACGCCCATCAGCACATCGTGGATTTTCTTCTGCCGCGATTTGACGTGGATTTTCTGGCCGGTGAGATCGGTGACATAGAAGACGTCAACGGCCTTCTCGCCATAGGTGCCGATATGGGCCGAGCCGATGGTGAGGTTGAGATCGGAAATCTCGCGGGTCAGCGCATAGAGCAGGCCAATGCGGTCGAGGCCCGACACCTCGATGACGGTGAACTTTTCCGAGATGGCATTGCTGACCGAAACCTGCGCCGGCAGGCTGAAAGGCCGCAGGCGCTTGTTGTAGCGGCTTTCCTTGCCCAGATCGATCAGCACCTGGCGCTTGCCCTGAAGCAATTGCTTGACCGTATCGATGATGCGGGTGGCGCGGACCTTTTCATCTTCGTCCGAGGTGAAGGAGCGCTTGAGCCGGAAGGTATCGATGGCGCGGCCATCGCGGGTGGAAAAAATCTGCGCGCCAATGATGGAGGCATCCTGCATGGTACAGGCGCCGGCAATCAGCGAGAGCAGGCGGGGGTGGTCGGGCGTGTAGAAGCTGACCTCGGTAATGCCTTCGAAGGCCTTGACGCGGATCGAGCCGGCAAAGGGCTGGTCCATGCTGTCGGCATTGCGGATCATTTTTGCATGTTCGAGCTGCAATTCGGGCTCGGCACGCAGCCAGTAATGATCATAGTGGCGGGCCGTATAGGCCTCGAGATCGGCTGGCGCCCAACCAGACAGGGCGCTGGCCAGCGCATTGCGCGCCTGATTGACGCGGTCGGATTGGCTGACCTGACTATGCCCGCCCGAAAGCAGCGGCTCGGTTGCGAAATAGAGGGCACGCAGGAGCGAGCCCTTCCAACCGGTCCAGGTGCCCGGACCCACTGCGCGGATATCGCAGGCGGTGAGGATCATCAGCAGGGCGAGACGCTGCGGCGATTGCACCACATCGGCAAAGCTCTTGGCGGTTTCAGGGTCCTGAATGTCGCGGGCCTGGGCAATCTCACTCATCAACAGATGATATTCGATCAGCCAGGACACCGTGTCGGTCTCGGCCTCGTTGAGCCCGAAACGCGGACAGAGTTTTTTGGCAATGCGCGCCCCGGCAATGGAATGGTCCTCTGGGCGGCCCTTGGCGATATCGTGCAGGAACAGCGCCACATAGAGCAGGCGCGTATCGTTGAGCTGGGGCAAAAGCTCATGGGTCAGGGGCAGTTCGTCGCGCAGGCCGCCATTGGCGATCTGGGCCATGACGCCGACCGAGCGGATGAGATGCTCGTCCACCGTATAATGGTGGTACATGTTGAACTGCATCAGCGCGACGATCTTGCCGAAATCGGGCACGAACTTGCCCAGGACGCCGCTCTCATTCATCTGCCGCAAAATGCGCTCGACATAATTGGCGCTGGTCAGGATGGTGAGGAAATGCGCATTGGCCTTGGGATCATTGCGCAAATTATTGTCGATCAGCCGCAGGCTGTCGCGAATATGCTTGATGGCATCGGGGTGGAATAGCAGTTCCTCGCGCCCCGCGACCATGAAGGCGCGGATCAGGTTGACCGGGTCCTTCTCGAAAACGTCGGGGCTGGCGATATTGAGACGACCGGTATCGACGATAAAGGCCGTCTCGCCCTTGATCTTGGACTTGCCCGAGCGGAAGGGCGCCAGGACCCGCCCGACCAAGTCCATATCCTTGGCATGGTGGAATTCGAGGCTGGCACAAATAATGCGGGTCAGGTCCCCCACATCCTTGGCGACGAGAAAATAGCGCTTCATGAAGCGCTCGACCCCCAGCATGCCGAGCCGCTCGGCATAGCCCATGCGATGGGCGAGCTCGGGCTGCATGTCGAAGGTCAGTTTCTCGTCGGCGCGGCCGGTGACGAAATGCAGGTGGCAGCGCACGGCCCAGAGAAAATCTTCGGCGCGGGAGAAGAGCCGGTATTCGGCGGCCGAGAGCACACCCTTGCCGACCAGTTCATGGCTGGTTTTGACCGAAAAGAAATATTTGCCGATCCAGAACAGCGTATTGAGGTCGCGCAGGCCCCCCTTGCCATCCTTGATATTGGGCTCGACCACATAGCGGGTATTACCCATCTGCTTGTGGCGTTCGTCGCGCTCGGCCATTTTGGCGGCAATGAATTCGGGCCCCGTCTTGGGCATGATCTCCGTTTCGAACCGATGGGTGAGCTGGTCGTAAAGCGCCTTGTCTCCGGTGAGGAAGCGCGCTTCGAGGGTGGCTGTCCGCACCGTCATGTCGGCGCGGGCCATGCGGATGCATTCATCCACCGAGCGCACGGCATGTCCGACCTTCTGACCCAAGTCCCAGAGCATATAGAGAATATATTCGGTGACCTGCTCGCCCCAGGGGGTCTGCTTATAGGGCAGGATGAACAGCAGATCGATGTCCGATCCGGGCGCCAGCGTGCCGCGCCCATAACCGCCCACGGCAGACAGCGCGATAGCCTCGGCGCCGGAGGGATTGTCGACCGGATAGACCCTGGTGGTGGCGAAACGATGAACGGCGATGATGATTTCGTCCTGAGCCGCGCACAGGTTCTGGGCGCAGCGCGTGCCCTTGTTATTGGCCAGCAATTCGGCTTCCGCGCTCTTTCTGGCCTCGGCCAGGGTTTGGCGGATATGGTTGAGCACGACCATGCGGGCATTGGGCGAACGGGCCGGTTCGTCCCCCAGCAGGGCATCGAACTCGGCCAGGAGTGTGTCGGCGGTTTTCAGCGCGAACTGCGTTTTTTTGGGCCTTGCCTCAACTTCGGCGAGCGTCATCGCGGAGTTTCTTTAGCTGGTAGAGCGCATCGATAGCTTGCCGCGGCGTCATCTCGTCGGGGCGGACGGCATCGAGCGCTTCGTGAACAGGGTCCTTGCCCTTTGGTGCCGGGGCAGGCTGATGGGCAAAGAGCGGCAGATCGTCTAGCACGCTGGCTTTCTGGCTGGAAGAGGCCGTACCGCTGGACCTCTGTTCCAGCACATCGAGCACCTGGCGCGCCCTGGCGATGACAGGCTCGGGCAAGCCCGCCAGCCGCGCCACCTGGATGCCGTAGGAGCGGTCGGCGGCGCCCGGCCCCACTTCATGCAGGAATACCACCTCGCCCTCCCATTCGCGCACTTTCATGGTGACATTGGCGACGCGGGAGAGGGTCTTGGCCAGTGCGGTCAATTCGTGGAAATGGGTGGCGAACAGCGCCCGGCAGCCGGTGGTTTCATGCAGGGCCTCCACCGCCGCCCAGGCAATGGAGAGGCCGTCAAAAGTGGCCGTGCCGCGACCGATTTCGTCCAGCACGACCAGGGAATGCCGGGTGGCGCGATTGAGAATGGCGGCGGTTTCGACCATTTCGACCATGAAGGTCGAGCGACCATGAGCAATGTCGTCGCTGGCGCCGACGCGGGAGAAGAGCCGATCAACAACCCCGATATGGGCGCTGTCGGCCGGCACATAGCAGCCCATCTGCGCGAGAATGGCGATCAGTGCATTTTGCCTCAGGAAGGTTGATTTACCGCCCATATTGGGGCCGGTAACCAGCCAGAGAGAGCCGCCGCCGCTTTCCTCGCTGCCCGACAGGTCGGCGTCATTGGCGACAAAGCTCTGTCCTTCGGCCTTGACCATCAATTCCACCACCGGGTGGCGCCCGCCAGAAATGGCGAAAGCAAGGCTATCGTCGACGATGGGACGGCAATAGCCGCGTGTGGCGGACACTTCGGCGAGAGCGGCGGTGACATCGAGCTCGGCCAGGGCATCGGCAAGACCCTGCAATAGCTCGGTGGCGGCCAGGGTTTCGGCGCGCAACCGGGCGAAGATCGCCAGTTCGATCTCAAGCGCGGCGCCCTGGGCGCGGGCGATACGCCCTTCGAGATCGGCCAATTCGGTCGTGGTGAACCGCATGGCATTGGCCAGCGTCTGGCGGTGGATAAAGGTCTCGCGATAGGGGGCTTCGAGTAGTTTCTGGCCGTGCGCCGCCGGCACTTCGACGAAATAGCCCAGAACGCCATTATGCTTGATCTTCAAGGACCGCATATCGGTCTCGTCGGTCAGTCGAGCCTGAAGCGCGGCAACCACGGCGCGGGTTTCGCGGCCCAATGCGCGTTCTTCATCGAGCTTTGCATCGTAGCTGCCGCGCACAAAGCCGCCATCGCGCATGAGCAGGGGCAGCTCATCGTCCAGCGCCAGAGCCAACTCACTGGCCAGGGCATGCGGCGCGGCGCCGAGCGCTGCCACCAGGCGCTTCAGCACGGCGGGAAGATCGCCCTGGCGCCCCAGATGATCGGCCAGGTCCAATGCGGCGCTGACCGCCCGGCCGATGGATGCCAGATCGCGCGGGCCGCCGCGGTCCAGCGCAATGCGCGACAGCGCTCGTGCCAGATCGGGGGCGCGTTTCAGGTCCTGACGCAAGCGAGACCGCAGGAGCGGATCATCGACCAGGCGCGTGACCGCTTCGAGCCGCTCATTGATGGCTGCGGCCTGACGCAAGGGCGCGGCGAGCCGGCTGGCCAGCAGGCGGGCACCGGGGGCGGTCACAGTCAGGTCGATCGCGTGCCGCAATGAGCCTTTGGCCTGTCCACGCTGGGTCTGGAGAATTTCGAGCGAAGATCGTGTCGCCGCATCGATGGCCATGACCCTGGCGCCGGGATTGCTCTGGGGCGGGCGCAAGGGGGCGATGCGTCCCTTTTGGCTTTCGCCAATATAGGCAATGAGCGCAGCCAGGGCGGCCCGGCCGGCGCGGCTCAAGGCACTGGGGTCAAAGCGGTCAGCCGGAAAGGCATTGCGCAGCACAGGCAGGGCGGCTTCGCTATCGGCCATTTCGGTCGGAATGGTTGCGGCAATAGCCGACCAGGCCGGGGCAAACAGATGCCGTTCATTCAGAGCGGCGCGCGTGGCCTCGGTCAGCAGCAATTCGGCTGGCGCAATGCGCGCCATTTCGTCGCCAAGCTCATCGGCCGACAGGTCGGCAATAAAGGTCTCCCCGGTCGAGATATCGGCCCAGGCCAGGGCAAAATCGGTATCGCCATGGCGCACCATGGCGAGCGCGGCGAGATAGTTGGACGCGCGCGCATCGAGATGGTCGTCCTCGGTCAGGGTGCCGGGGGTCACCAGCCGCACCACATCGCGCCGGACCACGGATTTCGAACCGCGTTTCTTGGCCTCGGCCGGGTCTTCCATCTGCTCGCAGATGGCGACGCGATGGCCCAGCTTGATCAGCTTGTTGAGATAGTCATTGGCGGCATGGATGGGCACGCCGCACATCTGGATGTCTTCGCCCAAATGCTTGCCGCGTTTGGTCAGCACAATGCCCAGCGCGGCGCTGGCGATCTCGGCGTCCTCGAAGAAGAGCTCGTAGAAATCGCCCATGCGATAGAACAGCAGATAGCCCGGATTGACCGCCTTGATCTCAAAATACTGGGCCATCATAGGCGTCAGGCCCGCTGTAGCGGGGCCGGGGGCAGCCTCAAAGGGGGTCTGGTCCATGAGCTCGAAGGTTCGGGAGAAGATGGAGCCCGAACTTAGGCCGTTCGGGGTAGAAATCCAACCGGGCGTGGGCAGATTTTGAACAATTGCCAGGCGCGGTCCACGGGATAATATGCCGCCATGCGGGCAATGCGGATTGTAGGATTGGCCCTTGCGGCCATAATGCTGGGCGGGCTGGCGCTGGTAGCGAGCGGCCAGGCCGAACAAAGCCGCATTGCCGGCCTGCCACAGGATGTGCTGAGCCAGCCCATGCAGGGCGTCCATTCAGCAATTTTGGCCAAGTTCAATTATGGTCTGGGGCTATTCCGCCATGTGCGCGAGCCAAGCCGGCGCGCCGATGGCAGCGTCGAAGGTCTGGGCCCGCTGCACAATGCCCAATCCTGTTTCGCCTGCCATATCAGGGACGGTCGCGGCGCCATGCCCGATGATGGTGCCGAAACTGTTGGCCTGGTGTTCAATCTGGTTGGTCCGGATGGGCCCGACCCCGTCTATGGCAACCAATTGCAGGACCGTGCCGTAGATGGCCTTCTGCCTGAGGGTCGGCCGGTGGTGGACTGGCACGAGACCGAAATACACTTTGCCGATGGCGCCCCGATCGCCCTGCGCGCACCGCGCTTTTCCATTGCCGATCTCGCCTATGGTCCACTCGACCCAGCCACCCGGATCGAGGCGCGGCTGGCGCCGCAATTGGTGGGGCTGGGCCTGCTTGAGGCCGTGGACGAGCACGCTCTGGCGGCGCTAGCCGATCCGGACGACGCGGATGGCGACGGTATTTCGGGACGGCTCAATCTCGTCGAGGCCGAGGAGGGACTGGTTGCGGGACGGTTTGGATGGTCCGCGACCGCCCCCAGCCTTGAAGCGCAAAGCGCCAAGGCGGCGCATCTGGATATGGGGCTCACCGCTCCCGGTTTTGAAGCGCCGGGTGGCGATTGCCAACCGGCTCAAGCGGCCTGCCGGGCCCTGGCACATTCCGACCGGTTGGACCTCAGTGCCAATGATATCTTTCTCATGGCCTTCTACGTCGCCCATCTCGGGCTACCCGACCGCCCGCGAGAGCAGGATGGCGAGGTGGCGGCGGGCGAGGCCGTTTTTGGCACGCTGGGCTGCGGCGCCTGTCATAGGCCCGTGCTGACCACCAGCCTGGACGCGCCCCCCGAATTTGCCGATCGGACCATTGCGCCTTTCACCGATCTGCTTTTGCACGATATGGGCCCCGATCTGGCCGGACCGCGCGGCAGCGAGTGGCGCACGCCGCCGCTTTGGGGCATCGGCCTGACCGAACAGGTGAGCGGCGTGACCCGTTATCTCCATGACGGACGCGCGCGCAATTTCGCCGAGGCCATTGCCTGGCATGGCGGAGAGGCCGAGGCTGCGCGAAACCGCTTTCTGGCTCTTGATGCGCGCGAGCGCGCCGCGCTCTATGCCTTCCTTGGCGCCCTCTAGATCGTTTCACCGTTTCGTTGAAACGCCGAAATTGCTCCAAGTTCTTGTTTTGTCGCGCTCCCGATCCTCGGGTCGAAGCCCGAGGAGCAAAACCGTCGCCACTTTTGCTGGAAGCGCCCTAGCCCGTCGTGTGCTCCTCGGCCGGTTCCGGCTTGCGGATCAGGGAGGCGTCGCCAACCAGCTTGCGGTAAAGGTGCCAGGTGGCATGGCCGAGAATGGGCAGCACCACGGCGAGGCCGACAAAGAGCGGCAGGGACCCGAGGAAAATGCCGGCGCCGACAATGACACCCCAGGCCAGGAGCGGCACAGGATTGCGCATCACCGCCCGGAACGAGGTTTCGACCGCCACATAGGCCCCCACATCGCGATCCAGCATGAGCGGGAAAGCGATCACCGTGGTGCAAAGAACAACCAGCGCGAAGAGGGCGCCGAGACCCGTGCCGACCGCCAATAGCGTCATGCCGCCTGGCTGGGTCAGGATCTGGTTGACGAGCACGTCGAGCGTGTGCGGCGGCGAGGGACCGAAAAGGCTTTCATAAAGCGCCTGGGCGCTGGTGAGCCAGAGGGTGAAAAGGACGAAAAGCATAGCGCCGACCGCCACAATGCTGCCCATGGCCGGCGAGCGCAGCACGGCCATGGCATCGCGCCAGCCTGGATTTTCACCCCGCTCGCGGCGGCGGGAAATCTCGTAAAGCGGCAGGGCAGCGACGGGGCCGACCAGGGCAAAGCCGCCGACCAGCGGGTAGAGCAGGGTCCAGGCGTGCCAGCCATTCATCCATACCGTCAGCACGATGCCAATGATGGGATAGATCAGCATCAGCAGCACATAGTGACTGGGCTTGGCCCAGAAATCGGCCGTGCCGCGCCTGAGCGCATCGCCGAGATCGGCTATCGAAATCTGCTGGATCACCGGCATGTCGAGCTTGTCGCCGGCGCCGGACATGACATGCATTGAGGCCATGAGCATCACTCCTCCGCTTTCCTTCGGAGACCGCAGACCCGCGAGATGCGCAAACAGGCGCGAGACGCAAGTGACTGCGACCGCTATGACATCATAATACGCTGGTGACCGGGGGCTGTCGCCCCCGGATCGAAGTTTTGTGATCAGGCCTTGGCCAGGGCCTGCTCGATATCGGCAACGATGTCCTCGACATGCTCGATGCCCACCGAAATGCGCACCAGATCCTCGGACACGCCGGCCTTTTTCAGCTCCTCGGTGGAGAGCTGGCGATGCGTGGTCGATGCAGGGTGGCAGGCGAGCGATTTGGCGTCGCCGATATTGACCAGCCTGAGGATCATCTGCAGCGCGTCGATGAAGCGGCCGCCGGCTTCCTTGCCGCCCTTGATGCCGAAGGACAGGATGCCCGAGCCCGAGCCTTTGGAAATCTTCTTGGCCACGGCGTGATAGGGGCTGTCCGGCAGGCCGGCATAATTGACCCATTCCACCTTGGGATGGCTCTTGAGGTAATTGGCCACTTTGAGCGCGTTTTCGGCGTGGCGCTCAATGCGCAGGCCGAGGGTTTCCAAACCCTGCAGGATCAGGAAGGCGTTGAGCGGCGAAATGGCCGCGCCGGTATTGCGTAGCGGCACGACGCGGGCGCGCCCGATATAGGCTGCCGGCCCCAGCGCCTCGGTATAGACAACGCCGTGATAGGAGGGGTCGGGCTCATTAAGGACCGGAAAGCGCTTGGCATTGGCCTTCCAGTCGAACTTGCCCGAATCCACGATAATGCCGCCAATGGAGGTGCCATGGCCGCCGATATATTTGGTTAGCGAATGCACCACGATATCGGCGCCAAAATCGAAGGGGCGCGTGAGATAGGGCGTTGCGACCGTGTTGTCGACGATCACCGGCACCCCATGGCGGTGGGCGATCTCGACGATCTTTTCGATATCGACAACATTGCCGGCCGGATTGCCGATGGATTCGAGGAAAACCGCCTTGGTCTTGTCGTCGATGGCCTTTTCAAAACCCTCATAATCGTCATGAGCGACCAGACGGGTTTCGATGCCCTGGCGGGGGAAGGAATGCACGAACAGATTATACGTGCCGCCATAGAGCTGGGAGACCGAGACGATATTGTCGCCGACCCCGGCGATGGTCTGGATCGCATAGGTGATCGCGGCCATGCCCGATGCCAGCGCCAGGCCGGCAATGCCGCCTTCAAGCTCGGCGACGCGCGCTTCCAGCACAGCGGTCGTGGGGTTCATGATGCGAGTATAGATGTTGCCGGCGACCTTGAGATCGAACAGGTCGGCACCATGCTGGGTGTCGTCGAAGGTGTAGGAGGTGGTCTGGTAGATCGGAACGGCAGCCGCCTTGGTGGTAGCTTCCGATTCATAACCATGGTGCAGGGCGATCGATTCGAGTTTCATATTTGGCTCCCTTTGACTCGCGGGCGCCAAACTTGCTGGTTCGCTTCAAAATGACAAGGCGCGGGAGAGGCAGTTCGTCCTCTCCCGCGCCATGTCGTTGAAATAGGCGTGTTCAGCTCAGCGCATCGACCTCGTATCGGTCGGAAGGATCACGCACCGGCCGATAGGTGAAATAGTCGAAACGGGCGGGGCTCGCCATACCATTGAGATCGCTGGCCGCCATGCCGACAAAGGCGCCGGTAAAGCTGCCATGAGCCTGGTGGCCGCCGCATTCATCCGAAAGGATCGAGGCGTCAAGCACCGGCCCGATAGGCTGCAAATCCTGGCCCTCGAGGGCGTAGAAAAATTGCAGCTTTTTGCCCCTGATAGTCAGCGCCAGCTTGACCTTGCCTTCATTGGGGATCTGCACCGGCTCGGCCGGGAATTTGAGATTGCCGTCGGGCCAGGAGATTTCCGAACTCATCAACAGCAGTTCGCGCTGCCCGTCGGAATGGGCGGTGACGGCCAGATAGAAGAAATTGTAGCGGCTGTAATAGGCCGTCAGCCCCGCAAAGGTGCGTTCGTCGGTGGCGGCGAAATCGACCACGGTTTCCGCATCATAGGAGAAATGGGTCTGCCGACGGGCCACCAGCGCCTGCTCGAACCAGGACCCGATCGATTCACGACCGAAAAGCGTCAGCTTGCCGCCTTCGGTTGAGAAAATTCGATCGGTATCGGGCGTGCGCAGCCACTGGAAGTCGATGGGCAATCCGTTTTCGAATGTATAGCGCTGCTCGGCCCAGTATTTGGCCTCGTCGCGCGTGCCGGGCACCTCGACATGGAGGGATGGCACAGGCCCGTTCTTGACATAGAGCCAGTCATCCTCGCCCCAATAGGCTTCCTGGATAGCGGTTTCTCGACCCAGAACACAGCGGCGTTCCTGCGTCGTCGGACGGCCGGTCAGATGCACGAGATAGGTCCTGCCTTCGGGCGTCTCGACAATATCGCCATGGCCAGCCCGCTGCAGGGCGGCCAGCGGCGCATCCTTGGAGGTCAGGACATATTGGTCGGGGTGGGTTTCATAGGGCCCGTCGATATTGCGCGAGCGCGCGAAAGTGCAGGCATGGTCATAGGCCGTGCCACCTTCGGCGGTCAGCAGGTAGTACCAGCCATTGCGCTTATAAAGATGCGGCCCTTCGACTAGTTTGAGATCGGTGCCCTTATAGATGTTTTTGATCGGGCCGACGAGCTTGCCCTGCTCGGGGTCGAATTCCTGCAGCACGATACCGGCAAACAGCAGCGGCCGCCGGCGGTGGTCCCAGGTCATATTGACGAACCACTTTTTCCCGTCATCGTCGTGGAAGAGCGAGGGGTCAAAACCCGAGGAATTGACATAGACCGGGTCGGACCAGGGGCCTTCGATCTTGTCGGCCCAAACGATGTAATTGTGGGCGTCCTTGAACGAGCCGTCCTTGCGCTTCACATCGGTATAGACCAGCCAGAATTTTTCCCCGTCATGGGTGAGGCAGGGCGCCCAGACGCCGCAGCTGTCGGGGTCACCGCGCATGTCGAGTTGGCTCTTGCGGGTGAGCGGGCGGGTGATCAGCTCCCAGTTCGCCAGGTCCCTGGAATGATGGATCTGCACGCCGGGGAACCATTCGAAGGTGGAGGTGGCGATATAGTAGTCGTCGCCCACACGCAGAATGGACGGATCCGGATTGAAGCCGGGAAGGATGGGATTGGTGATCTGAGACATTGGGCCTCCTATTCTTCTCCCCATTGGGGAGAAGGTGGCGCGGAGCGCCGGATGAGGGGAAGGTTTCCGCGAGTCCAGGGGGCGCCGTCAGCACCCCCTCACCCGTCTCGGGCTGCGCCCGATCCACCCTCTCCCCGATGGGGAGAGGAATAGTGCCGCCGCCCGCCATGCGAGCATAGCTCCCATGGGTCTTGCGGGACGGCTCAAAGTCAAACGAAGCGATTGACCAGGTTTTCGAGATATTCCTGGCGGCCGGAACGCGGCTGGGGGTTGATGCCATCGGCATCGACCTTGGCGGCGATATCGGCCAGGCTCATCTTGCCGGCCAGAATATCCTTGCCCAGACCATTGTCCCAACCGGCATAGCGGTCATCGAGCAGCTTGTCGAATTCGCCATCCTCGATCATGGCAACGGCGCCCTTGAGACCACGGGCTAGGGTGTCGAGGCCCAGAATGTGGCCATGCAGCAGATCGGCCGGGTCGAGCGACTGACGGCGCACCTTGGCGTCGAAGTTGAAGCCGCCCTTGCCCAGACCGCCTTGCTTCAAGATGTAGTAGAAGGCCAGGGCCATTTCGCCGGCATTGTTCGGGAAGTGGTCGGTATCCCAGCCCGATTGCAGGTCATTGCGGTTGGCATCGACCGAACCGAGTTGACCGAGCGAGGAGGCCACAGCCAGTTCGTGCTCGAAGGAGTGACCGGCGAGGAAGGCGTGGCCAACCTCGATATTGCACTTCACCTTCTTTTCGAGACCGTATTTCTGGAGGAAGCCGTAAACGGTAGCGACGTCGAAGTCGTATTGATGCTTGGATGGCTCCTGCGGCTTGGGCTCGATCAGGATCTGGCCCTTGAAGCCGATCTTTTCAGCGTGCTCGATCACCAGATGCAGGAAGCGGGCCATCTGGTCCTGCTCCTGGCCGATCTTGGTGTTGAGCAGGGTTTCGTAGCCCTCACGGCCACCCCAGAGCACGTAGTTCTCGCCGCCCAGTTCGTTGGTCAGCTCGAGCACAGCCTTCACCTGGCCGGCGGCATAGGCGAACACTTCCGGATCGGGATTGGTGGCGGCGCCCGCCATATAGCGGCGGTTGGAGAACAGGTTTGCCGTGCCCCAGAGCAGCTTCTTGCCGGTCTGGCTCATCTTTTTGGCGAAGATGTCGCCAATCACACGCAGGTTCTTGTTGCTTTCGGCCAGGGTCGCGCCTTCCGGCGCCACGTCGACATCGTGGAAGCAGTAGAAGGGCACGTCGATCAGGTCGAAGAACTCAAATGCCACATCGGCCTTGAGCTTGGCACCGTCCATGCCCTTGTCGAACCAGGGGCGATCAAAGGTCCGGCCGCCAAACGGATCGCCGCCTTCCTGGGCGAATGTGTGCCAATAGGCGATGGCCGGGCGGATATGGTCTTCCATCCGCTTGCCGGCGATCACTTCGTCCTTGTTATAGTGGCGATAGGCCAGCGGGTTCTTGCTGGCAGGGCCTTCATATTTGATCTGGCTGAGACCAGAGAAAAAATCGGTCACGAACGTGCCTCCTCGATGGCAGGGTAAAGGGCGCGATAGCGCGCATATTGATCGATATAGGCGGCCGACAGGTCTTGGTCGGGCGCGATTGCGGTCTTGATCCCGGGCATGGTCATGACGTCCATGGGATCGGCACCGGTGGCGGCGCAGAGGCCGAGCCGGGCCGCGCCCAGCGCACCACCGAAATCGCCATCCTCGGGCAGGGCGATTTCCATATTGAGATTGGTGGCCAGCATTTTGAGCCACAGGGCCGATTTGCTGCCCCCGCCCACCGCCAGGAGGCGGTTGATGCGGGTTCCGGCATCAGCCAGCACGCGCTGGCAGTCGCGCATGGCAAAGCTGACGCCTTCCATCACGGCCTGCGCCAGTTGCGCCGGCTCGGTGGATTGGCTGAGGCCCACAAACGAGCCGCGGGCATTGGCATTGTTGTGCGGGGTGCGCTCGCCCGAAAGATAGGGCAGGAAGATGGTCTCCCCCGGCCCGGTGAATTGCGCTTCGGCTTCACCAGACAGCTCGGCCTGCTTTTTCCGGGTGATGCGCGAGAGCCAATTGAGGCTATCGGTGGCCGAGAGAATGACGCCCATCTGATGCCAGGTATCGGGAATGGCGTGGCAAAAGGCGTGCACAGCCCCTTCGGTATTGGGGCTGAACTTTTCGTTGGAAACGAAAAGCACGCCCGACGTACCGAGCGAAACAAAGCCTTCGCCGGGCCGCACCGCGCCAATACCGCAGGCTGCCGCAGCATTGTCGCCAGCGCCGCCCGCCACAACCACGGTGCCCGACATGCCCCAGCGCGCCATCAATTCGGGCTTGAGCTGAGCGGAGACAGAAGAGCCTTCCACCAGAGACGGCATGTGATCGCGGGTGAGACCGGTAACGCCGAGCAGGTCGTCGGACCAGTCACGTTTAGCCACATCGAGCCAAAGCGTGCCGGCGGCGTCGGACATGTCCTCGACATGTTCGCCCGTCAGCAGCAGCCGCACATAGGCCTTTGGCAGCAGCACTTTGCGGATGCGGGCATAAATATCGGGCTCGTGCTTGCGCACCCAGGCGACTTTGGGGGCGGTGAAGCCGGGCATGGCGATATTACCCGCCAATTGCCGCAAAGAGGGAAGCGCCGCTTCCATTTCGCTGCATTCCTCGGCCGAGCGTCCATCGTTCCAGAGAATGCAGGGACGCAGCACCTCGTCATTGTCACCCAAAAGCGTGGCACCATGCATATGGCCCGAGAGGCCAATGCCCTTGACCGCCGCCAGCGCTGCCCCGTGGCTCTGTTTGAGCTTATCGATGGCGCCCAGCGTCGCCGTCCACCAATCGGCCGGGTTCTGCTCGGACCAGCCCGGGCGGGGGCGAACCGGCTCCACGGCGGGAGCCGTTGCCTCGCCAAGCGCCTTGCCGGCTTCGTCGATCAGCAGTGCCTTGACCCCGGACGTGCCGATATCAATGCCGAGAAATGTCATGAGGCACGTACCTCATGAGTGGTCACCAAAGTCATCCAAACGTCCTCCCACCCATGTTAGGGCCACGCCGATTTCGAGATTGGCGCGTTTCTTAGCGCAGATTATCCCGCAGGAAAATCCCTATTTCAATGGGGTCGGTCACCGCCGACCGGGACGCATCGAGTGCCAGGGCGCGCGCCGCGGCGATGGCCTCGCGGATTTCCCCATCCGGGTTCTGGTCGAGCACAACGTCGATGGCGCCGCTGATCAGGCCGGCGCGGGTCGGCGCGGTCAACTCGTGTGCGATAACGCGCAAGGTGCCGCTGCGACCCGATTGTTCCAGCGCCGTGACCAATCCGCCATTGCCGGCGCCGAGATTATAGAGACCGGCCAGGTCGGGGTGATCCGCAAGAAGGCGCGCAATGATCTGGGCGGTCTCGGTGCGCTCGTCATGGCCTTCGAGCGGACCGATAATGTCGATGTCCGGATATTCGCCGGCCAGCACCGCCGAAAAGCCTTCGAGCCGTTCGGCATGGTCGCGCAGATGCAGGGACCCGGCCACCACGGCCACCGTGCCCCCCTCAGGCAGAAAGCGCCCCATCAGCGAGGCAGCGGTACGCCCGGCTGCGACATTATCTATGCCGATGAAATTGCGGCGCGACGAGCCGGGCAGGTCCGATACCAGGGTCATGACCGTGACGCCGCGACGCTGCGCGGCATCAATGGCGCTCAGAACCTCGGGGGCATCGCTCGAGACGATCACCGCGCAGTCGCAATTGCGCGCATCGAGCCGGTCGAGCCCCTCGACCAATGCGACCGCATCGAGAGCCCGCACACGGCGGACCGCGAGATGGATACGATCGGCCAGCGCCAGGGGTGAACGCCTCTGCACCGCCTGGCTCAGGCTGTCCATGAATTCATTGCTGCCGTCGGGGATGAAGAAGACCACGCTAAGATCGCGCGAGCGCGCCATCAGGGAGGCATTGAGGTCGCGGGAAAAACCCAGTTCGGCAATGGCTTCCTCGACCTTTTCGGCGGTGACGGCGCGTACGCCGGGCCTACCATTGAGCACGCGATCGACCGTTGCCAGAGAGACGCCTGCGGCGCGCGCCACATCATGAACCGTGGCTCTTCGCCTGATCGTTTCTTCGCTCAATCGGTGCCCCCGCTTCACGCCATTGCCATTGTCGCACCCTTCTTCTCCAATGCCCAAAGGTCAAGTGCAGCGTTGCAGGCAAGGGGCAAATAGGTTTACAGCTCCGCGCCGGAACGAGAGGGACGGGGGACGTCGATATGGCAATCGCGGTTTCAACTTTTGGCGAATTCAACGGCCAGCGGGTCGATCAGTTTCGCCTTGTCAGCGACACGGGCGTCACCGTCGACATTATCGGTTATGGCGTGGTGGTGCGGGACTGGCGGGTACCGGTTGCCGGCGGCGAACGATCGGTCGTTCTGGGCTTTGACCAGTTCGATGCCTATCCCGCCCATAGTCCGCATCTCGGCTCGCTGGCCGGGCGCGTCGCCAACCGCATCAAGCATTCCAGCTTCGAACTCGATGGCATGACCTATAAATTGCCGCCCAATGCGGGCGATCTGCAATTGCATGGCGGCGATGAGGGTCTGGGGCGGCAGGTCTGGCAGGGCCAGGCCGACAGCGCCAATAATGCCGTGCGCTTCACTCATTTTTCGCCCGACGGCGCCATGGGCTATCCCGGCAATGTCAATTTCGCCGCCACCTATACCCTGACCGGCAATCGGCTGCGGCTGGAGCTGACGGCCACCACCGACCGCGCCACGCCGATCAGTCTGGTGCAACACCAATATTTCAATCTCGGGACGACCGAGACCGCGCTTGACCATACCATTCAGGTCAATTCGAGCGCCTATACCGAGCTTGGTGACGATCTGGCGCCCACCGGCGCCATCCTGCCTTCGGCCGGGACCGTCTACGATTTGCGACAACCCCGTATCATGCGCGACGCCAGTGGCGCGCCCATCGATTACGATATCGGCATGGTGCTCGATACCGGCCGCAAGCACACCGACCCGATTGCAACAGTGGTTTCGCCCGATCAGGACCTGACACTGAAACTGTGGTCAGATCGGCCCGGCGTGCAGGTCTATAATGGGGTCTGGACCGATGTGCCGGTGCCCGGTCTGGGCGGCAAGCACTATGGCAAATATTCCGGCTTCTGCCTGGAAGACCAGGCCTTTGCCGATGCGGTCCACAATCCGCATTTCCCCAATATCATCCATTCGCCCGACCGGCCCTACAACCATTGGTGCGAATTCGAGATCGCGTGACATCTGCTAAAGGAAAACTGTTGTGCTGAACGGCCCGTCAGACTGTGTCGGCAGCCATGCTGCCACAGCCTGACAGCCTGAAGACGCATGATCTCTCCATTCACGATGACCGGAGAGATCGAATGCCAACCCCCTTCACCATTGCCGTCGCCGATCAGGACGTTTCCGACCTCAAGAACCGCCTGGCTGCCACCCGGTTTCCCCAGGCGCTCGACGGCGTCGGCTGGGACTACGGCATGGAAGAGGGCTTTCTGCGCAAATTTGTTGCCTATTGGGGCAGCGAATATGACTGGCGCGCGGCCGAAGCCCGTCTAAACAGCTTTGCCCAGTTCACCGAAGTCGTCGACGGCGAAACAGTCCATTTCGTGCATGTGAAAGGCCGCGGCACGACCAATGTGCCACTGCTGCTGGCCAATGGCTGGCCATCTAATTTCGTGGAACTGCTTCCCCTGGTGCCGCTGCTGACTGAACCGGTCGATGGTCAGGCATTCGATCTGATCATTCCTTCGCTGCCCGGCTATGGCTTCTCGTCGCAACCCACCGTTCCCGGCATGAACCTTTCTCGGGTGGCACCGCTCTGGGCCGAGGTCATGACGCGGCTGGGCTATGACAAATTCCTGGTTTCCGGCTCCGATATGGGTGCCGGCGCCGTTATGGCCCTGGTGCGCGATTTTCCCCAGCGGTTGATCGGCGCGCATTACGTCAACGTCTATTTCGGCTTCCCCAAGCCCGACGATGCCACGCCCGAGGAAGAGGCCTATTTTGAGCGGAGCAATTACTGGGCCTTTACAGAGGGCGCCTATGCCATGATCCAGGGAACAAAACCGGCGACGCTGGCGGTTGGCCTCAATGACAGCCCGGCGGGCCTGGCGGCCTGGATCCTCGAAAAATTCCATAGCTGGAGCGACAATGGCGGCGACATTGCCAACGCCTTCGAAATGGAAGACCTGGCGACCATTCTTTCTGTCTACTGGTTCACCCGGACCATTGGCAGCTCGGTGCGGCTCTATAAGGAGGCTTTCGCCGATGCCGAGCTTCCAAGAAAACCGGCGAGGCACGAGGTGCCACACGGTATCATGTTGCCGCTTCACGACAATCCCGCGCCGCGGGCCTGGGGCGAGCGCAACCTGTGGAACATTGTGCGCTGGAACGAACTGAGCGCCGGCGGTCATTTTCCGGCCCTGGAATTGCCCGAGGAGATGGCGCGGGACATTCGCGCCTTCCATCGCCAGATTGCGTGACCGGAGCGCGAGCGGCATAGACCGCTCCCGACGAATCTGGCACCCAAAACGAGAAAAGCGGGGCGGGACATGGACAAGACCGAACGACTGTTTTCGATCATGGATGCGCTCAGGCGCCATCGCCGGCCGATCACGGCCGCGGCGCTGGCCGAAGAGCAGAATGTCTCGGTGCGGACGCTTTATCGCGATATCCAGACACTGATCGGGCTGGGCGCGCCCATCGATGGCGAGGCGGGCGTGGGCTATATGCTCAAGCCCGGTTTTTTCCTGCCGCCGCTGATGTTTTCCCCCGAGGAGCTGGAGGCTCTGGTGCTGGGCGCGCGCTGGGTAGAAACGCAGCCGGATGACGATCTGGGCGCTGCGGCCCGCAATGCCCTGGCCAAGATCGCCACGGCCTCGCCCGAGGATTTACGCGACCGCATCAGCGACACCGCGCTGTGGCCCGTGGCGCTATGGGGACAGCGCAGGCCTATCCCGGTCCTGAGCGATATCCGCCTCGCCATGCGGCAGGAAAAGGCCGTTACAATCGATTATGAGGACGAGCAGGGCCGTCCGACCAGCCGCACGATCTGGCCGGTGGGCCTGGCCTTTTACGAGGGCAAGCAAACCATCGCCGCCTGGTGCCTGCTGCGTCAGGATTTTCGCAATTTCCGTACCGATCGGATTGCCTGCCTGACCCTGACCGAGGAACGCTACGGCAAACGCCGCGCGGTACTGGAGCGTGAGTGGCGCGCCAGTTGGAAGCATGACCGGCGCAATCATGAGAGCGAAGGCTAGGCCGCATTGCCAAACTCGGCTGTGTATTGAGCCAGAATCCCTTCCCCCTCGAGGGGAGAAGGTGGCCCAAAGGGCGGGATGAGGGGTTCAGCACTGCGATCTGACCGAGAAAACTTCACCCCTCACCCTGACCCTCTCTCCTGCAGGAGCGAGGGAACGCGGGAGCGCTGCTTCCTGATTGTAGAGATGCCTAACGCTCAGCTCATCCGCGCGTAAAGGCTTTCTGGCCTGACATTGTCATCGAGCCGGAAGCGATGATCGGCTGGCGGATGAGCGCGCTGGCCGCATTCCATGCGTGGGCAGATGCGGCAGCCGACCCCAATGGGCACGGTTTGCAGGTCGCTCGACAGGTCCATGCCGTCCGAATAGATCATCTCCTTGGCGTGATGGATGGCGCAGCCCAGTCCAATGGACAGATAGCGGCGCGGCGCATTGTAGCGGTAGTCGCCCTTGGTGATGGTGCGGGCAATACAGAAATAGCGCTGCCCATCGGGCATCTGGCTCAATTGCACATTGATGCGCTCGGGCGCGAGAAAGGCTGCATAGACGTTCCAGCGGGGGCAGGCGCCGGAATGGCGCGGAATATGAATGCCCGAAAGGGAAAAGCGCTTGGAAATATTGCCGGCAATATCGGTGCGCACGAGATGAAGCGGAACGCCGGAGGCGCCCTTGCGCTGCAGGGTCGTCATGCGGTGACAGACCTGCTCGAAAGAAGCGCCGAAGCGCCGGCCCAGCCGCTCGATATCGTAGCGATAATCGCGGCAAGCCTTGAGGAAGGGCACGTAGGGCATGATCAGGGCGGCGGCGAAATAGGCGGAAAGCACGTTGCGCGCCAGCATGGGCGCGTCGCCCTCGGGCAATTCGGCATCGTCGATGATCCGACCAATCTCCACCTCCGCGGCGATCTGGCCCAGATGCTGGGCGAGCAGGAAATTGGCCGTTTCCGCAGGCAGCAGGTCGGACACGAGCAGGTGCCGACGCGCCGGATCGAGCTGACGGGCAATGCCCTGGGGCAGGGAGGCCAGCCGCACTTCGAGCCCGAGCACATTGAACAGATAAGTGCGTATGGCGCTCTCGAAACTGTCGCCTGAATTGTCGATATCGGCCCGGACCCGTTCGGCGGCCTCTTCCAGCGCCGGAAAGTAATTGGAATTGGCCTGCAGGAAATCGGAGATGGCGTCAGTGGCCAGGTGGAAGGGCTCGGCCTCCCCATCCTGGCGCTGCGCGGGGGTGCCGGCCGAGGCCAGGCGATAGCGGTCGTAAAGCTTGAGCACGGCCCGCGCCGCCGCCGGATTGGCCTGGGCGAGATCGCGGATTTCGAGATTGGTCAGGTCGCTATCGGCGAAGATGTCGTCGCCAAAGGCCTCCATCAGGTCGCCAACCAGCCGCCCCTCATCGCTATCGACCAGTTCGCCCGGCTCAACCCCAAAATAGCCGGCAATCGAAAACAGCAACGGCACAGTGACCTTGCGCCGATTGTGCTCGATCAGATTGAGATAGCTTGGTGAAATGCCCAGCGATTGGGCCAGGTCGGCCTGATTGAGATGACGCTGCCGGCGCAACCGCTTGATGCGGCCGCCAATCTGGCTTTCGGCTGCTTCAACCATGATTTCCTCCACCCGTATTTTACAGACTTTACAAATCTGCTGCCGGAAATTGACCGCCTCTTTACAGCTTTACTGGCGCTTCTGCGGTTATTTCTTGCATATCTGCGTCGTTTGTCAAATCTTTACAGACATCAGCGAGGAGAAATTCCATGTCCCCAACTGCCGAACAGCGCGACGAATACATCACCATCATCGCCCCCACCGCCAATGAGGCCATGGCACAGTTCAAGGCCCGCGGCCTGGCCGCCCAGGGTTTTGCCATTGCCGGGCGTATTGGCCGGCATCAATTCACTCTGGTGGGTGGCGAGGATGCCCAGGAGTTGTTCTCCGGTGCCGGCATGATTGCCGCAACCTTCTGCCGCAGGGTGGCGATCTAGGCCCGCCGGAGTTCGAGGCCCGGCCATTCGAGCGCAGCTCTCATGGCCTTCTCGCCTAAATTCGCTCCACCGGAGCGAATTTGCGGCACGTCGCCGTCGCCTTCGAGCCTAGCTCTCAGGCCTTCATCACTAAAATTGGTCCACCGGACCAATTTTGCGGCAAGCCGCCGTTCTGAAGTTCCACGTGAATCATTGCCCTCCGCCCACGCGGCGGAATGGCCCCGTCATGTCCAAATTTGAGGAGAACCGACATGCTCGACAAACCAGCTCATCCCGAACGTTTCCCAACGCCGGATTATGCGCCTGACCGCTGGGACACGATTGCGCGCACCTACAGCCCCGCCGATGTGGCGCGTTTGGCCGGCTCACTGCCGATCCGGCATTCGCTGGCGGAAAATGGCGCCAAAAAGCTCTGGCAATTGCTGCAGTCGGAAGATTTTGTGCCGACCCTGGGCACTTTTACCGGCAATCAGGCGGTGCAGCAAGTCAAAGCGGGTCTCAAGGCCATTTACCTCTCCGGCTGGCAGGTGGCCGCGGACGCCAATTCCTCGGGAAATATGTATCCGGACCAGTCGCTTTATCCGGTCGACAGCGTGCCTTCCGTGGTCAAGCGAATCAACAAGGCGCTGCAGCGCGCCGACCAGATCCAGACCATGGAGCAGGCCGACGGCATTGCCACGACCGATCTCGACTTCTTCGTGCCCATCATTGCCGATGCCGAGGCCGGTTTTGGCGGGGCACTCAATGTGTTCGAACTGATGAAGGCGATGATCGAGGCCGGCGCCGCGGCGGTGCATTTCGAGGACCAGCTCGCTAGCGAAAAGAAATGCGGGCATCTGGGCGGCAAGGTTCTGGTGCCAACCAGCCAGTTTATTCGCACCCTCAATTCGGCGCGCCTGGCCGCCGATGTCATGGGTGTTCCGACGCTGATCATGGCGCGCACCGATGCCGAAGCGGCCCGGCTGATCACCTCGGACATTGACGATTATGACAAGCCCTTCGTCACTGGCGAGCGCACTGCCGAAGGCTTTTACCGCCTGAAAGGCGGGCTCGATTGCGCCATTGCCCGCGGTCTGGCCTATGCGCCCTATGCGGACCTGATCTGGTGCGAGACCAGCAAGCCGGATCTGGGTGAAGCGCGCAAATTCGCCGAGGCTATCCGCAAAGAGTATCCCGACCAGATGCTGGCCTATAATTGCTCACCCAGCTTCAATTGGGCCAAGCATATGGACGAGGCGGCCATGGCCAGCTTCCAGCGCGAAATCGCGGCCATGGGCTATAAATACCAGTTCATTACTTTGGCCGGCTTCCATAATTTGAGCCTGACCACGTTCGAATTGGCACGCAGCTACAAGGACAATGGGATGGCCGGTTATTCGCGGCTGCAACAGGCCGAGTTCGCCGCCGAAGCCCACGGCTTTTCTGCCGTGCGGCATCAGCGCGAGGTGGGCACCAGCTATTTCGACGCGGTCTCCATGACGGTGAGTGAAGGCCGCAGCGCCACCACCGCCATGGCCGAATCCACCGAGACGGCGCAGTTCCACTAGGCTTTGCGGGCGGCCCTTTTTTGGGCCGCCCCGGCCACTTGATCGGCAAAAGCGGGCGGGTTTAGGATTTTGTTTCCCACTCACCGGACCTTGCCGACCATGTCTCGCTCTGCCAAGCGCTTTGTGCTGGACCAGCTCGACCGGGCTGGAATTACTGTCGGGCCCACGCCCCCGGCAGATGTTGCCATTCACGACGAACGGCTTTTTGCCCGCCTCTTGCGCGATGGCACGCTGGGCCTGGGTGAAAGCTATATGGATGGCTGGTGGGATGCCGAGCCGCTGGACGGCGTGCTGTTCAAGCTCGCCTCGGCCCGGATACAGGATGCCTTTCCGCGGGACCTGCCGCTGATTGCCAGCGCCTTGCGGGCCCGCTTGCTCAATCCGCAGCGTCTGCGTCCGCGTGAGGTGGGCGAGAAACACTATGATATCGGCAACGACCTTTATGCCGCCATGCTGGACCGGCGCATGATCTATTCATGCGGTTATTGGGCGGAGGCCGATGATCTGGATGCGGCGCAGGAGGCCAAGCTTGACCTCATCTGCCGCAAGATCGGCCTTGAGAAGGGCATGCGGGTGCTCGATATCGGCTCGGGCTGGGGCGGCTTTCTGCAATTTGCCGCGCAGAACTGCGGCATTTCGGGGCTGGGTGTCACCATCAGCCAGGCGCAGGCGGCGCTGGCCAATGAGCGAAACCAGGGCCTGCCGATCGAAACCCGACTGACCGATTATATGACGCTCGAGGGCCAATTCGACCGCGTGGTCTCGATCGGCATGTTCGAACATGTCGGCTATAAGAATTACCGCGCCTTTTTCAGCAAGGTCCGCACCTTGCTCAAGCCGGACGGGCTTTGCCTATTGCATACGATCGGCGGCAACCAATCGGCCACCCACGGAGATCCCTGGTCGGAAAAGTATATTTTCCCCAATGGCATGCTGCCCTCCATCGCCCAGATCGGACAGGCCATGGAGAACCTCTTCGTCATGGAGGACTGGCACAATTTCGGTGCCGATTACGAGCGGACGCTCCTGGCCTGGCGCGACAATTTCGACGCTGCCTGGCCGACGCTTTCGGCGCGTTATGACGCACGCTTTCGCCGCATGTGGCGCTATTATCTGTCGGTCTTTGCGGCCCTGTTCCGCGCCCGGCAGACTAATTTGTGGCAGATCGTTCTCTCGCCAAACGGCGTGCCGGGTGGTTATCGTCGCGTCACCTGACCGGTCGCCGACGTGATTCACGTGAAACGCTTATCCACAGACTTATACACCGGGGTCAAAAGATCGACTGGCGCAAGGGCAGTTTGATCGGGCTGGGAAAGCCGGTCCGCAATTCGTCCCAGAAACGGTCGCGCAGGATCTCGGGGAAAACATGGCCTTCGGGCAGGGCGTGGCGGGCAAACCAGCCGGCCTCGCTGATCGCTTCGCCTTCGGCGGGATTGGCCGAGACGTCGATGTCACCAGAGACGTAATCGGCCAGGAACCAGAATTTCACCATGCGCGCGGAGGGGTCGATCAGCTCATCGATATAGGCCATGGCCCGTGCCCTGACCCTGACGCCGGCCTCCTCGAAAGCCTCTCGTTCCGCGGCTTCATGCAGCTCTTCGCTGCCTTCGGCGCCGCCGCCAGGGCCGGCCCAGAAGTCATGGATGCCCGGGCGATAGTGCCGAACCAGCAGAATATGATCGTCCCGCAAGGCGAGAACGCCAGCGGAAATGCGGTGTTTCATGGGAAAATCCGTCTGGTTAGCTGGCACCGAAATTGAGCCTATAGCTCAGCGCTTCGGCAATGTGGGGCCGGCTAACCTTATCGGAGGCGGAGAGATCGGCAAGAGTGCGCGCCACTTTGAGCACGCGATGATAGGCGCGGGCCGAAAGGCTGAAGCGTTCGGCGGCCTGCAAGAGCAGGGATTGGCTTTCCCGATCCGGCTCGACCAGCTTTTCAATGAGGGCCGCGGGTGCGGCTGCATTGGTCAGGACCTGGCCGTGACCGGCCTGGGCATAGCGCTGGCGCTGCCGCTCGCGCGCCGCCGCGACGCGTTGTGCGACCTTGGCCGAACTTTCCGCCGGGGCTGCGGGCGCGATCATATCGGCAGCGCTGACCGCGGGCACATCGATGCGGATATCGATACGATCCAGAAACGGTCCTGAGACCCGCGCCTGATAATCCCCGGCGCAGGCCGGGCCGCGCTTGCAACTATGGCCCGGCGTGCCGGCCATGCCGCATTTGCACGGATTCATCGCAGCGATCAGCTGGAACCTCGAGGGATAGGCAACCCGCGCATTGGCGCGGGCGATCACCGTCTCGCCGCTTTCGAGCGGCTGGCGCAGGCTATCGAGCACATTGGGCGCAAATTCGGGCAATTCGTCGAGAAAGAGCACGCCATTATGGGCCAGGCTCGCCTCGCCCGGCCGCACTTTGAGGCCGCCGCCCACCAGGGCTGCCATGGAGGCCGAATGGTGCGGCGCACGGAACGGGCGCCGATCGGAAAGCGCGCCGCCGGCCAATTCGCCGGCAATGGACTGGATCATGGAGATGTCGAGCAATTCGCGCGGCGAAAGCGGCGGCAGGATGGAGGGCAGGCGCGCCGCCAGCATGGATTTGCCTGCGCCGGGCGGCCCGACCATCAGCATATTGTGGCCACCGGCGGCAGCCACCTCCAGCGCGCGCCGCGCCACCGCCTGGCCGCGGACATCGATCAGGTCGGGCAGGTCTCCGGGCGCGGCCAATTGCCGGGCCGGTTGCGGCCGGGCCTGCAATTGATGACCGGTCAGATGATTGGCGAGGCCAATCAGGCTTTCGGCCGCGATAATGTCGATCTCTTCCCCGGCCCAGGCGGCCTCCGAGCCGGAGGGTTGGGGACAGATGATCCCCAGGCCCTTGGCGCTTGCCGCCATGGCCGCGGGCAGAACGCCCCCGACATGGGCCAGGCGTCCGTCCAGTCCCAATTCGCCCAAGGCCACATAGCCCTCGAGCGCGTCCTGCGGAATGGCACCCAGTGCCCCCATCAGCGCTAGGGCGATGGGCAGATCATAGTGGCTGCCTTCCTTGGGCAGGTCGGCCGGCGCCAGATTGATGGTAATGCGTTTGGGCGGAAGCCCGAGGCCTGAGGCAGTCAGCGCGGCGCGCACCCGTTCGCCGCTTTCGCGCACTGCCTTGTCGGGCAAGCCGACCAGCACCAAGGCCGGAAAACCCGGCGCAATCTGCGCCTGCACGTCGACCGGCACGGCCTCAATGCCCTGAAACGCCACAGTCGTTACGCGGGTGACCATCGGCTTTGCCCCCAATTGCCGCCGGTAACGCTAGCAGATCACTTCGGGCGCAGCAAGAACGAAGAGCGAACGAAAGATGGCCTGTTAACCATGCCTGCTGCCACAAAGGTTACCCTAAATCTCCATTAACCGGGCCGTGTTGAATCAAATGTCAGCTTTGGTTCTTGCGTTCGAGTTCTTCTGAAATGGCCCTGTCCCTGTCCCGCTCCGTCTCCGCCGCCTTTCGCGGCGCCGTTCTGGGCCTTGCCGTGGCGGCCCTGGCCGCCTGTGGCAGCATGGGCGGGCTTTATAGTGCCATTCCGGGCGACAATCGCCCGCATGCCGGCGTCGACCGGGCGCGCGGCATGCCCATCCAGGGGATCGACGTGGCGCGATATCAGGAAAATGTCGATTTTGCCCGCGCCCGGGCCGGGGGCACGCATTTCGTCTTCATGAAGGCCACCGAAGGCAAGGATTATGTCGATCCCAATTTCCGCGCCAATTGGGAACGCGCCCGTGATGCCGGCATGCCGCGGGGCGCCTATCACTTCATGACCTGGTGTTCGCTGGCTTCCGAACAGGCGGCCTGGTTCACCCAGAACGTGCCCTATGATCCGAGCGCCCTGCCACCGGTGCTGGATCTGGAATGGAACAACCATTCGAGCTGCAAGACCAAGCCCAACAAGGCCGATGCGCTCGAAAAAATCCGGCTGATGCTCGATGTGATGGAGCGCCATACCGGCAAGCTGCCCATCATTTATACCGATATGACTTTCCACCGCGATATTCTGGCGGGCGAATATTTCCCCAATGCCTTCTGGCTGCGCTCGACCGCCGCCGAGCCGCATGAGCGCTATGACAATCGGCCCTGGACCTTCTGGCAATATACCCAGACCGGCATCGTGCCTGGCGTACGCGGCGAGGTGGATCGCAACGTGTTCTATGGCTCGACCGAGGACTGGCTGATGTTCCTCTATACCGGCTGCGATCCGCGCGCCGTGGCGGCCCTGCAGGCCAGCGGCCGGTGCCTGCCGGCCAAATAGGCCCGCCTCGGCCGTTTGCGCTGTTCAAGCCCGGCGCTGCCGCATAATGTCACCCGGCGTGCCGGGCCAAGGGGAGACATGGGAATGGGTATTTTCAACGATCTGGGGCTCGATGGGTTGAGTGTGACCCTGATCGGGCTGGGTATCCTGCTTGTGCTGGTGCTGTTTGCAGGCGCCAAGACCGTGCCGCAGGGCTATAATTTCACCATTGAGCGGTTCGGCAAATATACCCGTACGCTCAAGCCCGGCCTCAACCTGATCGTGCCCTTCATCGATACGATCGGCAAGAAGATGAATGTGATGGAGCAGGTGCTGGACGTGCCGCACCAGGAGGTCATCACGCGGGACAATGCCACGGTCACGGCCAATGGCGTCACCTTCTACCAAATCCTGGATGCCGCCTCGGCGGCCTATGAGGTGACCAATCTCGAAAATGCCATTCTCAACCTCACCATGACCAATATCCGTTCGGTCATGGGCTCGATGGATCTCGATTCGCTATTGTCCAATCGCGACGAGATCAATGACCGGGTCCTGCGCGTGGTCGATGCCGCCGTATCGCCCTGGGGTGTCAAAATCACCCGCATCGAGATCAAGGATATCGATCCGCCCAAGGATCTGGTGGAATCGATGGGCCGGCAGATGAAGGCGGAACGCGAAAAGCGTGCCACCATTCTGGAAGCCGAGGGCCGGCGGCAGGCCGCCATTCTCAAGGCCGAGGGGGAAAAGCAGGCCCAGGTGCTCGAAGCCGAAGGCCGCCGCGAGGCCGCTTTCCGCGATGCCGAGGCCCGGGAACGCGCGGCGGAAGCCGAGGCCAAGGCGACCCAATTGGTGTCCGAGGCCATTGCCGCGGGCAATGTGCAGGCAATCAATTATTTCGTGGCCAATAATTACATCAAGGCGCTGGAGAAGGTGGCCACCTCGCCCAATCAGAAGCTGCTGATGCTGCCCGTCGAGGCCTCCAGCGTCATCGGGGCTATTGGCGGCATTGCCGAAATTGCCAGGGAGACCTTCGGCGCGGACAGGCCTGTGCAACCGCGCGCGTCCGGCCGCCCGCCCAATAGCACAAATCCCGGCCAGGGCTGACGGGACACGCCATGCAGATCGTCAATTTCCTTATCGAGAACGGTCCCTGGAGCTGGATCGTGGCCGGGCTGGTGCTACTGGCGCTTGAGCTGGTCCTGCCCGGCGGGTTCCTGCTCTGGATGGGCATTGCCGGCATCCTGACCGGCATTCTCACCCTGTTCCAGCCGCTGGCCTGGCCCGTGCAATGGCTGATTTTTGGCGTGCTCTCGCTGGTCTCGATCCTGATCTGGTTGCGCCTGACCCGCAACCGCTCGTCCCAGACCGACCGGCCTCTGCTCAATCAGCGCACCGATCATTTCATCGGCCAGGAAGCGGTGCTCGACCAGCCGATCGTGGACGGCTTCGGCCGCTTGACGCTGGGTGATACCAAATGGCGCATCAGCGGGCCGGACCTGCCTGCCGGGCAGCGTGTGCGCATTGTCGGCGCCGATGGGGCGGTGCTGCGGATCGAGCCGGTATAGGCAGTCTCCCGAAAGCATTCATTAACCATAAAATGCAAGGATCGGCGCGGCCTCAGCGGCCAATGCCGGTCCTTTTGCGTCTGCCGGCCGACATGTGCGGAGCGGGATGTGGCCCGGCAATATCTGACAGTGCTGAGCGTGTTGCTGGCCAATATGGCACTGGGCACGGCTGCTTGTGCCGACCCACTCATCGTTGACGCAAACGCATTGACCGAGGACCGGCTGACGCCGGGCCTTTATCCCGCCGCACCGGTTCCCGAAGGGTTTGACGTTCCGGCAGAGCCGGGGCATCCGCCTTTGGAGATTGACTGGTCCATCGGGCTTAAAGGCAGCTATACCCATACCAATACCGGGGATCGTTTCGTCACCACGCTGACCCCACAGATTTCCGCCACCCATCAGGGTGTGCGGACGGACTGGTCCACATCGGGCCGGGCGGAGCTCGCCCGCGACACTGACGGCACTTTGGGCGTTACCGGTCTCAATCTCGACCTTGAAACGACGACGCATCTGGACCGCGACACCAGCCTCACCGGATCGGCCAAACTCGATTTGTCGCGCGACCTCCCCTCGACGCCCGGGCTCGACCCGGTCGTGACCGAGCCGCCTCTGGTGGTTACCGGCACTTTGGGCGGTGGGATCGAGCGCCAATTCGGGCGCTTCAATCTGGGCCTTGATGGCACGATCGCCCGCACGGTCTATGGACCCACCACCCGCACCGATACCGGGGTCACCGACAATAGCGGCCGCAATGTCTGGGAGGGCGATGCCAAGCTACGGCTGGGCCTGCAGGCGACGCCCATTTTCGAGGTCTTCGGGGAGGCGAGCCTGGGCCGCGACTGGTTCGACCAGGCCTCGGGCGGCATCAAACCCGATGCCAATAGCAGCGCGCTGCGCGCCGGCCTTGCCGGCAACTGGAACGGCCTGTTGTCCGCCAGCGCCTCGATCGGTGTCGGGCGGCATGATTTCGACGATGCAGGCCTTAATGACATCACCACCCAGCTCTATGATGCCAGCGTGACCTTCACGCCCGATCCGACGCTCAATCTCACCGCCAAGCTGACCACGACAGTGGAACCCACGGGTGCGGACAGCGCTGGCACAGCGCGTGTGGCGCACACCGCGACGGCCAATGCGGATTATACCGTCAATTCCTGGCTGCGCCTGCGCGCGTCGGCCGATTGGGGCCGGTCCTGGCTGGAGGGCAGCAGCGAAACCGAAACGCGGCATGGGGCTGGGCTGGGCGCTGATTACAAGCTCAGCGCCCACACCGCTATTTCCGCCGATTACGCTTATGCACACCGCGACAATTCTGTCAGCGGCGTGCTGGACAGCCACACGGTCAGCCTGGGCGTCACCGTGCGGCGCTGACCGGCCGGCCTACAGCTGGTCTTCGAGATCGAGCTTTTTCAGCTCGTCGATGAAGCCGGGGCGGATATCGGGACGATCCAGGGCAAAGACCACATTGGCGGTCAGGAAGCCCAGTTTCGAGCCGCAATCATAGACCTTGCCCTCATATTTGACGCCGGTGAAAGGCTGTTGGCCCATCAGGGTCTGCATGGCGTCGGTCAACTGGATTTCGCCGCCGGCACCGCGGGTCTGTTCGGCCAGGAGGGTGAATATTTCGGGCTGCAGGATATAGCGGCCCGAGATGAACAGGTTCGAGGGCGCATCCTCACGCTTGGGCTTTTCCACCATGCCATTGATGGCAAAGCCCTGGTCGGGGCCGTCGCCGCGCACTACCACGCCATAGGATGACACATCCTCCCAGGCGCATTCCTCAACGCCGATAATATTGCCAGGACGCTCTTCGTAGGCGTCCATCATCTGCTTAAGCACGCCGGGTTTTGCCTTGAAGATCATGTCCGGCAAAAGCAGGGCAAAGGGCTGGTCGCCGACAATGTCGCGCGCGCACCATACGGCATGGCCGAGGCCAAGCGGTTCCTGCTGGCGGGTAAAGCTGGTGCGGCCGGCCGAGGGCAGGTCCTTCTGCAATTCCTCGAGTGCCTGGGTCTTGCCTCGGCTTTCCAGCGTCGCTTCGAGTTCGAACTGACGGTCGAAATGATCCTCGATCACCGCCTTGTTGCGGCCGGTGACAAAAACGAAATGCTCGATACCGGCCTCGCGGGCTTCATCGACCGCATATTGGATCAGGGGACGATCCACCACGGTCAGCATTTCCTTGGGCATGGCCTTGGTCGCAGGCAGAAAACGGGTTCCCAGCCCGGCGACTGGAAACACGGCTGTACGGACACGTTTGGACACGCGATGCTCTCCTGAGTGGCATTCGATGAGTAGGCGGCGTAAAGCTAAATCAACATCTGCCACATAATGTTGCAACCAAATAGCGTTGCAATGCCGGGAGTTAGCAATAATGACAGTCTTGGTTACCGGGGGCGCCGGCTATATCGGCAGCCATATGGTGCTCAATCTGGCCGATGCGGGTGAAAAAGTCGTGGTGCTGGACAATCTGGTGACCGGCTTCGACTGGGCCATCGATGGCCGCGCCATTTTCGAAACCGGCAATGCCGGCGATATAGAGCGTGTGCTGGGGCTGATCGAAAAGCACAATATCAGCGAAATCATCCATTTCGCCGGCTCTATCGTGGTGCCCGAATCGGTGACCAATCCGCTCAAATATTACGCCAACAATACCGCCACCTCGCGCAATCTGATCGAGGCTGCGGTCAAGGGCGGGGTGAAGCATTTCATCTTTTCGTCCACCGCCGCCGTTTATGGCATGACCGGGCTCGCCCCGGTGGTGGAAGATACGCCGCTCAACCCCATGTCGCCCTATGGCCGGTCCAAGCTGATGACCGAATGGATGCTGGCCGATGTCGCGGCGGCCCATGACATCACCTATGGCGTCTTGCGCTATTTCAACGTGGCCGGCGCCGACCCAGGCAAGCGCTCGGGCCAGTCGACGCCCGAGGCCACGCATCTGATCAAGGTGGCCTGCCAGACGGCGCTGGGCCAGCGCCAGAAGATGGATATTTTCGGCACCGATTATGAAACCCCGGACGGCACCTGCGTGCGTGATTATATTCACGTGACCGATCTGATTGCCGCCCATGCACTGCTGCTCAAGCATTTGCGCGGCGGGGGTGAGAGCACCACGCTCAATTGCGCCTATGGCAGGGGCTATTCGGTGCGCGAAGTGGTCGACACGGTGCGCAAGGTTTCGGGGGTCGATTTCCGCGCCGATGAGGGGCCACGCCGCGCCGGCGATCCGGCCTCGATCACCGCGACGGGCGAAAAGGTGCGGCAGATGCTGGGCTGGGTGCCCCAGCATGACGACCTGGAAGAAATCGTCGATACCGCATTCAATTGGGAGCGGCACCTGATGACCCGCAACCGATAGGAGACCTAAATGCTCTACCGGCTGATGGCTGCGATGTGGCTGGCGCTGGTGGCGCCCACCCTGGCGCAGCCGGCGGAGAGCTTTGACACCTTCCTGCGCGCCATGCGCAGCGAGGCGGTGGCGGCCGGTGTCAACGAAGCTTTCTATGACACCATAATATCGGGATTGACGCCGGATCCGCGTGTGCCGGACCTGGTGGAAACCCAGCCCGAATTCACCACGCCGGTCTGGGATTATCTGGACGGGCGGATCTCATCGGGCCGCATCGCGCGCGGCAAGGCCGCTCTTGCGCGTCATGCCGACCTCTTTGCCAAGACGGGGCAGGCCTATGGCGTGGACCCCTATGTGCTGGGCGCCATCTGGGGCATGGAAACCGACTATGGTGCCGTGCTGTCCAATGACAGCCTGATCCGCCCGATCGTGCGGTCGCTGGCCACTGTCGCCTGGCAACGGCGCAGCCGCTTTGCCGAGGACAAGGCCGATTTCATTGCCGCCCTGAAACTGGCAGTGGCCAATGGCGGGGTTTCACCCCTTGGCTCCTGGGCCGGCGCCATCGGGCATTTGCAGGTCAATCCATCCAATGTACTGGCCCATGGCACGGATGGGGATGGCGATGGACGCGTGGACCTCCATAATTCCCTGTCCGATGCCCTGGCCACCAGCGCCGTTTATCTCCGACGCCTGGGTTATCAACCGGGGCTCGACTGGGGATTTGAGGTCGAGGTGCCGGATGGCTTTGACTATCTCCTGGCCACGCGCGAGCAATTGCGGCCTGTGTCCTTCTTCGCCGAGCGCGGCATTAGCCGGGTCGCCGGGCGGCAATTTTCCGACCTCTCCACGCCGGCCTTTCTCTATGTTCCGGCCGGCAAAGAAGGTCCCAAATTCCTGATGACCGGCAATTACCTGGTCCTTAAGGGCTATAATTTCTCCGACAGTTACGCCATGGCCGTGGCCCATCTGACGGACCGGCTCAAAGGCAGTGGCCCCTTCCTCACGCCCTGGCCGCGCGATACGCAATTCCCCAATCTGGTCCAGCGCCAGGCCATACAGCAGGCGCTCAAACGCCTTGGCTATTATGATGGGGTGGTCGATGGCCGCATCGGGCCGATCACCCAGGCCGCCTATGCCCGCTTTCAGGCCGCAAATGGCATGGTGGCCGATGGCTTTGTGACCCGCGCGGCCTACGAGGCCCTCAATGCGGCCATACGGTAACGGGGACGGGAGCGGCGTGGTCAGAAGCGGGCGCGAGTGCTAGAAAGCGGCCATTGTGGTGCGGATATGGGCATGAAGCGGCTTATCCTTTGTTTGCTGGTGGGTTTGCTGGCGCTGGCCGACCTTGGCCCGGCGCTGGCCCAGAGCGCTACGGGCGAACGCCTGGTTCTGGCCCAGAACGAGCAGCCGCGCCGCCGGACCCTGTTTGACCTCTTGTTCGGCGACGAGCCGGAACCGGCGCCGCAGGTCCAGCAAACCCGCCCCCGGCCACAGGCAGCGCCAGCGCCATCTTTGCCGCCGCCCAAACCGGCGGTGGACAAGGCCCCGGACGCAACCCGCCTCGCCGTCTTCGGCGATTCCCTGGCCATCGACCTCAGCAAGGCGTTGGAGCGCTTTTATGCCGAAGACCCCAATCTGGTGGTGATCGGGCAGGGGGTTAGCTCGTCAGGCTTTGTGCGCGACGATTATTTCGACTGGAATGCCGCTCTCGCCGAACAGATCGCGGCCGACAGCTTCGATCTGGCCGTGGTGATCATCGGCATCAATGACCGGCAGGAGATCAATGCGGACGGGCAGGCCTTCGAGCCCTTGAGCGAGGGCTGGACCAATCAATACCAGGCGCGGCTCAACAGGTTTCTGGATCAGTTGCGGGCGGCGCGAAAGCCGGTGATCTGGATGGGCCTGCCCCCCATGTCGCGCAGCCAATATTCGGCCGCCATGAGCCAAATCAGCGCTTTGCACCGGCTGGCAGCCTTTTCCGGTGGCGCGGAATATCTCGATATTTTCGACCGCTTTGCCGACGAGGATGGCAAATATGCCGCCTATGGTCCGGATGTGAATGGGCAGAATGCGCTGATGCGCAAGGATGACGGCATCCACTTTTCCGCCGCCGGATCGGACAAGCTGGCCTTTTATATCAGCCAGTCCATTCGCACCTTCTACCGGGGCGGGCGGGTGAGCGTGGCCGTGGTCGATCCGCTGCAAGGCACGGACGCGGCCAATATGTTGCGGCCGCCCTTTCAGGGGCTGGGGCAGATCAGGCTGCTGGAAGTGGCCGGCGCCGTCATGCCACTGGGCCGGACGCCGGATCGGGCCAGCGAGCTTTTGACCTCCGGCAGCAGGGATCAGGCCCCCGCCTTGTTTCCGCTCGAGCAATTGGTGGATGCGCCGGCCGGTCGGGTGGACGCTTTCGGTCTCGGGCGCTCGCCCGAGGCGCTCAATGCGCCGCGCTAGCGGCAGGAGCCCAGACGGGTCTAGAGCGCCGCTGTGATCGGGGCCAGCAGCTCGGAGCGGGCGGCATCCGTAGCGGCCGCATTGGTGGCCAGGATGGCGACGATCAGCAGAGCCAATGCAGTAGCAAGACGCATGGGAAAACTCCTGTCCGGATGAATGCGTATAGCTCTGCGCGTCTGACCGGCCCGACGCAAGAACAGCGTTAAGACTTGCTTAACGCCGAAAATTTTCAGCAATTTGAACGGATTGAAATCAGGCGCCGAGCAGGCCGCTGGCTTTGATGCCGTCGAAGACGAATTGCACGGCCAGGGCCGCCAGCAGGATGCCCACGACACGGGACACCACCGACAGCCCGGTCAGGCCCAGAAGACGCTGGATGGGAATGGCAATGAGCAGGGTCAGCCAGCACAGGGTCAGAATGACCACAATGGCAGCCAGGACCAGCCAGAATTCGACATCGGTCTTGGCGCCGGTGGTCAGCAGGATAACGGCGGAAATGGCGCCGGGGCCGGCCATGAGCGGCATGGCCAGGGGAAAGACGGAGATATCCTGGCTCTGGCGGGCTTCGCTTTCCTCCTCATCGGTGGTGCCGGTACCGCCCGAATGGCGGGCAAAGACCATGTCGATGGCAATGAGCAGCAAGAGCACGCCGCCGGCGGTGCGCAGCGCGGGGATGGTGATGCCGAAGAGATCGAGAATGGCATTGCCCAGGACGGCGAAGAACAAAAGGATGGCCAAAGCCACCAGCACGCCGCGCGTGGCAAAGGTGCGGCGCTGGGCCGGCGTATTGTCCTTGGTCAGGGCGGCAAAAATGAACGCAATATCGGCCACACCGACCGTGGCGAACAGCGTGGCGAATGCGACGAGAAATGTGTTCATGCGTGCCCCCGGGCCCAAAACCCAGCACTAGGCCATTTGATCCCGTCCGCCAACCCCAGGGCCTAGCCCCGCCGCTTTTCAATCGTATCCCAGATCAGCACCGCAATGTCCGGCCCACCGAAGCGCTTGATCTCGCGGATGCCGGTGGGGGAGGTGACGTTGATTTCGGTGAGGTAACCACCGATGACGTCGATGCCCACAAAGATCATGTCGCGTTCTTTGAGCGCCGGCGCGATGCGCGCGCAGATCTCCTTTTCGCGCTCGGTCAGCGGGGAGAGTTCGGGCCGACCGCCCACATGCATGTTGCTTCGGGCCTCGCCATCGGCGGGAATACGGTTCAATCCCATGACCGGCTCGCCGTCGATGATGATGATGCGCTTGTCGCCCTTGCGCACATCGGGCAGGTAACGCTGCACCATGAAGGGCTCGCGATAATTGGCTTCGAACAGTTCGAGCAGGCTTGCCAGATTGTGGTCGCCCTCCTGGATGAAGAAGACGCCCGCGCCGCCATTGCCGTAAAGCGGCTTGACGATGATATTGCCGTGCTCGCGCCGGAAGGCGTGGATTTCGGCCCGGTCGCGCGTCACCAGGGTCGGCGGCATCAGGTCCGGAAATTCGGTGACGAGGATTTTTTCGGGCGCATTGCGCACGGCGGCGGGCGGATTGACCACCAGCGTCTGGGGATGGATGCGCTCGAGCAGGTGGGTGAGCGTGATATAATTCATGTCAAAGGGCGGGTCCTGGCGCATCAGCACCACGTCCTGGGTGGAGAGATCGACGCGGCTGGCCTCGCCCAAGGTGAAATGCTTGCCCTTTTCCGCATCGGTCACGCTGATCGGCTGGGCCAAAGCGCTGACCACATCGCCCTTTAGTGAAAGTGTATCGGGCGTGTAATGCAGCAATTCATGGCCGCGCGCCTGGGCTTCCAGCATCATGGCGAAGGTCGAATCCCCAACCGGGTTGATGGTTGAAACATGGTCCATCTGGACGGCGACTTTGAGCTTCATAGCAAGACTCACGCTGCAGGAAAGGCGTTGATGAGATGGCGTGGCCAGCGCCCCGGTGCAAGGAAAATCACGTCGAAACGAAAATCCTTGCCGGTTTCAGAGGGGTGCCGGGCGAGCCAATATTGCGCGGCGCGGCTGATCCGATTGCGGTTGATCGCGGCATGGGTCAGATATTCGTCGGCATTCCGGGCGCGCGTCTTAACCTCGACAAAAATAACCGTGTTGCCCTTTTCGACCACCAGATCAATTTCCCCCATCGGCGTTTTGAACCGGCGGTCGCGGATGCGGTAGAGCTTTATCTGCAAGAACAAAGCCGCCAGCGCCTCGCCGCGATGGCCGCGGCGTTCGGCCGTGACGCGCCGCTCACTGGGCGTTTTTGCGGGCGAGGGCGGCATCATAGACCTCCTTGCGCTTGAGACCGAAGCGGGCAGCGATTTCATCGACTGCGGCGCGCAACGGCTGATCGGCCATGGCCTCTGCCAACGCAGCCTGCCAATCTTCGGCAGAAGGTGCGCTGGGTGCCTCGGCACCGGCCACGACGATGACCGCCTCACCCTTTGTCTCCGCTTCAGCAAATTGATCGACCAGTTCTGCAAGCGATCCGCGAAACGTTCGCTCAAAACGCTTTGTCAATTCCAGCGCCACAACTGCCTGCCGCTCTCCGAACATTTCGGCCATGCTGGTCAGGCTGGCCCCCAGGCGCCGCGGTGATTCATAAAAGATCAGCGTTTCACGTGAATCTTTCAGTTTCTCCAGCGCATTGGCGCGGGCCCCGGCCTTAGGCGGCAGAAATCCATGAAAGGCAAAGGCGTCAGTGGGCAGGCCGGCCACCACCAGCGCCGAGAGCAGGGCTGAGGCGCCGGGAATGGGAAAGACTGGCAGGTCCTGTTCGGCCAGGGCCCGGATCAGGGGAAAGCCGGGATCGGAGAGCAGGGGCGTGCCGGCATCGGAGATCAGCGCAATGGTGGCGCCGGCGGCGACGCGCGCGGCAATGTCCTCGGCCTTGTCGCGCTCATTGTGTTCATGCAGGGCCTGGCGCCGCCCCTTGATGCCATAATGGTCGAGCAATTTTGCCGAGGTGCGTGTGTCTTCGCACAGAACCAGATCAGCGGCTGCAAGAGTTTCGAGCGCCCGCAGGGTAATGTCGCGCAGATTGCCGATGGGCGTCGCCACGACATAAAGACCCGGGGCCAGGGGCGGGGCCTCGAAGCGTGTTCCGGCGATGAAATAATCCCGTGTCTCGCCGTTCATCGCCCGTCCTTGCCTGCCTCAAACATTGGTTAACCATATGCGGCGACCTTGTTAACACATTGTGAGGATTTGAAACGGCTTGGGATGAAAATGGGCGGCAAAGGAGCAGATTGGAGCCGGCGCGCGATCCTGGCCGGACTGGCCTCGGCGCTGGCCGCCTGTTCGCCCGGTTCGCTGCAATGGGGCTCGCGCTCCTTTTCCCTGCCATGGGGCGGGGATAATGGGGGAGGCGGTGGCCTCTCCCCAATCGCCAGCGCACCGAAGGAACGGTTCGGGCGTGGCCGCGTCAATGTGGCGCTATTGCTGCCGCTTTCGGGTAATGCTGCGCTCAGCCAATTGGGACAGTCGCTGGCCAATGCCTCCAAACTGGCCATTGGGTTCATCGAGGCCAATCCCAATATTGGGGAGAATATCACCATCTCGCTACGCGATACGGGTGACAGCGCGGCTGGTGCGACAAGCGCGGCCAATGCTGCGGTGGTCGAAGGGGTCAAGCTGATCCTGGGCCCGCTGACCGCCGAGCAGGTGACAGCCGCAGGCAATGTGGCGCGGGCCGCCGGCATTCCGCTGATCGGCTTTGCCAATAATGGTTCGGTGGCGGGGCCAGGTGTCTATGTGCTCAATGTGCTGCCGGAAACCGAAATGAAGCGCGCGGTGCGCTATCTGCGCGATCAGGGGCGGCGCGGACCGGCCGGCATTTTTCCCGCCACACCCTATGGCGAAGCGCTGGCCACCGCCTTTCGACAACAGGCCATTGCCGCCGGCTTCAATCCCAGTGCGGTCTATACTTTTTCAAGCATTTCCGAGGCGCAGCAGATCATCGATCAGGCCAAGCCCCTGATCGAGCGCGGCATGATCGATGCCCTCTTCATCCCCGATCGGGCCAGCGCTGCAACCTTTGCTGGTCTCCTCGCTCAGGCCGGCGTCACCAACGAGACCGTGCAATTGGTCGGCTCGGCCGATTGGGCCCATGATGCCGGCTTGTTGCGCAATCCGGCTTTGGCCGGCGCGACCTTTCCGGCGGTCGATGAGGCGGGGCTCAATGCCATACGCGCCGATTATGCCGCTCGTTTTGGTGGCAATCCGCCGCAAATGGCCACCATTGCCTATACGGCCACGATCCTGGCCAATGTGAACACGCTCTCGCTGGCGACGCCGCCTTACGAGGCGAACCTGCTCACCAATCCGGCTGGCTTTGCCGGGCGAGACGGCCTTTTCCGGCTATATGCGGACGGTCGGAGCGATTATGCGCTGGTGATCAAGCAGATCGGAACGGGCGGGATAGTGACAACCGCAGATGGGGCCAGGATTTAGTATCGGGCGCCATAGGATTCAGAACCAGACATCGCCCACATCGCGGCCATCGCGCGCCAGATCGGTCCAGCTATGAAAGCCATCGAAACGCTGGATGGGGATGTGGGCCACCGCATCGGGTTCGGCGAGCCGGACGTTGACGGCCAGACGCCGCCGGCCATCGGCACCTGGTTGGGTCCCGCGCCAATAGGCCACGCAGCCGCACTTGGCGCAGAAGTGAAAGGCAAGGCTTTTCTCGCCCCGCATATAGGCGCTTGTCGGCCCGGACACGAAGACATCCTCGTTCTCATGGCCATAAATCCAAAGGGCGCCGTAGCGGCGGCAGATTGTGCAATTGCAGGCGGTGGCCGCGTCCGGTTCGCTCTCGAACCGCCAGCACACGGCGCCGCAATGGCAGGCGCCCTCGATCACTCCAGAATATCCCGGCTCATCACGCGGACCACGCCTGCCGCTGCCATATCGGCCCAGGCCTGGTCCAGCGAGCCATTGGCATCAATGGCGCGGGTCGCATCCTCGATAACGGTGACATCGAAGCCGCCTGCCGCCCCGTCCAGCGCCGTCCAGGCGACGCAGAAATCGGTGGCAAGACCTACAACATAGAGCCGGCCGACATCGCGTTCGTTGAGATAACCGGCCAGGCCGGTCAGCGTCTGCCGGTCGGCCTCCTGGAAACCGGAATAGCTATCGATGGCGCGGTTATAGCCCTTGCGGATGATGAGCTGGGCATGGGGGATGTTGAGGTCGCGGCTGAGTTCGGCCCCTTTGGTCTGCCAGACGCAATGATCGGGCCAGAGCACCTGGGTGCCATAGTCGAGCTCGGTGGTATCGAAGGGTGCCTTGCCCTCGTGCTGGCTGGCAAAGGAAATATGATCGGAAGGGTGCCAGTCCTGGGTCAGGACGACGTTTTTGAACCGACCGGCCAGCTTGTTGATCAGCGGCACGATCTCGTCGCCGCCCGAGACGGCAAGGCTGCCACCGGGCAGGAAATCATATTGCACGTCAACGACAACCAGCACGTCGTCTTCATGAATGGCGATGGTCATGCTTTGGCGGTCTCCCGGTCTATCCATTGCGCGCGGATCAGGCCGCGCACCGAATTGCCCAGCCAGATTGCATCGGCTTTCCGCAGATCGGCAAGAGTGAGCACGCGCTCTTCTGCCTTGCCTTGAGCGATCAGCTCGGCCCGCAGCGTTCCGGGCAGGAGACCGCAGTGGAGCGGCGGGGTCAAAAGGCGTCCCTCCTGCTCGACAAACAGATTGGTGAAACTGCCCTCGGTCAGTTCGCCGCGCTCATTGATAAAGACCAGTTCGTCCAGTCCGCACTCGTCATGCGCCTTCTGCCGCGGCGCGTCGTAAAAGGCGCGATTGGTGGTCTTGTGGGCCAGCCAGACCATGTTCGAATCAAGGGTCGCATCGGCAATGGCGAAGCGGAATTTGTCCGGGCTCGGCGGCAGGGGCACCGCGGTCAGATCCAGTCCGCTTTCGGCCAGGGTCAGGCGCACCCGCATGGCTTGGGTCCAATCCCGCGCCTTCCCGAACAGAAAGGATACGACCTCGCCCCGCTTCACAGGCAGGGCAAAATAGGCCGCCGAAGCAATCAACCGGTCCAGATGCCGGTCGAGCAGGGCATAGCCTTCGCCCGGCGTCCATTTGAAGGTCTCGATCAGCACCACCGGCGGGGCAGGGTCGGAGAGAAAATTCATTTTGAGCAGCGCCTCCCGATATTCATCGCCGGCCACCGAATCGGCGACGATGCCGCCGCCAATGCCGATTTCCCCGTGGCCCGCCGCATCGATCACGGCGGTGCGGATCGCGACATTGAAGGCAAAATCGCCATTTGGCGCCACATAGCCGATCGCGCCGGTATAGAGCCCGCGCGGCGCCTGCTCGACCTGGTCGATGATTTCCATGGCCCGCACTTTGGGCGCCCCGGTAATCGAGCCGCAGGGGAAAAGGTTCTCCAGCACGTCGATTATGCCCACGCCATCGCGCCGCCGGGCCTCAATGCCCGAGGTCATGGTGTGGAGGGTCGAAAAGGTCTCGACCGTGAAAAGGTCGCTCACCTTGACCGAGCCGATTTCGGCAATGCGGCCCAGATCATTGCGCAGCAAGTCAACGATCATCAGATTTTCGGCGCGGTTCTTTTCGTCTGAGGCCAGCGCCTCCCGTCCCGCCGCGTCTTCAGCAAGACTGCGTCCGCGCTTCAGCGTGCCCTTCATCGGCCGGGCCCGCAGGCGATTCCCGGTCCCCGATACGAAGAGTTCGGGCGAGCGGGAGAGCACATGATGGTCGCCGGCATGAATATAGGCGCCATAGGCGCATTTCTGGCTATGCGCGAGCGTGCGGTAGAGCCCCAGAGGATCGCCCTCGAGATCAAAATGCGCCTTGAAAGTGAGATTGACCTGATAGCAATCGCCTGCCGCGATCAGGGCCTTCACCCTTTCAAAGGCCTGTCCATAGTCATCCGGGGTAAGCGCCGGGCTGACCGGGCCGACGCGCCCCGCCGACGCCGCCGACAAGAGAGGCGTCACCGCGCCCGCCGCCAGGCGTTTGGGCGCATCATAGAGGCCCAGCCAGAGCAGAGGGGTCTTGCTGCGCGCGGGCAGCAGGGGTTCGAGCCGCTCCTCGAACAAGAAGCCCAGTTCATAGGCCAAGTAACCGGCGGCCCAGAGGCCATGCCGGCCGGCCTCAGCCATGCGGGCAAGGGCAAGCCTCGCCTCATCTGCCGTGTGGGCCACCAGCACCTCGCGCGCAGTCTCAAACAGCAGGTTCTGGCCGTCGGGATTGAGATTGTCGTGCAGCAGCACGGTGCCGGGCGTGATCATGAGGCGCTTCTAGCGATTTTCCTTTGTCGGCGAAATGGGCAGGCTTGGCGCGGGCCGCGACTAATGGCAGACATTGCCGGTCCGGACGCAGAAGGCGGCCGGCTTGAGGGACATATCATGAAGACCTGTCTGCTGGGTGGCCTTGCCGCCCTGGCGCTGGTGGCTGGCATTCTGCCCGCCGCGGCGCAAACCGTGGAATTCACGGTCATCAACAATAGCTCCTACGACCTGCATTACTTTTTCACCACGCCCAGCAATGAGAATAATTGGGGCGAGGACCTGCTGGGCGAGAGCGGCATTCTCGAAGCGGGATACCAGGCCACCGCAACCATTGGCGATGGCTCGGACCAGTGCCTTTACGATTTCCGCTTTGTCATGGAAAACGGCGCCGAGCTGGTCGAGCCGCAGATCGATATCTGCACGCTCAATTCCTATACCATCAACGATTAACCCTGGCGGCCGCCGGCAAAACCGGCGGCGGCCTTGGCCGCGAGGCCGGATTTTCCCCAAGAGCCATGCTTGAAGCCTTGGTGACACCCCCCTATATACGCCTCGAAGCCCCTAGCGGGCGCAAGTATGAACAAACCTATGAGGGACCCCGGCCTTTGAAAGGGCCAGGAAGCTGCTTTCGTTGAGAGGGCTTTCACAAGCGGGTTCGCTGAGAAAGAGGCAGAGTAAATGGCTAAAGTCATCGGTATTGACCTGGGTACCACCAATAGCTGCGTGGCCGTCATGGACGGCACCAATCCCAAGGTGATTGAAAACGCGGAAGGCGCGCGCACCACGCCCTCCATGGTTGCCTTTTCCAAGGATGGCGAGCGCCTTGTCGGCCAGCCGGCCAAGCGCCAGGCCGTCACCAATCCGGAAAATACCCTGTTTGCCGTCAAGCGCCTGATCGGCCGCCGTTATGACGATGCGGTCGTGGCCAAGGACAAGGACCTGGTGCCCTTCAAGATCACCAAGGCCGATAATGGCGATGCATGGGTCGAAGCGTCCGGCGACAAGTTCTCGCCGTCGCAGATTTCGGCCATGGTGCTGCAGAAGATGAAGGAAACCGCCGAGAGCTATCTCGGTGAGACGGTGACGCAGGCCGTGATCACCGTTCCGGCCTATTTCAACGACAGCCAGCGCCAGGCCACCAAGGATGCGGGCAAGATTGCCGGCCTTGAAGTGCTGCGCATCATCAATGAGCCGACGGCTGCTGCGCTCGCCTATGGCCTGGACAAGAAGAATTCGGGCACCATCGCGGTCTATGACCTTGGTGGCGGTACCTTTGACGTGTCGATCCTCGAGATCGGCGACGGCGTTTTCGAAGTGAAGTCCACCAATGGCGATACGTTCCTGGGTGGTGAAGACTTCGATATGCGTCTGGTCGATTACCTGGCCGATGAGTTCAAGAAAGAGCAGGGCATCGACCTGCGCAATGACAAGCTGGCTCTGCAGCGTCTCAAGGAAGCCGCCGAAAAGGCCAAGATTGAACTCTCGAGCTCGACCCAGACCGAAATCAACCTGCCCTTCATCACCGCCGATGCTTCGGGTCCGAAGCACCTGACGCTCAAGCTCTCGCGCTCCAAGCTCGAATCGCTGGTCGATGACCTGATCACCCGCACCATTGAGCCGTGCAAGCAGGCCATGAAGGATGCCGGCGTTTCCGCCTCGCAGATCGACGAAGTCGTGCTGGTGGGCGGCATGAGCCGCATGCCCAAGGTGCAGGAAGCGGTCAAGCAGCTCTTCGGCAAGGAACCCCATAAGGGCGTGAACCCGGACGAAGTCGTGGCTCTGGGTGCTGCCATTCAGGGCGGCGTGCTGCAGGGCGACGTCAAGGATGTGCTGCTGCTCGACGTGACCCCGCTGTCGCTGGGTATCGAAACGCTGGGTGGCGTGTTTACCCGCCTCATCGATCGCAACACCACCATCCCGACCAAGAAGAGCCAGACCTTCTCGACCGCCGAGGACAATCAGAATGCGGTGACCATCCGCGTGTTCCAGGGCGAGCGTGAAATGGCCGCGGACAACAAGCTCTTGGGTAATTTCGACCTGGCCGGCATTCCGCCTGCCCCGCGTGGCGTGCCGCAGATCGAAGTGACCTTCGACATCGACGCCAACGGTATCGTCAATGTCTCGGCCAAGGACAAGGGTACCGGCAAGGAGCAGCAGATCCGCATCCAGGCCTCGGGTGGTCTTTCGGACGCCGATATCGAAAAGATGGTCAAGGATGCCGAGGCCAATGCCGAGGCGGACAAGAAGAAGCGCGAGGCCGTGGAAGCCAAGAACCAGGGCGAATCGCTGGTCCACTCGACCGAAAAGTCGCTGGCCGATTATGGCGACAAGGTCTCGGCTGAAGACAAGGCGGCCATCGAAACCGCCATTGCCGATCTCAAGTCGGTACTGGATGGCGACGATGCCGAAGCCATCAAGGAAAAGACCGCAACCCTGGCCGAAGCCTCGATGAAGCTGGGCGAGGCCATGTACAAGGCCAGCCAGGCGGAAGCCGAAGCCAAGGCCAATGGCACTGCCGATGACAGCGATGACGATGTCGTCGACGCTGACTTCGAAGAGGTCAAGGACGACGACGACAAGAAGTCGGCCTAAGTCTGGTCGAACTGAATATGAAAGCCCCGGTGGAGACGCCGGGGCTTTTTGTTTGGGTTTACGACGCGAAGGGAGATCGGCTCTGCCATTCGAGCTGCCACTCAAGCATAGCTTTCGTGGCCTGCTTTGGCTTTCGCAGCGCCACTGGCGCTGCTTGCCCCTTTGGCGCCCGCCACGCAGTCTCATGGCCTTCTCGGCTCAGGGCCCGTGCCATTCGAGCCCAGCGCTCTCATGGCCTTCTCTCCTAAATTCGGTCCACTGGACCGAATTTGCCCTGTGGGCACGGCTCGAAGTGTTCCACGTGAATCCGTGCTGGTTGATCGCACCAGCTCCCCTTGCTAATACCCGCGGGCCTGCCCATATGCGGGTTTGAGCGCCGGCCTAGCCGGCCTTTCTTGATTTCAATCCAGCGCGACGACCAGAACGGCGCGACCGACAAAGAGAGTTTATCTTGGCCAAACGCGATTTCTACGAGGTGCTTGGCTGCCAGAAGGGCGCCGATGAAGGGGCCCTCAAGAGCGCCTATCGCAAGCTCGCCATGCAGTTTCATCCCGACCGCAATCCGGGCAATGAAGAGGCCGAGCACAAGTTCAAGGAAATCAACGAAGCCTACGATACGCTCAAGGATCCGCAAAAGCGGGCCGCCTATGACCGGTTCGGCCATGCCGCCTTTGAAAATGGTGGCGGACCGCGCGGGGGCCCGGGCTTCGGGCCGGAATTCGCCTCCTCCATGTCCGACATTTTCGAGGATATTTTCGGCGACTTCATGGGTGGCGGCGGCCGCCGTGGAGGCGGAGGCGGAGGCGGCGCGGCCCGCATGCGCGGTTCGGACCTGCGCTACAACCTGGAAATCTCGCTCGAAGAGAGCTTTGACGGCCGCACTGTCGAAATCGACGTGCCAACGCTGTCCACCTGCGAGACCTGCGATGGCTCGGGCGCCAAGCCGGGCACCGGCACCCATACCTGCCGGCAATGCAATGGCCATGGCAAGGTGCGCGCGGCCCAGGGCTTTTTCACCATTGAAAGGACCTGTCCGGTTTGTCAGGGCCGCGGGGTAATGATGGACCAGCCCTGCACCGATTGCGGTGGCCAGGGCAGGCGGCAGCAGAACCGCAAGCTTTCGGTCGATGTGCCCCAGGGCATTGAGGATGGCACGCGCATTCGCCTCGCCAATGAGGGCGAGGCCGGTCTGCGTGGCGGCCCGCCGGGCGATCTTTATATTTTCGTCTCCATCAAGCCCCACGAACTGTTCCAGCGCGATGGCGCCGATCTTTATGCCCGCGTGCCCATTTCCATGACCACGGCGGCGCTGGGCGGGGAATTCGAGGTGCCCACGCTTGATCAGTCACGCGCCAAGGTGAAGGTGCCAACCGGCACTCAGCCGGGCCAGCGCGTGCGCCTGAAGGGCAAGGGCATGCCCGTGCTCCGAAGCAAGGATGTCGGCGATCTTTATGTGCAGCTCGATATCGAGACGCCGCAGAACCTCTCCAAGCGCCAGCGCGAATTGCTCGAGGAATTTGCGCGGCTCGAAACCGACGAGACCAGTCCCAATTCAGGCGGCTTCTTCGACAAACTCAAGAAAATGTTTGAGGCTTGAGCCGGAAGTGAAATCGCTCCAGTGGAGCGATTTCCCGGCTCAAGGCCATGAGAGCTATGCTCGAATGGCGAGAAGGCCCCAAGAGCTATGCTCGCGGGGCGGGCGGGTCGGCCGCCCGGTGCTAAAGGTCTGGGGGACCCGTTCGTGCATGATATCGTCCTGACTTTTGACGACAATTTCTGGGGCCCGGCCTATGCGACCATGCGCTCGCTCTGCCTGACCAGTACCGATCCGAGATCGCTGCGCTTTCATGTCTTTCACACCGGCCTCAGGCCGGACAACCGCGCGATCATCCAGTCGATCGCCGGTGATTACGGCGCAGCGCTTCATCTGACCGATCTCAAGCAGTCCGACATTCTGGGCGCGCGGATTGCGGCCTTTCCCCGCATTCGCATGAAGCGGCTCAACCCGATCGTTTATGTGCGGTTGTTCCTCAAGGAGCTGCTGCCGGCCGGAACGGCGCGAGTGCTCTATATCGATGCGGATACCTTTGTGCGCAATCCGATTGAAAATCTGTTTGCCATCGACATGCAGGGCAAGGTAATCGCCGCCGTTCTGCAGCCGGACCGCATGCATTGCATTGCCGGCAGGGATCTCAAGGCGCGGTCCTGCTTTTCCATGGCCGAGCCCTATTACAATGCAGGGGTGATGCTGATCGATCTGGAACGCTATGGCCAGGTTGATTTCATCGCCGGCATCAAGGACCTGCCGGCCGAGGAGCTGGAGCAGTTCTATTACGACCAGGACATCCTCAATTTCGTGCTGCGCGGACAATTCCTCGAGCTCGATCCGCGCTGGAACATGCAAAACCCCGAGCCGGCACACGAGGTTTTCGACCCGCATATCCTGCATTACTCGTCCGACAGTCGGCCCTGGTGGCCCTGGACGCGGGTGGCCTTCAAACGCACCTATCGGCATCTGATGACCAATGCGCATTTTTATCGCTACCGGCGCGAGCAATATAGCCGGCTGGTCAAAGGCTGGCTGGGCCTGCGCTAGGCGGGCCCCCTAGGGCCGATACCTGCTTTAGGGCAGATCGATCCGGGCAGCCTGCAATTCCCCGACGAAATCGGAAATGGCTTTCTCTGCCGCTGTTTCGACATCGGCCAGGGACGTGCCATAGGGCACTTCAAGGCCCAGGCGCTTGGATGGATCATCTGCCCAGACAAAGCTGACAAAGCTCTTCTTCAGCCCGATATCGTGACTGAGATGGCTAATGGTCATTTTCGATGGCATCTGATCCTCCAAGTGTATCGTGCAAGTGTATCGCGGCTTGCCCATATCACCCCGGAATCAGCCGGCGGGAAACTGGCTCATATCCATATAGACATATTCCCAGACATGGCCGTCGAGGTCGGCAATGGCGCGGCCATACATGAAGCCATAGTCCTGAGGATCGCGCTGTTCGCGCCCTCCCGCCGCCAAGGCAGCGTCGGCGATGGCATCGACTGCCTCGCGGCTGTCGCGCGAAAGGGCATAGAGCGCGCCGATCTGGGCTTTCGCGTCCGGGATGGGCGTGCCGGAAAAATCCCTGAACTTCTCATGGGTGAGCAGCATCACATAGATGGTGTCGCTGATGACGATCGAGGCCGCGGTCTCGTCGGTAAACTGCGGGTTGTGATCAAACCCCAGCGCCTTGTAATAGGCCATGGCGGCGGCCAGATCGCGGACCGGCACATTGATGAAGATCGACGTGGTCATTGGGTTGCTCCCTTGAAACACTGTGTCAGACTGGCAAAGGCCTATATGCCTGCCAATTGTCTTGCAGCGACGAGCCGCGCGCGTCACTTTCGACACGTTCGACAAATTTGGAGGCGATATGAAGACGGCGCTTACCCTGTCCGGGTCCATCCGCAAGGGGTCCTATAACCGCATGCTGCAGCAGCATATGGGCCGCAAGCTTACCGAGGCGGGCGTCGCCGTCACCGAAATCAGCCTTGCCGATTTCGATATGCCGATCTTCAACGAGGATCTCGAACCCGACAATGTGCCCGAGGCGGCGGTCAGGCTGGCCGAGATGTGGCGCAGCCATGACATCGTCTTCATCGCGACCCCTGAATATAATGGCGGCGTGCCGCCGCTCCTGGTCAACACGGTCACTTGGCTCAGCCGTCAGAGGCCCAGCGTCTTCCGCCATGCCATTTTCGGCATTGGCGGCGTCTCTTCAGGAAAATATGGCACCATATGGTCCCTGAGCCATCTGCGTGACAGCTTGACCAAGGTGGGGACGCTGATCGTGCCGACCCTACTCGGCATCGGCCCGGCCGAAGAGGCGTTCGACGAAAAGGGGGATCCGGTGGAACCAGCCATCATCCGCAAGGTTGAACAGATGGTCCACGAACTCACCCATTTCAGCCGGGGATAGGATTGCGCGCGCTTTACCTCACCCATCCCCAGGTCAGGATCGATGCGGCCATCCCCGTCCCGCTCTGGGGCCTTTCGGCTGAGGGGCGGGCGCGGGCCGAGGCCTTTGCGGCGCGCAATGTGGTGCCCAAGGGCGCCATGGTGTTTTCCAGCCGCGAAACCAAGGCGCTGGAATTGGCCGAGCTGATCGCAGCGGCGGCCGGTACGCCGGTCTTTGCCGATCATCTGATGGGCGAGAATGATCGCTCGGCGACCGGCTTCCTGCCTCCGGCTCTGTTTGAAGAAACGGCGGACCGGTTCTTTACCTTTCCCCAGCAGAGCATTGATGGCTGGGAGAGGGCCATCGACGCGCAGGCGCGCATCGTCTCCACTATCCGTACCGCCAGCGCCTCGGTGCCACCCGATACGCCCGCTATTTTTTGCGGCCATGGCGCGGTGGGCACCTTGCTCAAATGCCGTATCGGCAATCGCCGCATTTCGCGCGAGGAAGACCAGGGCCATATCGGCGCGCCCGGGGGCGGCAACGGTTTTGTCTTTGATCTGGCCGCCAAACAGCTCCTCACCGACTGGACGCCGATGGAGGAGATTGCGGCGGACTGGTTCGAGTGAGCCAACGCTTTCCGCCCAGGGTCGCTCTCCTGCGCTCCCTCGCCCCTCAGGGGAGAGGATTAGGGTGAGGGGTGCAAGCCCCTCGGCAGGATCGCGAGGCGCCATTCGAGCATAGCCTAACGCCCCGTCCAGCTCTCCAGCCCAAACAGGTTCAGCGCGTCGTTGAGCGCGGGGGTCAGGCGGTCCAGCCGCTCGGTTTCACCCTCGACGTCGCGCAGCCGCATCGGCCCGGCCATGGGCACGGCATGGACCAGCGCTGCGCCCGCTTCGGTCAGAAACACATTGCGCGCCCGCCGGTCATCGGGATTGGTGCGCACCTTGCACAACTCCTTGCGCCGCAGATCATCGATGGCCTGACCCAGAGTGGCGGGGTGGGCGAGCAGGGCCTTGCGCAGGGCCGCGAGTGGAATATGGGGCCGCTCGGCCACGATATGCAGCACGGCCAATTGCAGCGCGGTGATTTTGTGATCGCGCTTGAGTGCGGCCTCAAAGGCCTTGAGAGCGGTGTCGAGCCGCATCCAGGCCACCATGGCCGCCAATGCCTGTTGCTGCATGATAAGGTCCGGTAAATACAAGCAGAAAGCGGCTTGATATGATGCCATAGCATTGCGCCGCAAGACTATTATGTTGACATAGGATCAACAGAGGGCTTGCCCTTGGGGTCTGGTTGTGCGAGGCGAGGGAAATTCACAAATCGGGAGAAAGACCATGACTGGCCAGTTGATCGTGGGCCTTGATGTTTCCACGCGCGCCCGCGCCGAAGAGATCGTCTCACTCCTGGGTGACAGCGTCGATTTCTACAAGATCGGCTATCAGTGCTTTTACGGCGCCGATGGGCTTAATCTGGGCAAGGCGCTGCTGGCCGCGGGTAAGAAGGTCTTTTTCGATCTCAAACTGCTCGATATCGACAATACGGTCGAAAAGGGCGTGGCGGCCATTGCCGAGACCGGCGCCACTATGCTCACCGTCCATGCCTATCCCAAGGCGCTGCGCGCTGCCCAGAAGGGGGCCCAAGGCAGCCCGCTAACCATTCTGGGCGTCACCGTCCTCACCTCCATGGACGATGAAGACGTCAAAGAAGCCGGTTATGCCCGCGACGCGGCGGGCCTGGTTGCCCTGCGCGCCCAGCAGGCCCGCGAAATCGGCATTGGCGGCGTCGTCGCCTCGGCCCGCGAGGCGGAAATGGTGCGCACCATCGTTGGCAAGAACATGGCCGTGGTCACCCCTGGCATCCGCCCGGCCGGTGCGGAGCTGGGCGACCAGAAACGCGCCATGACCCCCGCCGATGCGCTCAGCGCCGGCGCCTCCCACCTGGTCGTCGCCCGCCCCATCATCGCCGCAGCCGACCCGACCGCAGCGGCGAAAGCGATTCTGGCAGAGATGGCGGGGAAAAGGGTGAGCGTGGCTTAGGGGTGGAGCTCGAGCGGGAAGGGCGTGGGCTGCCAGGCATATTCCAGGCCGAGTTTTTGGACCTGCTTAGCCTCCCATTGGTGGAGCAAGCCAGCGATGGCACCGCGGTCGCCTTTGCGGGCGTAGTTGGCGAGCTGCTTGACCTCGTCCAGTTGTTGAAGCCCCTTGATCGCGCCACTGATCATGTAAGCGGCATCTGAGCTTTTGGGCCTTTTGGCCTGCAGGACCAAGCCTGCGCTCAATGTTTGGTTCAGCCCTGGCTCCAATGCCGCTACTCGGGCGTCAACGATGTTGCAGACCTCGTCCAGATGCCCCATTGCCGCTTCAACCACAGCGTGCAGTACCGGGTAGTGACCGATACGGGTGGTCCCGAAGCCCCTCACGGCTTGTGTATTGTTGAGGCTGATCAGTCCCTCGATGCTGTGCAGGGGTCTGAGCGCCTCATTCACAACCTGGCGGACGCAGACGATCAGTTTTTCGGCAAATTCCGGATCGGTCGACCACCCCACAGAGAGCTGGTTGGACCATGCATAGCCGGTCGGGTAGGACGGCGGCATGAATAGAATGCGATAGCTAGCAACTGGGGTGGGAAACGTCCTGTCTGACGAGCCGGCGAAGAGAATGAAGCGATGAATGTGATGCGTGGGAGAGAGGTATAGCTCCCGCTTGTTCAGGCGAAGATCGGGATGTTCCGCGAGAATCGACTTGGTCCAGCGCTTCACTTCTGCAGCGGTCGTCATCGACTGGGCCTTAGCTCAATGACGAAGAACATCTTAGCGTCGAAGTGTTCTCGCACTAGGTCCGCTATTTTCTTAACCCTCGCGGCGGTCAGCCCGTAGTTGCTGGTTTTGATATCATAGACGCAGACCGCCCCCATATCTCCCTTTCGGTCCTCTAGGATATCGAGCCGTGTGCTGCCACTGGTGCCATAGGGCACACGTTCTTCGTCGATCGTCATACTCAGTTCTGCTCGAAGGATTTTGTCCGCTTCCGCAGAATTCTTTCTCAGATCCTCCACCATGTTCTTGACCGCTAGATGCACCTTGGTTCCCCAGGTTTGCGCGCTCATGGTCCACCGCTCCTGCGACAATAGTTGCGCCGCTTCATCTGTCCAGCGCTGCGCATCTGGTAGGTATTTGCACGATTGGCGCAATCGTTCTTCGGTCAGACTGTCGACCAATAGCGGCAAGGCGTTTCGCTCGCCACTTGCACTCCACGCGCGAAAGCTGATGACGGATCGCTCGTCCTCCGCCATGCCCTGGCTCGCCGGAGCTTCCTGTTGCGCCATGTGGAGCGCAAGGAATGCCGCGCCGAGCAGGTCCAGGCCGCCGCCGGCCCCAAACAGGTCGAGCATCGGATTGGGCGACAATATCTGCGGGTTAGGATCGCGGAATGGATCAACGCGGTCAGGCCGAAAATCCGGCTCCAGCAATGTGTCCGCGTCTCCCATGAAGGCCATGCGCCTTTGGGCGTGTGTCACACGTGGACCACCCAGCGTCCAAGCAGATCGAAAGAGAGGCTCGGACTCATTGCCTAGATAGACCTGTTGACGTCCGGCTTCGCGGTCAATGCGGACCTTGCCGCCACCGGCCAAAGTAATCGTTCGGGAAACGAGCGTACGCCAAAATTTCGATTGAATGCGCGTGCCGTCTCGCAAGGCAACGAAGCTTTCCGCCAGGCTGCCATCCGGTCGAGACAGTGATTCGATCGAGGACCACAGTTCTGTACCGGTTGCGGCGACCTGCCGGACGTGCCGCAGGGGCTGCAGCTCATCCGCTATGCCCGGATCGCCGAAATAGGATTCGGCCCAACACCGGCAATTGCGCTCGGTACCGGGTGGTCCGCCATCCGGCGGATCATTCCGGGCAAATATGCGGCCCTCGCGCGCTTCGTGTTTAGGGCGAACGCGATCATCGCCGACTGTTCTCCACACATAGAAGCGCGTTTTAGCTACGACGGGCTCTTGGCCCAAGCCGACTTCCTTGTACTCGCCATCAGTCGTCGCGAGAGGATCGATCTTGTGGCCAAACCGGAGATAGGTGTCGAAGGCGCGCCGCCGCGCCTTGCTAATCAGTCGTTGTTCGCCATCTGCACGCACCATCGCTCATCCCCTTTTGCAAGGGGATGATCTCATTGACCAGGGCTGCGGGGATAAGTTGGACTACCCGGCCCAGCGCGCATAGCGCTCCAGGCGTTCATCGCGGCAACTGCGAGGCTGGCGCGATCGATCGCCTGGAGGCGACCGGTCGTCACCCCGCCAAACCATGCCTCTGGCTCAGCTCTTCGAGATCAAGCTGCGGTCTTGCGCCAATATGGGAAATGACTTCGGAAGCCGCGAGGCACCCGGTCCTTAATGCCGCATCCATGGTCTGGCCGCGCGCCAGGCCGAGCAGGAAGCCTGAGGCGAAAAGATCGCCGGCGCCGGTGGCATCCACAACCTTGTCGACCGGGAAGGCCGGTACGGAAACCACTTCGCCGTTGAAGACGGCCATGGCGCCCTCGGCGCCCATGGTGATGGCGGCCACTTCCGCATCCTTGGCGATTTCGCGCACCGCTTCGCCCAGATCGTCGGTCTCGTAGAGCGATTTCAATTCATTCACATTGGCAAAGACATAGTCGATGGTCTTTGAGCGGATGAGATCGAGAAATTCGGCGCGGTAGCGGTCGACACAGAAGGGGTCGGAAAGGGTGAAGGCGGCAGCGCGCTCATGCTTGTGGGCGTAGTGGGCGGCCAGCACGAAGGCTTTCTTGGCCTCGACCGGGTCCCACAAAAAGCCTTCCATATAGGTGATGGCGGCGCCGCCGATTTCGTCGGGCTTGATGTCACGCTCGGTCAGCTCATGGCAGGCGCCGAGATAGGTGTTCATGGTGCGCTCGCCATCGTCAGAGACGAAGATCATGGAGCGGGCCGTGAGGGCGCCATTCTTGAGCCGGGAGGTATTGTAGTGGACGCCAATGGTGTCCAGGTCCGCCTCGAAGACGTCGCCCAACGGGTCATCGGCGACCTTGCCCACAAAGGCGGCGCGACCGCCCAGCGAGGCGACGCCTGCCGCCGTATTGGCGGCCGAACCGCCCGAAATCTGCTGCCGGCCGAGCGGCATCTTGGCATAGAGGTCCTCGGCCCGATCGGTGTCGATCAGATGCATGATGCCCTCGGACATGCCCTCGCGCTCGATGAAGCCGGCCTCTACAGGGGCAATGATATCGACGATGGCATTGCCGATGGTGAGCACATCGAAACGGGTCTGGGTCATGAAGGGGTTCCGGCAGTTGAGACAAGGCCGTGAGCCGGTTTAGAGCATGATGGCGGGTGGGGCAATTCTTTTGGGCCGCTTCCCCGGCCCACCCAGTACGCCGCTCCGCCCTCGGACTTGATCCGAAGGCCTGCCGTTACAAGGCTAGCGTTCGGAGTGCTCCTCTGGTCGCGCCCGAGAACGATTTGGGTGGCACCGGCTAAAGCGAGGAAATGATCTCCTCGATCAGCTTTTCAGTGTCCTCGCCGGCGCGGATGGCGATCTGGCCATCGAGCAGCAGCACGGCTAGGCCATGAACCTTGGCCCAGGCGGCCAGCGCCTTGATGCGTCCGGCCCGAACATCGCCCCCAACCAGATGGCGCAGCGTCTCGAAAGCGGCATCGGCCGCCATGCGCAGGCCCGGCCGGCCATCCTTCTTCAATTGCGGGGAAAACATCAGCCGGAACAGGTTCGCGTTCTGCAGGGCAAAAACCACATAGGTCTTGCCCATAGCCGCCATGGGATCGTCCGGAGCGCTAGCCGCCACGGCCTCCATGCGCGCGGCAAAGCGCTGGAAACCGGTGACCGCCAAGGCTTCGAGCAGCGCGGCGCGGCTGGCGAAATGCCGATAGGGTGCCGCCGGCGACACGCCCACCGCCCGCGCCAGATCGCGCAGGCCCAGCCCTGCCTCGCCCTCCTGCTCGAGAATGACCAGCGCCGCCTCCAGCAAAGCCTGGCGGAGATTGCCGTGGTGATAGGGGCTGTTGGACGCCGATGTTGACATTGTTTACATGTGCTTTCATATATGTGTGCACTGTTAACATCTCGAAGGTTCGGCAGCAATGGATTGGGATCTGGTTCTGGCCGGCGGGCACCACCTGGCCGTATTCACCCTGGTCGCGATTTTTGCGGCAGAGTTCGCCCTGGTGCGCCCGGGCCTGTCGGGCCAGCGCGTCACGCAATTGGCGCGGATCGACGGCGCCTATGGGGCCGTCGCCGTGCTGGTCATTGCCATTGGGCTCTTGCGCATCTTTTTCGGCGCTGTGGACCCCAGCTATTATTGGGGCAATCATGCCTTTTGGGGAAAGATGGGTGCATTCCTCATTGTGGGCCTGCTCAGCGTACCGCCTACCCTTGCCTATCGGCGCTGGGCAAAAGCAGGACAGGGCGACGCCAACTACGCGCCTTCAAATACCGAAATTGCAACAAGCCGGCGGTTCATCCACCTTCAGGCGTTATTTCTGGCCTTTATCCCGCTCTTTGCTGCCACCATGGCCCGCGGCTATGGGAGCTGAGTGGCGAAGGGTTTCCCGCACTGCCATGAGGATCAGGCCCAAACGGTTCTGCCCCGTGCCATCTGCACCGCAGCCCCAATAATAGTCCATGGGCGCGTTTTCCACGATCTGGCGATTGCCCGTCGCGAGCAACATTTCGGCCAACGCCGCATGGGTGGCAAACTTTGTCGTCACGGCGCGCTGCATGATCTCGTCGCGCACATCGTCCCAATCAGCCCTGATAGGCAAAGCGCGGGTCATGCCCAGGGCCTTGGCTTGTTTGGGCTGGGTGCAGCCCCTTATCCGTTCGCGATAGGTCGGATCGTCAAATTTCTGCGCCTGAAAATAGTGCTCGACGGTGCGCCACCACACATCGTCAATGGCCACGCCATAGGGCGCGAAATTGGAAAATTCCGCATAGGCCTCAGTCTGGGCATAAAAATAGATCGCGTCGGGGTCATATTGGGTCATGCCCCTTTATGCCCGCCGCCACCTGAACCCATGTTGAACGCCATCACGCCCGATTGGGCAGGGACGATTTAGGTTCGAATCCGCACCATTGGGATATCGGGCAGCGCCAGCATTCAGGTTTGCGCGCCTTGCAGATATAGCGGCCATGCAGGATCAGCCAGTGATGGGCATGGAGCATGAACCGCTCCGGCACCTGTTTGGCCAACGCCAGTTCCACCTCGAGCGGCGTCTTGCCCGGCGCCAGACCGGTGCGGTTGCTCACACGGAAAAGGTGGGTATCGACGGCAATGGTGGGCTGCTTGAAATAGATATTGAGCACCACATTGGCGGTCTTGCGGCCCACCCCGGGCAGGGCCTCGAGCGCGGCGCGATCGTCCGGCACCTCGCCGCCATGCTTGTCGATCAGCATCTGGGAGAGGGCGAAGACGTTCTTGGCCTTGCCGCGATAAAGCCCGATGGTCTTGATCAGTTCGGTGATCTGCTCGACCCCCAAAGCCACCATGGCGGCGGGTGTGGGGGCCAATTCGAACAGGCGTTTGGTCGCCTTATTAACGCCAACGTCGGTCGCCTGGGCCGAGAGCACTACAGCCACCAGCAGGGTAAAGGCATTGATATAGTCCAGTTCGCCCTTGGGCTCGGGCTCGATCTCGTGAAAGCGCGTAAAAATCGCCTCCGCATCGGCGCGATTGAGCTTTTTCACTTTTTTGACACTCGCCATTCTCTCGGCCCCGATTTTCTGCCAGTATTTCGGCCAAGAGGACACATGATGCAAGCCACCACAACCAGTCCGCTCTTTGCCGCGACGCTGCGACCGGACAGGTCCTTGCGTCTGGCGGGCGGTTGGCTCGGTCTGGTCCTGGCGGGCATCATCGCCGCGCCGTTCCTGATTACCATTCCCGAATTTGTCGTGCCCGGTCTCGCCGCCTTTGGGGCCGGCACCGCAGCGCTTGCCCTTTTGAGCCTGCGCCAGTCGCGCCGGAGGCGGACCAGCCAGCAGGTCACTCTCTGGCCCGATCAGATCGAGATCGCTACCATCTCTCCGGACCGGGAAAAGCTGCTACAGCGCTTCAATCCCACGCAGGTCCGCCTGCGTCTGGTCCGCGACAGTTTTGAGCGCACCACCGGGGTGTTCCTGCGAACGCCGGATGGCGAGCTGGCGCTGGGCGCATTTCTCTCCACGGCCGACAAATCGAGCTTTGCCCGGGCCTTTGGCGCTGCCCTGCGCAAGGCGCGCCGTTCGGCCTGAATTCGGTCAAATCCGGGTCGCACCGCGTTGCTGCGCCGGATAAAACGGTGCGGACCATTGCATGAAAGACCCGGACATGAACCAGCTCCTGACGCTGACGCCGGACAGCGATTACGACACCATCCGCGCCGCCATCCGCTATTTGAGCGAAAATGGCCCCGACGCCACCGATATGGCGCGCTTCTCCCGCGCGCTGGGCCTGACCGAGCGACAATTGACGGACCTCTTCCGCCGCTGGTGCGGCCTCAGCCCCAAAAGCTTCGCCCAGGCGGTCGCGCTCGATCACGCCAAGAGCCTTTTGCGCGAAAAGGCCAGCGTGCTCGACACCACCTATGAAGTGGGGCTCAGCTCCACCTCGCGGCTGCACGATCTTTTCGTCACCTATGAAGCCATGCCACCGGGCATCTTCCGCGCCCAGGGCGAGGGGCTGGACATGGTCTGGGGCGTCGCGCCATCGCCCTTCGGCACCGCCGTGGTCACGGCCACCGAATATGGCATTTCGGGCCTGGGCTTTGCCGATGCGGAGACCAGTATCGAGGATGCGCTTGCCGATCTCGCCAATCGCTGGCCCAAGGCCCGGTTCACCCGCAATGATGCCCGCATTGCCGCGCTCGCCGCCGGCATATTCGAGCCAGGCCGCTGGTCGCCGGATCACCCTGTGCGCGTGGTGCTGATCGGCACCGATTTCGAGGTCAAGGTCTGGGAAACGCTGCTCAAAATCCCCTGCGGCAAGGCCACCACCTATTCCAGCGTCGCCCAACATATCGGACGGCCCAGCGCTTCGCGGGCCGTCGGTGCCGCAGTGGGCAAGAATCCAATCAGCTTTGTCGTGCCCTGCCATCGCGTGGTCGGCACATCAGGCGCGCTGACCGGCTACCACTGGGGCGTGCCGCGCAAGCGGGCGATCCTGGGCTGGGAGGCCGGGGTGGTCTCGGCCGCGCATTGAGGGCTTTGCTTCACGTGAATCCGTGAAACCTTGCAGCGCCCCCTCACCGACTCGGCTTCGCCGAGCCACCTCTCCCCGATGGGGAGAGGAAAAGGAGTGGAGTTCGCCGCTATTCTTCTCCCCATCGGGGAGAAGGTGGCGCGCAGCGCCGGATGAGGGGGATGCCCCAGCCACCGACCCTAAAGCTTCACGCGCTCGACCAGTTTCCCATCCGGGCCGATCTTATAGGTGGTCGGCTCGCCGGTGCCGATCTCGCGGGCGAGAATTTCGTCCGGGGTCAGGCCTTCAATGGCCATGACCAAAGCACGCAGCGAATTGCCATGGGCGGCGACCAGAACGGTCTTGCCCTGCTTGAGCAGCGGCAGGATTTCGGCCTCGTAATAGGGCAGGGTGCGCGCCGCGGTATCCTTGAGGCTTTCGCCGCCCGGCGGGGGCACGTCGAAGGACCGGCGCCAGATATGGACCTGTTCCTCGCCCCACTTTTCGCGCGCATCGTCCTTGTTGAGGCCAGCCAGGTCACCATAGTCGCGCTCATTGAGGGCGATATTGCGGGTGATGGTGACGTTCTCGATGCCCATTTCCTCCAGCATCAGGTCCAGCGTGTGCTGGGCCCGGCGCAGGCCGGAGGTGAAGTAATAGTCCGGCACCACACCGGCGGCCTTAAGGGCCTTGCCGGTGGCGCGGGCCTCGCCTTCACCCTTTTCGGTCAGGTTCGGATTGCGCCAGCCGGTGAAGAGGTTCTTGAGGTTCCATTCGCTCTGGCCATGACGCACCAGGATCAGCGTACCGCTCATGTTTTGGTCCCTTGAATCGAGAAAGGTTCAGTCGTTGAGGCCGAGCACATCGGCCATGGAATAAAGGCCGGGCTTCTGCCCGGCAGCCCAGAGTGCCGCCTTGACCGCGCCATTGGCATAGATGGTGCGATCCTGGGCCCGATGGTTGAGTTCAATACGTTCGGACTGTCCGGCCAGGATCACCATGTGATCGCCAATGACATTGCCGCCGCGCAGGGTCGCAAAGCCGATCGTGTCCGCTTCGCGTGGGCCGGTATGGCCATCGCGCACCCGCACCGAATGGTCCTTCAAATTGATATTGCGGCCGCGCGCCGCCGCCTCGCCCAGCATCAGGGCGGTGCCCGAGGGAGCGTCGACTTTCTTGTTGTGGTGCATTTCGAGCACTTCGACATCATAGTCGCCAAGCGCCCGGGCCGCCTTTTCGACCAGCACCGTCAGGGCCACCATGCCGGGAGAAAAATTGCCCGATTTGACAATGCGCGCGCCTGCCACAGCGGCAGCGGCAATTGCTGCATCATCAGCCTCGGAACAGCCTGTGGTGCCGATAATATGGATGAGACCCTTTTTTGCGGCCAGTTCTGCCAGGGCGACGCTGGCCGTTGGGGCGGTGAAGTCGATAATGGCATCGGCATTGTCGAACAGTGCCCCAGCATCGTCGCTGACCGTCACACCAAGCGGCTCGAGCCCGGCCAGGCTTCCCGCGTCCTTGCCTATAGAGGCAGAACCGGCGCGGTCCAGCGCCCCAACCAGTTCCACATCGTCATGGGCGGCAATGGCGGCAATATTGGCCTGGCCCATGCGGCCGCCCGCCCCGGCCACGATGATGCGCAATCTGGTCATGCCATAAACTCCCTGCAATTGCCCTCGCCTATAGCAGCGCCACGCCGCGCCGCCAACCGGGATGCCCGGAACCTTTCGGCTGTGCTAGGATTGGCCAAAACAACAAGACCCAAACGGATCTGTTCATGACTCTTACCAATGTGCTGGCCGGGATTGCCGTGGAAGATCTCGGCCATTCGCTGGTCTGGTACGAATATTTGTTCGGCCGCCCGGCCGATGCGCGCACCATGGTCGATGTGGCCGAATGGAAATTGCCCGGTGGCGGCTGGGTGCATGTGATGAGCGATGAGGACCGGGCCGGGGCCAGCGTGGTCATGCTGATCGTGGACGATATTGCCGAAGAGCTGGCAAGGCTGGAACTGCATGGCATCAAGCCGGTGGCCAAGGCGATTGGCGACTTCTTCAAGACCGCCAAGCTCCGCGACCCCGACGGGAACCTGATCATCCTCAGCCAGCCGCAGCAGGGGACGTATTAGTAGTTTGTCCCGACAAACGCCGTGCCGCCCTCGGACTTGATCCGAGGGCCAATTGCGGCATCCATCGACCGGGCTTGGTCCCCCGGGTCAGGCCCGAGGACTTCGCTCAAAGCCGTTTCAGCTTCACCTCATCGACCCGGTGATCCTTGCCCTTTTTGAGAATCAGGTCGGCGCGGCCGCGGGTGGGCAGCACGTTTTCGAGCAGGTTGGGCAGGTTGATCGTCTCCCAGACATTGCGGCCGAAAACGCCCGCCTCTTCCTCGCTCATTTCCGAAAATTTGCGGAAAAAGGAGGTGGGGTCGCGGAAGGCGGTGTCGCGCAGACGGAAGAAGCGGGTGAGATACCAGTCGCGCAAGTCCTCGACATCAGCATCGATATAGATGGAAAAATCGATGAAGTCCGAGGCAAAGACAATCGGCTTGCCGTCGCGCGGCAATTCGCCGGGCTGGAGAATATTGAGCCCCTCGACGATGAGGATGTCCGGCCGGTCGATGATCACTTCCTCGCCCGGCACCACGTCATAGACCAGGTGCGAATAGACCGGCACCGCCACCTTGGACCGGCCCGATTTGATATCGCCCAGAAAATTGACGAAGCGGGCGCGGTCATAGCTTTCCGGAAAGCCCTTGCGCTGCATCAGCCCGCGCGCTTCGAGCACTTTGTTGGGATAGAGAAAGCCGTCGGTGGTCACAAGATCGACCTTGGGGCTCGAGGGCCAGCGCGAGAGAAGCGCGCGCAAAATGCGCGAGGTGGTCGATTTACCCACCGCTACGGAACCGGCGACGCCGATGATGAAGGGTACCTTGTCGCCCGGCGTATTGAGGAAGCGCGAAGACACGTGGTGCAGGCCCTGGATGGCCTCGACATAATAGGAGAGCAGGCGCGAAAGCGGCAGGTAAACCTCTTCGGCCTCGGCCAGCGAAATCGGGTCGGTCAGGGCGCGCAGCCGGTCGATATCTTCGGCCGTCAGCGTCATGGGCTGGCCGTTCCGGAGATCGCTCCACTGGTCCTTGGTGAAGGTGCGATAGGGGTCGAGGGCGGCGGGACGCTTGGCCATTACGACTTGGTCCCCCTTGCCGCCTTTTCGGCCAGGCCCGACTGGGCGGTACGGGCATCGAGCTCAGCCATGACCTCGGCGAGCGGCACGCCCTCGGCCTTCAGAACCACCAACAGATGATAGAGCAGGTCGGCGCTTTCCTTGACCAACTCGGCCCGGTCATGGGTCACCGCGGCAATCACCGCTTCGGTGGCTTCCTCACCCAGTTTCTGGGCGGCCTTGTTGATGCCGCGGGCGATCAGCTTGGCGGTATAGCTGTCCTCGGGCGAGGCGGCGGCGCGCAGGCCAATGCGCGCTTCAAGCTCTTCAAGGGTCATTGTCTGGTCTCCTCGGTGCGGACCATTGGCGAAAACGAAAGCCGCCTGCAATAGAACTTAAGCCGCCCTGCCAGCGGCTGCGTCGCGCCGCATGGCAATGCCATGCTCAGCCATATAGGCCTTGGCTTCAGGGATGGTGAAGGTGCCGAAATGGAAGATCGAGGCCGCCAGCACGGCGCTGGCATGGCCTTGTTTCACCCCATCGACCAGGTGCTGCAGCGTTCCCACACCGCCCGAGGCAATGACCGGTACTTCAACGCTATCGGCAATCGCGCGGGTCAGTTCGAGGTCGAATCCGGATTTGGTGCCGTCCCGATCCATCGAGGTCACCAGCAGTTCACCGGCGCCGCGTTCGACCATTTTTGCGGCAAATTCCACCGCATCGATGCCGGTCGGCTTGCGCCCGCCATGGGTATAAATCTCCCATTCGGAGCGATTGTCGCCACCCACCTTCAGGCCCAGCCGCTGCTTGGCGTCGACGGAAACCACAATGCATTGATTGCCGAATTTGTCGGCGGCGCGGGCGATGAAATCGGGGTCGTTCACCGCGGCCGAATTGATCGCCACCTTGTCCGCTCCGGCCAGCAAGAGCTTCCTGATATCCTCGATGCTGCGCACGCCCCCGCCTACCGTCACCGGCATGAAGCAATGTTCGGCGGTGCGCGCCACTACGTCGAAAATCGTGTCGCGGCCTTCATGGCTGGCGGTTATATCGAGAAAGGTCAACTCGTCCGCGCCCGCCGCGTCATAGGCCATGGCCGCCTCGACCGGATCGCCGGCATCGATCAGATCGACGAAATTGACACCCTTTACGACGCGGCCGCCGGCCACATCCAGGCAGGGAATGATGCGGGTCTTGAGGCTCACCGGCGGCTTCCTTCTTCGATTTGCGCGTCCTCGCTGCGCTGCGGGCGTCGCGGGCGGGCGACATCGAGGCAGGGAATGATTCTCGTTTTCAAACTCATGGTTTTGAAGCCTTCTGCATCCGCCCCCAGGCGATGCGATGGATAATCAGAATAACCAGCCAGACGATCAGCGCGCCACCGCCCAGGGGCAGGGTCGCCAGCGCAAACCAGCCCATGACGAAGAGCATATAGAGCGTTCCACCCCAATCGGCACCGCCGATCATGCAGGGATTGATCGATCCTTCATTGAGCACGCAGCCATTGGCCTCGGCCAGAAAGCCCCCGAGCAGCACCGAAAAGACCGGCGCCATCGCAAAGAGCAGGATGAGCACCAGCAGCAGCCAGTAGATCCACCAGGGGAATCGCACTGGCCGCTCCTCGTTCATGCCGCCCTCAATTTGGCCAGTGCTTCACGTGAATCAATGCGCCCGTCATAAAGCGCCCGGCCGGAAATGGCGCCTTCGAGCACCTGGTATTCGGGCCGCGTCATGCGCTCGATATCGTCCATGGACGCCAAGCCGCCCGAGGCAATGACCGGGATCGACGTCGCCCGCGCCAGCTCCAGGGTCGAACTCCAATTGATCCCGGCGAGCACGCCATCCCGATCGATATCGGTATAGATAATGGCAGCGACGCCCGCGCCCTCAAAGCGCTTGGCCAGCTCGATCACCGAAAGCTCTGAGGTTTCGGCCCAGCCCTCGACGGCCACCATGCCCTTGCGCGCATCGATGCCTACCGCGACCTGGCCGGGCCACTTCTTTGCGGCGTCCTTGACCAGCGCAGGATCGCGCACGGCAATGGTGCCGAGAATGACGCGGGCCAGGCCCTTGTCGAGCCAGTTCTCGATATGGGTCAGATTGCGGATGCCGCCGCCCAGCTGCACCGGAAATTTGACCGTCTTCAGGATGGCTTCGACGGCCGCGCCATTGACGCTTTCGCCGGCAAAGGCGCCGTTGAGATCGACGACGTGGAGATATTCGAATCCCTGGTCCTCGAACGACTTTGCCTGCGCAGCCGGATCGTCATTGAAGACGGTGGCCTGATCCATGTCGCCGAGCTTCAAACGCACGCATTGGCCATCCTTGAGGTCGATGGCAGGGAAGAGGATCACGGCGTCCACCTCATAAAATTCTCGATCAGCTTCAGGCCCAGCGCCTGGCTCTTTTCCGGGTGGAACTGGGTGCCGAAAATATTGTCGCGGCCGATACAGGCGGTCAGCGGGCCACCATAATCGGTGGTCGCGACCAGATGCGCCGGATCATCGGTCCTGAAATGATAGGAGTGGACGAAATAGGCATGCAGCCCATCGGGGCCGGTGGCGATCCCGTCGAGCAGGGCATGCGACCGTGTCGCGGCAATGGTGTTCCAGCCCATATGCGGGATTTTTAAAGCCGGGTCGGCTGGCGTGATTTTTTCCACCGCACCCGGAATCCAGCCCAGACCCTTGGTGACGACCTTTTCGCGGCCCTCGCTTGCCAGCAATTGCATGCCGACGCAGACGCCCAGAAACGGCACGCCGCCCTTGATGACGCGTTCATCGAGCGCGTCGATCATGCCCGACACGGCCTCGAGCCCGGCCATGCAATCGGCAAAGGCGCCGACGCCGGGCAGCATGATCCGGTCGGCCCTGCGCACCACTTCCGGATCGTCCGTCACGATCACTTCGGACCCATTGTCGAGCGCGGCGGCTACCCGCTCAAAGGCCTTGGCGGCAGAGCGCAGATTGCCTGCGCCATAATCGATAATGGCGACGCTGCTCATGCCTGATCCTCCAGAGCGGCAATCCGGGCCAGGTCCGGGTCACTGGCGAAGCGATAGCCGGCCTTGGCATAGCCACGCCGGCCAAGCGCGCGTTGCCGCGCTGCGGGTGCGGCAAAGCCACAGGCGATGGCCAGCAGGATATAGAGCCAGATCACCGCATCGGCCCCAGTAAAGGGGGCGGCAAAACCCAGCGCCACGATCCCCAGCACATAGAGCACCAACTGCCCCCAGAGCCGATGGGCCAGCGCATGCACGGGCGGCAGCAAGGCGGCGAACCACGAAAATTTCTCCGGCACAGCCCTTGGGAGGGCACCCGCATCGGATCTGAGAATGGCGTAGAGGGTCAATTGGGGACACTCCAAGGGCAAGATGGGGTCCCCTTAGTGCAAAATGCGCAGAGGGGGAAGGGCGGAGCGTACCGCCTCGTGGTTCGAGGCCACGCTTCGCTCCGCGCCTCACCATCAGGGCTTCCAAAACTTTGGTGCTTCGGAAGCCCTCATCCTGAGGTGCCGCACAGCGGCCTCGAAAGACGAGGGCGCTCACCAGTCAAAAATGCTACAGCACGCCTTTGGTGCTGGGCACCCGGTCGGCGGCACGCGGATCGATTTCGACGGCCTCGCGCAGGGCCCGGGCCACCGCCTTGAACATGGATTCGGCCAGGTGGTGATTGTTGTCGAAATAGGCGTTTTCGATATGGAGCGTGATGCCCGCATTGGTGGCGAAGGCCTGGAAGAATTCGCGGAAGAGTTCGGTATCGATCTCGCCGATCTTGTTTTGCGAAAACTCGGCTTTGAACACGAGAAAGGCGCGGCCGGACACGTCCAGCGCCGCGCGTGTCAGCGTGCCGTCCATGGGCAGGTCGCAGGAGGCATAGCGGCGAATGCCTTTCTTGTCGCCCAGCGCATCGCGGATGGCCTGACCCAGCGCAATGCCGACATCTTCCACACTGTGATGGAAATCGATGTGCAGGTCGCCCTTGCAGGTCACCTCCATATCGATCAGCGAATGACGGCTGAGCTGGTCGAGCATGTGGTCGAAAAAGCCCACGCCGGTCTGCATCTTGTGTGCGCCAGTGCCATCGAGATTGATCGAGACGGAAATCTCGGTCTCGTTGGTCTTGCGGGCAATCTTGGCGGTGCGCATGGCAGGTCTCCGAAATTCGGCGTTCCCTAGCAGATAGGCAGCATCGCGTGAAGATTGGGTTTAGCAGGTCATTCTCGGGACTCCGCTCTTACAATAATACCCCGCGAGGCGCTGACCGTCGTGCGGCGCAAAGGCACGTCTGTTGCAATCTGGGTTCGCACCCCTAAATATCAGCCAACAGTTCGGAGTATTCTTCTCGATGAGTGACAATAATTTCCCCGGCTGGCACGGCACGACCATCGTTTCGGTCCGCAAGGGCAATAAGGTGGTGGTGGCCGGTGACGGCCAGGTTTCCATGGGCCAGACGGTGATGAAGCATACCGCCAAAAAGGTGCGGCGCCTGGCCAATGGCAAGGTGATCGGCGGCTTTGCCGGCTCGACCGCCGATGCCTTTACCCTGTTCGAGCGCCTCGAAACCAAGCTCGAGCAATATCCCGACCAGTTGATGCGGGCGGCCGTCGAACTGGCCAAGGACTGGCGCACCGATCGCTACCTGCGCAAGCTCGAGGCCATGATGATCGTGGCCGACAAGACCGACACCCTTGTGTTGACCGGCACGGGCGATGTGCTGACCCCCGATCACGGCGTTATCGCCATCGGCTCGGGCGGCAATTACGCCCATTCGGCGGCGCTGGCCTTGCATCAGGCCACCGAGCTCGATGCCGAGGAAATCGCCCGCCGCGCCATGAAGATTGCCGAAGAGATCTGCGTCTATACCAATGGCAATGTGACGGTCGAAACCATCGAGCTTTGAGCCAGTGACCTATACCATACGCCGCCTTGGCCCGAGCGACGCCGCCGCCTATCGCGCCATAAGGCACGAAGCGCTGGCAAATCACCCGGAAGCCTTTGTTTCGACCGCCGAGGGTTTTGCGCAGAAGTCGGATGACGAGATCGTGCAGACGCTTGAGGCGCTGACCATATTCGGCGCCGTCCTACCCGATGGTACTCTTGGCGGCATCAATGCGTTTTTGCGCAATGAAGGGGCCAAGGAACGCCATCGCGGCTGGATGATCCAGGTCTATGTGCGGCCCGATCAGCGCGGCACCGGCATGGCGCAGGCCCTGGTCGAGCATCTGGTGGAGCATGCCAGGCACCATGTGCTGCAACTCCATCTCGGCGTCTGGTCGGAAAATGTCCCGGCCATCAAACTGTATCAGCGGCTCGGTTTTGAAACCTATGGCACCGAACCCCGCTACCTCTTCGTGAACGGTCGATTTATCGACGAACACCTGATGGTGCGCTTCCTGGATTCAGATGGGTCCGACAGCAAGGCACCTGGAGCATAACAATGAGTGAAACCAATTTTTCCCCGCGCGAGATCGTCTCTGAGCTCGACCGCCATATTGTGGGCCAGGCCGATGCCAAGCGCGCCGTTGCCGTGGCCCTCCGGAATCGCTGGCGCCGGCAGCAGCTGTCGCCCGATCTTCGCCGCGAGGTCACGCCGAAGAATATCCTGATGATCGGGCCGACCGGTGTCGGCAAGACCGAGATTTCGCGCCGCCTGGCCCGCCTGGCCCAGGCGCCCTTCGTCAAGGTGGAGGCCACCAAATTTACCGAAGTCGGCTATGTCGGCCGCGATGTCGAGCAGATTGTGCGCGACCTGGTCGAGGCCGGGATCACCGTCCTGCGCGACAAGCGCCGACGCGATGTGCAGGCCCAGGCCCATCACAATGCTGAAGAGCGCGTTCTCGATGCGCTGGTCGGCACTTCGGCCACGCCCTCGACCCGCGACAGCTTCCGCCTCAAGCTCCGCAATAACGAGCTCGACGACAAGGATATCGAGATCGAAATGCAGCCCTCGCCGGGCGCTGGCGGGTTTGAAATTCCCGGCATGCCCAATGGCGGCATTGGCATGATCAATCTATCGGACATGTTCAAGCAGGCCATGGGCGGGCGCGGGGTCAAGCGCAAGATCAAGGTCAAGGATGCCTACGAGCCGCTGGTGGCTGAAGAGGCCGACAAATTGCTCGATCAGGACCAGCTCAAGGCCGAAGCGGTGGAGCTGGTGGAAAATCACGGCATTGTCTTTATCGATGAGATCGACAAGGTCGCGGCCCGCGAGGGCGGGGTTCAGGGCGGGCCGTCGCGTGAAGGCGTGCAGCGCGATCTCTTGCCGCTGATCGAAGGCACGACCGTTGCGACCAAATATGGACCGGTCAAGACCGACCATATCCTCTTTATCGCCTCGGGCGCCTTCCATGTCTCAAAGCCCAGCGACCTCCTGCCCGAGCTGCAGGGCCGCCTGCCGATCCGGGTCGAATTGCAGGCCCTGACCCGCGAGGACTTTATCGGCATTCTCAACGACACCGAGGCGAGCCTGATCAAGCAATATGTGGCGCTGATGGCAACCGAGGGGGTCACCCTTTCGGTTACCCCGGATGCCATCGACGCGATCGCCGATGCGGCGGTCAAGGTCAATTCCAGCGTCGAGAATATCGGCGCGCGGCGCCTGCAGACGGTAATGGAACGGCTGGTCGAGGAAATTTCCTTCGACGCACCGGATAAGGCCGGACAGACCGTGACCATCGACGCCGCCTTTGTGAAGGACAAGGTCGGCGTGTTGGCCGGCGATACGGATCTTTCCAAGTTCGTGCTGTAGGACGCATCCGCGCCTTCGCCTCCCTCCCCTCAAGGGCGAGGGAGCGCACCCTACCAAGCCTGGCATTCGGACTACCGCTTCTTGCCGGCCCGCTTGACCACTTCATCGCGCAGGAATTTCAGGTCCTCGGGGCCCAACCGGCTGATATCATCGCGCAGGCGATTGGCGAGTTCGGTAGCCTCCGGGCTCATGCCGCCGGTATCGATCGTGACCTTGGGATCGGAGATTTCGGCCAGGCGCTGCAGCTCTTCGGCCTCGTCCCAGATGACGTTGAAAAAGGCGATGATGCGATGGAGGAGAAAGGATGTGGGCTGGCCGCGCTTGCCATGCTCCAGCGCCGAGAGATAGGCGCTCGAAACGTTAAGCGCCGCTGCCATTTCCTTCAAGGAAATGGCGCGCGCCTCGCGCATGGCCCGCAATTTGGCGCCGAGCGGGGTCATTGCCGCCTCAGGCGCACATACCACGCCCCCTCTCCGCCATGGCCGCGTGCCGCCACGCTCCAGCCCGAGACCAGATGCGACAGGCCCGGTTCGGACAGCCAGATGGGCAGCATGGTGCGCAAAATGCCGCGCTCGGTCATGGCGGCGATATAGTCATTGTCGGTGCGCGCGCCTTTGCCGGTGATCACCAGAATTGTTCTATCCCCGCGTGCAGCGCGGGCCCCAATATAGCGGCGCAAAGCGTCACGTGCTTCGCTCTGGGTCATGCCATGCAGGTCTATTTTTCCGTCGATCTCGATCCGTCCCCGCCGGACCTTCTTGTGAATGGCCGGATCGACGGCGCGCTCGGCGCTCGACGAACCCGGTGCGGGCGCCTGATAGGACGGCAGGAAGGATTTTCCCGCTCTGAGCGGTTTCGGCGGCGCTTTGACCAGAGGTTCGGGATCGGCCTCCGGCACCGGCAGGGTGCCCGAACCAAGCTTGAGCAGGCCCTTACGCCGCAGCGGCTCTACCGTTGCGGCAACCGAAGTCCAGAGATGGAAATCATGCGGCAGGCGTTTCGAGCCACGCTTGGACATTGTCTGGCCTGCCGCAACAAATCAATCGAGCTGGCTGGTGGCCACGACCTTCCAATTGGGGTCGCGCGATTTGGGATTGCGCGAGAAGGTCCATTCATCGGCAATGGTCTGGACCTGATCGGCATTGCCTTCAACCAAATTGCCGTCCTTGTCGCGCGTGGCCGAGACCACCTCGGCATGGAAATCGACCGTGACATTGATGTCCTTCTTGTCGAATTCGGCATCGACAATGGCGATCCGGGGCAGGCCGACAAAGGTGAAGTCCACCTTTTTGCCTTCGGCCTCGCGCTCGGCAATGGCGCGCTGGAAGCTGTCGAAAATGGGCTTGTCGAGCAGGTTCTTGAGGGTCTGGCGATCACCTTCGGCAAAGGCGGTGACGATCATTTCATAGGCTTGCTTGGCGCCTTCAAGGAAGCTCTTGGGGGAGAAGGTCGCGTCCACCGCGACCACGGATTTGAGCCCTGCGGCCAAGTCCGCATTGCCTTCGGCGGCCTGCTCGATTTCGGCCTCGAGTTTCCGGGCCCGGCGTTCGTCATCAAGATCGGGCTGGGCCGCACGGGGGCGCATAGGCACCACGGTCTCCTCGTTTGCCGCGGCCTGTTTCTCGGTCGGGGTGGAGCGAGAACGGTCGATGGGCGGACGCTCATTGCCGGTCCGCGTGCCCAGCACAGAACGCAGCCGGAACAGCACGAAAACGGCGACGGCAATGGCGATGAGTGTCGGCAGATCGAGAAATTCGGCCATGAAGCGGGCACCCTAGATGTGAGGCGTCGAGAAAAAAGTTCGCTGGCGCTCGTTCCGCGCCATATCTGGCCTATATATAGGCAAAGCTTTAGCCCGAAACCAGTTCACGATGGGGCGAGTTGCGATTTTGCCGCGCCCCAAGGTGAACAAAGACCTCGCAAGGAGCCGCATGTGCCCCGCCTGATCGCCCTTTCCGTCCTGGCTCTGCCCTTGTTGGAAATCGCCGTCTTCATCATTGTTGGCCGCGCCATCGGCGTGCTGGCAACCCTGGCGCTGGTCATTCTTGCCGCCATTGCCGGCGGCCTGCTGCTGCGCCAGCAGGGCCTGGGCGTGGTTTCGCGCCTCAGAAACAACGTCAATGCCGGCACCATCCCGGGCCGCACGATGTTCGATGCCATGCTGATCGGTTTGGCGGCCATCCTTCTGGTGCTGCCCGGCTTTCTCAGCGACATCGCAGCCTTGGCCTTGCTGATCCCGCCGGTCCGTGCCTGGCTGTTCGCGACCCTTGCCGGACGCGTCCGCGTGGTCGAGACGACCACCAGTTATCGCCGCTATGACGGACCGGGAAATGGCGACGATAGTGGCACCCGGGCCATCGAGCTCAAGGACGAGGACTGGCGCGAAGGGCGCGACTAGACCGGCGCGCTTGTTCGCGTCAGCCAAAAGTGTTAGCCACACGGCCACAATTGCCTGAACTTGAAGTCAAAAGGGACCAGATAATGGCCGATGAAAACCAGGGCGCGGCGGCGCCGCAGCCCGGCAGCGCGCCCAGCATGAACCTTGTGGGTCAATATATCCGCGACCTTTCCTTCGAAAATCCCGGCGCACCCGGCACGCTTCTGGGCGGCGGCGCCAATCCGGCGTTCAATGTGTCGATCTCGGTCGGCGTCAAAAAGCAGAACGAGGAAATCTACGCCATCGAGCTCACGCTCAATGCCAAGGCCAATCGCGAAGAGACCGTGCTGTTCAATGTGGAACTGGTCTATGGCGGCATTTTCCGCATCAAGAATGTGCCGGAAAACCAGCTTTCGCCGCTCCTGATGATTGAATGCCCGCGGCTGATCTTCCCCTTTGCCCGTCAGGTCCTGGCCAGCGTCACCCAGCAGGGCGGTTTCCCGCCCCTGATGATGGAGCCGGTGGATTTCTCGGCCATTTATCGGCAGAACCTGGCCAAGCTCGCCGCCCAGCAGGGTGGCGCCGCAGGCGCCGAGGCGCCCAAGCCGAACTGATCGCGGCACCAGCTTGGTAAAAAATAAGCCCCGGTCCTGGCCGGGGCTTTATCATTGCGGGGTCATGCAATCTATTCGGCAATGGCGCTTTGATCATATTGCGCCCAGATTGCACTTTCGCCCATTTTCTCGACAAAGGCGGCATGGGCCTCAGCCTCGGCACTGCTGATACGGCCGGGCAGGGGCGTGGGACGGCGGGCCACCGCAATACGCGTCTGAACACTGAAGCTTGTGGCCTCCACTTCGGCAACAAGCGCCAAGCTCACCTGCTTGCCGCCGATCAGTTCGAGATAGACTTCGGCCAGGATCTCGCTATCGAGCAGGGCGCCATGGAGGGTCCGGCGGGAATTGTCGATGCCGTAGTGCTTACACAGCGCATCCAGGCTAACGCGGGCGCCGGGGTGCTTTTGCCGCGCGACCATGACGGTGTCGATCACTTCATTGGTCAGACGCGGCAGGCCGGCCCATTCCATTTCGGCATTGAGAAAACCCATATCGAAGGGCGCATTGTGGATGACCAGCGTTGCATCGCCGATAAAGGCGCGGAAATCCTCAGCCACTGCCTTGAACAGCGGCTTATCGGCCAGAAAGTCGTCGCCCAGCCCGTGCACCCGGAAGGCTTCCTCGGGCATGGAGCGTTCGGGGTTGATATAGACGTGATGGGTCTTGCCGGTGGGAATATGGTTGATCAGCTCGACGCAGCCGATTTCGACCAGCCGGTCCCCGCCCTGCGGGGAGAGGCCAGTGGTTTCGGTGTCGAGCACGATTTCCCTGATCATCGGTCCTGCCGTTCGGTGCGAATTTTCGCTACGATCTCGGCGACCTCAGCCTCGATTGCGGCAATGGGCCGGGTCGTATCGAAGAGCCAGTCGGCCCTGTCCTTCTTTTCGGCCTGCGGCATCTGCCGGGCAAGCAGGCTCTCCATCTTTTCCACGGTCATGCCCGGCCGCGCCATGATCCTCTCTCGCTGGATGGTTTCGTCCACAAAGGTTACTGCAATGGTGTCAAAACCATAATCATGCCCGCTTTCGAATAGCAAAGGCACCTCCACGGCCGCCAGGGCGTGGCCGTCCGCCGCCATCCTATCGAGGAATTGAGCGATAGTCTCACGCACCAGGGGGTGAACCACGGCCTCGAGCTGTTTGAAACCGGTGGGATCGGCGGCCAGGCGCCTGGACAGTTCGGCGCGGTTGACGATGCCGTTTTCCGCGACACCGGGAAAGAGCTGTTCAACCGGAGCGACCGCCTTGCCGGCATAAAGATCGGCAACCGCCTGGTCGGCAGAAAAAACCGGCACGCCGCATTTCTCAAACGCCGCCAGCAGCGTCGATTTGCCGGTGGCGATGGAGCCGGTAATGCCGATTCTGCGCATGGTTCAGGGATCCAGGGTCGCTTCGATGCGCGCCCGCAGGGCCGGCGTCACCCTTGGCTCCACGCCGAACCAGGCGGCGAAGCCGGGTACGGCCTGATGCAGCAGCATGCCCAGTCCATCGACCACCGGCAGGCCGCGCGCTCTCGCATCGGCCAGAAGCGGAGTTTCGAGCGGGCTATAGACGATATCGGTCACCAATGTGCCGGGCCGCAGCACATTGATGTCGAACTGCTCGAAACGAGTACCATGCATGCCCAAAGATGTGGTGTTGACCACAAGACCGGCCTGGGGCGCGAGCTGGTTGATATCGTCCAGCGTGCCGACGGTAAATCCGCCCGATCCAAATTCCTGGGCCAGGCGGTCAGCCGTAGCCCGCGTGCGATTGAGCAGGATCACCGGAATATTGCGGCTTTGCAGCGCCACCAGAATGGCCCGGGCCGCGCCGCCCGCCCCCAGGACCAGAGCGGCATTGAGACTATCGGACCATCCAGGTGCGTTGGCGTCGAGATTACCCAGAAAGCCGAGATAGTCGGTATTGGTGCCGTGCACCTTGCCGTTCCTGACCACCAGGGTATTAACCGCGCCGATCTTGCGCGCCAGGTCGTCGACACTGTCGCAGAGGGCAAAAACAGCCTCCTTGTGGGGAATGGTGACATTGCCGCCGGCAAATGCCCCGCTCCTCAACCGCTCAAAAAAGCCCGGCAAAGCCTCCGGCACCGCGTCGATAGCGTCGTAAGTGCCATCAATGCCGTGCTCGGCCAGCCAGGTCCCATGGATGAGCGGCGAGCGGGAATGGGCGATGGGGTGCCCGATGACGAAGGCCTTAATGGTCAATGCTCAATCCTGGAAATTCAGAAGGTCGGGCGCGATATCGCGCAGGGCCGCCAGAAGGGGAAGCAGGGGGAGGCCGAGAATGGTGAAATAGTCGCCGGTGATGGTCTCAAACAGGCGAATGGACGGCCCTTCGAGCCGATAGCTGCCGACCGAATTGAGCAGGGCCTTCCCTTCGAGCTTCATGATCGAGGTCCGCTCCTCCATCGAGAAATCGCGCATGGTCAGCTCGGCCGTCTGCAGATCGGACCAAAGCAATTGTCCATCCCTGACCAGGGTGACGGCGGCATGCAGGCGATGGGTCTTGCCGCGCAGATGATCGAGCTGGGCGGCCGCGTCATCGGGTGTGGCCGGCTTGTGCAAAAGTTCAAGGCCCAGCGCCAGGGTCTGGTCGGCGCCGATCACCAGATCGCCCGGATGGCTAGCCGACACGGTCTCGGCCTTGAACCTGGCAAGCAACAGGGCAATGTCGCGCGCATCGCCGCCGGCATTGAGAGCGTCCTGCTCGAGCGTGCGTTCATCGAGCGTCGCCGGATGGACGGCAAAGTGCAATCCGGCCTTGTGCAACAAGGCTTTGCGGGTCGAACTGGCGGAAGCAAGAATGAGCATGGGCCAAGTTTTTCCACACTGTCATCCCCAGCTCAAGGACGATCTGTGGCTTGCTCTGACAAGTTTGCCGGCACGCCCGGTTTATTCGACCTCGCTTCGAATTTGTTAACAATTGGTTTCAGCGCTGGCCGATGGGGGGCTGTGAAAAGCAGTGGGGAAAGCGCGATGAGGGCAGCGCGAGATATTCGCAGGCTCATCCACACCCGGAATCGAATCATTGACTCGGCATAGGCCTGTTTAACCTTTCATTAACGAATGGGCTGTCGTTAAGACTTTGGTAAGGTCTGCGGACAATTCACAAGCTGTTAACCATAGGCTGCGCGCAAGTGTCACTTCGGGACGCGATTGTGGGTCCAGAGGAATTCCAGCTAAACACCGCCATAAAGATAAAGAAGCGAAGCAAGAAAGACTCTTTTTAGGGTTTTGGAAGGGATGACTCCATGGCTCCAGTGCCGCACAAACCTCTTCTGGCCACTGTCCTAGGACAGCGCCAGGAGCGTCCCCCGATGTGGATCATGCGCCAGGCAGGTCGCTACCTTCCCGAATATCGGGAGACCCGCACGAAGGCAGCGAACTTTCTCGAGCTCTGCTACACGCCCGAACTCGCGGTCGAGGTGACGCTACAGCCGTTGCGGCGCTTCGACCTCGATGCGGCAATCCTGTTTTCCGATATTCTGGTCATTCCCGATGCGCTGGGCCAAAGCGTGCGTTTCGCGACGGGGGAGGGGCCCCTGCTCGAGCCGCTGGACGAGAAGGCCATCGATCGGCTGGATGGAGCACGGGCCTTGGAGCATCTGGCTCCGGTTTTTGAAACGCTGCGGCGCCTGCGCGCCGCGCTGCCGCCCGAAAAAACCCTGATTGGCTTTTGCGGCGCGCCCTGGACCGTGGCCACCTATATGCTGGGTGGACGCGGTTCGGCCGATCAATGGACCGCCCGGCGGTTTGCGCTGGAACATCCCAAGGCTTTCGACAGGCTTATCGATGTGCTGGTGAAAACGTCCATCGATTACCTCGCGGCCCAATTCGAGGCCGGCGCCGATGTGGTGCAGCTTTTCGAAAGCTGGGCGCTCAATCTGGACGATACCAGTTTTGCCCGGCAGGTGATCGAGCCCAATCGCCGTATCGTTGAGGGCCTGCGCCAGCGTGTGCCCAATGCGCCGGTGATCGGTTTTCCCCGCGGCGCGGCGGGTAATCTCCGGCACTTTGCCGAGACCACCGGCGTCAATGCACTGGGCATCGATTTTTCGACACCCATCGATTTCGTCAATGCCCATCTGCCCCCGGACCTGCCGGTGCAGGGCAATCTTGATCCATTGCGGCTGGTCGTGGGGGGTGAGGCGATGGAAAGCCAGGCCCGCGCCATTCTTTCAGCCTTCAAGAATCGCCCGCATATCTTCAATCTGGGTCACGGGATCGTACCCGAAACCCCGATCGGGCATGTCGAGCGGCTGATCGAGATCGTCAAGGCGGAATGATGCCCGCTGGATGGTCCAGCCCGGATTTATAGAGGAATTGCCATGTATGAATGGGTCAGGGCGCTGCATGTCATTTCGGTCATCGCCTGGATGGCCGGGATGATGTATCTGCCCCGGCTTTTCGTCTATCACGCCGAAAGTGCGGTCGGCTCGGAGAAATCGGAAACCTTCAAGATCATGGAGCGCCGGCTCTATCGCGGCATTATCACGCCAGCGATGATCGCGACCTGGATTTTCGGGCTCTGGCTGGCCTTCGGCCTCGGCATTGTCGATTTTTCGCAGGGCTGGATGTGGCTTAAAGCCGTGATGGTCATCGCGCTCAGTGGCGTGCATGGCTGGTATGGATCGATGCTGCGGGCCTTCCAGCAGGACCGCAACATGCGGCCGCATACATTCTACCGGGCCATTAACGAGATCCCGTTTGTCATGGCGATCGTCATCGTCATTGCGGTGATCGTGAAGCCGTTTTGATGGTTCGGCTTGTTCTGGTGCCCCGCCATTCTAGCGTAGCTCTCATGGCCTTCGGTGCTAAAATCGGTCCACCGGGCCGACTTTGCTGCGCAGCAGCTACGCCGAAGTTTCACGTGAATCGGTTTTCGGAATTTGCTTTCAACTTGAAACAGTGAACGGATCACGCTACATGGGGGCAAGGCATCCCCTCTATGCGCGACCACCCCGGTTGCTGCGCGGTGCCGAACTTCCCCATCATTCGACTGATCAGTCTTATCGATATCCCTCAAGGGCCCATCGCATACATGCAGAATATCAAGCTCAGTGAGCTCAAGGCCAAATCCCCGGCTGAACTCTTGGCGTTTGCCGAGGAACTCGAGGTCGAAAACGCGTCGACCATGCGCAAGCAGGAGTTGATGTTCGCCATTCTCAAGGAATTGGCCGCCCAGGACATTAACATCGTTGGCGAAGGCGTGGTCGAGGTGCTCCCCGACGGTTTCGGCTTCCTGCGCTCGCCCGATGCGAACTATCTTCCCGGACCTGACGACATCTATGTCAGTCCCAGCCAGATTCGCCGCTTCGGCCTCAGGACTGGCGATACGGTTGAGGGCGAAATCCGCTCTCCCAAGGAAGGCGAACGCTATTTCGCGCTTCTCAAAGTTTCGACCATCAATTTCGAAGACCCCGAGGCGGTTCGCCACAAGGTCAATTTCGACAATCTCACCCCGCTTTATCCCGAAGAGAGGCTCCGCATGGAGCTTCCTGATCCTACGGTCAAGGATCGCTCGGCGCGCCTGCTCGATCTGGTCGCTCCGCTGGGCAAGGGACAGCGCGCACTGATTGTTGCGCCTCCGCGCACCGGTAAGACCGTGTTGTTGCAGAATATTGCACAATCGATCGCCACCAATCATCCCGAATGCTATCTCATCGTTCTGCTGATCGATGAGCGCCCCGAAGAAGTGACCGACATGCAGCGCTCCGTGCGCGGCGAAGTCATTTCCTCGACTTTTGACGAACCGGCCTCGCGTCACGTCCAGGTCGCCGAAATGGTGATCGAAAAGGCCAAACGCCTGGTCGAACACAAGCGCGACGTCGTCATCCTTCTCGATTCCATCACGCGTCTCGGCCGCGCCTATAACACCGTGGTTCCCAGCTCCGGCAAGGTCCTTACCGGCGGTGTTGATGCCAATGCCCTGCAGCGTCCCAAGCGCTTTTTCGGCGCTGCCCGCAATATCGAGGATGGCGGTTCGCTGACCATTATTTCGACCGCGCTGATCGATACTGGTTCGCGCATGGACGAAGTGATCTTTGAAGAATTCAAGGGCACGGGTAACTCGGAAATCGTCCTTGACCGCAAGGTCGCCGACAAGCGCGTCTTCCCAGCCATTGACATCAACAAGTCGGGTACCCGTAAGGAAGAATTGCTCGTCGAATCCGATATCCTGCGCAAGATGTACGTCTTGCGCCGTATCCTCAATCCGATGGGGACGATCGATGCGATGGAGTTCCTCACCGACAAGGTACGTCAGACCAAGACGAACTCTGATTTCTTCGATTCGATGAATACCTAAATCCGGGCAGGGCGGGAGCCGATCATGCAGGCGGGCGACACGATCATGGCGCTCTCCTCCGGCTCCCTGCCGGCAGGTGTGGCCGTTATCAGGCTCTCAGGCCCATTGGTGCAACCGGCGCTTCAGCAGCTTGCCGGGGTCGTTCCGAAACCCCGGCAGATGAGCCTGCGCCATATTGGCCGCAACAAACGGCTCGACCAGGGGCTGGTCGTCTTTTTTCCAGGACCCAACAGCTTTACCGGCGAGGACTGCGCCGAGCTCCATGTGCATGGCTCGCCGGCTGGGGTGAAGGCCATTCTGGCCGAGTTGCGGAACCAGGGTCTAAGACTGGCCGAAGCCGGGGAATTCACCCGTCGCGCTTTTGAAAATGGCAAGCTGGACCTGGTCGAAATCGAAGGGTTGGGCGATCTTCTAGGGGCTGAGACGGAAAAGCAGCGGCAGCAGGCGCTGGCACGCTATGACGGCCGCCTGACGCAGGAAATTGATCATTGGCGCGATATCCTGCTCGATCTGCGCGCTGAGATCGAAGCGCGACTTGATTTTTCCGATGAGGGCGATGTTGCCCAGGACTTGCCGCAAAGCTGGCAGGTGCAAATGGCCGAACTCGAGCTCGCCATTGCCACGGCGCTGGCCTCTGTTGAATCCGGACGTATCGTGCGTGAGGGCATTCGCGTCGCCCTGGCCGGACCACCCAATGCCGGCAAGTCCAGTCTGATCAACGCGCTTTCCCGCTCTGACATTGCCATCGTCTCGGACGAGGCGGGCACGACCCGCGATGTGCGCGAAGTGCCGCTCGATATTGGCGGACAATTGTTCATCCTTCTGGATCTCGCCGGCCTGCGCGACACCGACAGCCGGGCCGAGGCAGAGGGCGTGCGCCGTGCACAAAAGGCCATAAATGAGGCCGACATCGTGCTCTGGCTTCGGGCCGCGGACATTGACGATGACACAAGGCCGGAGACAAAGGGGCGGCTCCTGACTATCGGCACCAAAGCCGATCTCGGCTCGGCCACAGAATGCGATTTGCTGGTGTCCAGCGAAACGGGGCAGGGCCTCTCGGCGCTCGTTGCGCGATTGGCCGAGCTTGGTGCGGATATGGCAGGCGGCGAGCCGGCGCTTGTCAGCCACGCACGGGATAGCGCCGCGCTGACGGCGGCGCTTGATGCTTTGGCCGAATGCCGCAACCAGCTGGGCAATTGGGAATTGGCAGCCGAAAGCCTGAGACGCGCATCGGCGGCGCTTGAACGGTTGATCGGCCGGCTGGATGCGGAGAGGGTGCTGGACCGGCTTTTTGCCAGTTTCTGCATCGGCAAATGATTCACGTGAAACATTCTTATTGCCGCGGTGGCGGCATCGACAATTGATTCACGTGAAACATTGGCTTATGTCAGACGCCTCGGAGAAATTGCCATGACTGATTATGCCGTCATCGTCGTCGGCGGGGGCCATGCCGGCTCGGAGGCCGCGGCCGCGTCAGCGCGTCTGGGTGTCCCAACGGCCCTGATCACCCACCGCTTCGCAACCATTGGTGAAATGAGCTGCAACCCGGCGATTGGCGGTTTGGGCAAAGGCCATCTCGTGCGCGAAATCGACGCGCTCGATGGGTTGATGGGTCGCGTCGCCGATCAGGCCGGCATCCAATTTCGGGTGTTGAACCGCCGCAAGGGACCAGCCGTTCGGGGTCCTCGGGCCCAGGCCGACCGCAAGCTTTACCGTCAGGCCATGCAGGCGGCGATCAGCGCGCAACCCAATCTCGACGTGATCGAAGGCGAGGTCGACGATATCGAGGTTACCGCCGGGGCGATTACCGGCGTTCGCTTGCTGGACGGTCGCTGCTATGGCGCCAAGGCGGTGGTGCTGACAACGGGCACCTTCCTGCGGGGGCTTATTCACCGCGGCGAAGAGACTGTGCCGGCCGGCCGGGTCGGCGAGAAGCCGGTTCTCGGCTTGTCGACGCGACTGGAAGGTCTGGGGCTACAACTTGGGCGGCTTAAGACAGGTACGCCAGCACGGCTTGATGGTCGGACCATCAACTATGCCGTTCTTGAGGAACAACCCGGCGACAATCCACCGGAGGCATTTTCGGCGCTGACATCGGCCATAACCACACCGCAGATTTCGTGCCACATCACACGCACGACGCAGGAAACCCATCGCATTATCGAGGACAATCTGCATCGTTCCGCCATGTATTCGGGACGCATCCAGTCGCGCGGCCCGCGCTATTGCCCCTCCATTGAGGACAAGGTGGTGCGTTTTGCCGATCGTGATAGCCACCAGATTTTCCTTGAACCTGAAGGGTTGGACGATCCCACGGTCTATCCGAACGGCTTGTCGACCTCGCTCCCGGCCGATGTGCAGGAAGCGTTTCTGCGCTCCATGCCGGGGCTCGAAAATGTGGTCATTATTCGCCCAGGTTATGCGATCGAATATGACTATGTCGATCCCCGCGAATTGCGACCTACATTGGAAGTCAAGAAGCAACCCGGCCTCTATCTGGCGGGCCAGATCAACGGCACCACGGGTTATGAGGAAGCGGGCGCCCAAGGCCTGCTTGCTGGGGCGAATGCCGCCCTGAGTGCAAAGGGCGCCGACCCGCTTATTCTGTCACGGACTGAAAGCTATCTCGGCGTCATGGTCGATGATCTGGTGACGCGCGGTGTCACCGAGCCCTATCGCATGTTCACTTCTCGGGCGGAATTTCGTCTGCATTTGCGGGCCGACAATGCCGATCAGCGGTTGACGCCGTTGGGCCTGGCACGCAGCCTGGTGGGCGTGGAGCGTCGCGATGTCTTTGCGGCGCGGGCGTCGTCCTTGTCCGAAACCCGCAAATTGCTCGATCAACTGTCCGCCTCGCCCAGTGAAGCCCGCAAGGCTGGCCTGGCTGTGAATGAAGATGGCAAGCGGCGGTCGGCTTTCGACCTGCTTTCCTACCCCGATCTTTCCGCGCATGACCTGCTTCCGCTGTGGCCGCAATTGGCCGATATCGATGGTGACATTCTCGAGCAGGTCGCGATCGACGCGCAATATGCCGTCTATCTCGATCGGCAAAAGGCCGATATCGAGGCCGTGCGCCGGGATGAGCAAAGGGCCATCCCGGACGGGCTGGACTATATGACGATACCTGGCCTGTCGATGGAATTGCGGCACAAGCTGGCCAATGCCCGGCCTCAGACTATTGCCCAGGCTCAGGCGATGGATGGCATGACGCCGGCTGCCATCACCTTGCTCCTGGCCGTTATTCGTCGCGGCCAATTGGCCAAGGCGAGCTGATGGCCGACTATAGCGCGATAGCGCCCTATACCGCCGCTTTCTCCAGGCCGCTGGACGAGGTCGGACGCGATCTGGAATCCTATGCCAAACTGCTGGCTAAATGGCAGGGTGTGCAGAATCTGGTTTCACGTGAAACATTGAGTGCGGTCTGGACCCGCCATTTTGCCGACAGTCTGCAGGTTTTAACGCTGACCGGGGCGGAGGATCGGCTATTTCTGGATCTGGGAAGTGGCGGCGGTTTCCCGGCACTGCCGCTGGCAATCGGCAGCAAGGGCACGGATCGGCGTTTCGTTCTGGTGGAGCCAACGGCGCGCAAGGTCAGCTTCCTGCGCACCGTCGCCCGCGAACTGGCGCTTGATGTCACGGTTATCGGCCGGCGCAGCGACGAAATTGATTCACGTGAAACAGGCTTTCCCGATGTCATCACGTCCCGGGCCTTGGCTGCCATGCCGCAATTATGTGAGTGGATGGCGCCTTTCTTTGGACCGAAAACCCGCGCCTTGCTGCATAAGGGGCGGGAACATGTTGAAGAGCTAACGGAATCGGGTGCGCAATGGCACCATGACGTGCTAATAAGCAAAAGCGATACCGATCCGAGCGGCGTGATCGTTGAGATTATGAATCTACGCCGAAAAACAATGCGTTAGCGGCAGACGGAGGCCAATTTGGCACCCCGGATTTTGACTTTGGCCAATCAGAAGGGCGGCGTCGGCAAGACGACGACGGCAATCAATCTGGCGACCGCCCTGGCCGCCATTGGTGAACGCGTCCTGATTGTTGATCTGGACCCGCAGGGCAATGCGTCCACGGGCTTGGGCATCTCCCGCACGGATCGGGCCCTCTCCGCCTATGATGTGCTGGTAGGAGAAGCCAGCGTGCCGCAGGCAGCGATCATGACCAGCGTGCCCAATGTGGCCATCGTGCCTTCGACCATGGATTTGCTGGGGGTGGAGCTCACCATTGCCGACCAGGCTGATCGTGCCTTCAAATTGCGCAATGCTTTCAAGCATTTGGATGACCTGCGCATCAATGATCAATCGATCAGCTATATCCTGATCGATTGTCCGCCCTCGCTGAACCTGCTTACCGTCAATTCGCTGGTGGCGGCCGACGCAGTGCTTGTGCCGCTGCAGTGCGAGTTCTTCGCGCTTGAGGGGCTGAGCCAACTTCTGCAGACCATCGAGCAGATCCGCTCGACGCTGAACCCACGGCTGTCGATCCAGGGCGTGGTGATGACCATGTTCGACAAGCGCAACAATCTCAGCGAACAGGTTCTAAACGATGTGCGCAGCGAAATGGGCGAGCTGGTTTATGAGACGGTGATCCCCCGCAATGTGCGGCTGAGCGAGGCCCCGTCTTATGGCAAGCCGGCGCTGCTCTATGATCTCAAATGTGCCGGAAGCCAAGCCTATCTGCGCCTGGCGACCGAAGTTATCCGCCGCGAGCGGCGGCTGAACGCTGCCTAGGAGCTTACCATGACCGACAAACCAACGCGCTTGGGCCGGGGCCTTGCCGCCCTGATTGGCGATATGGCGGCCATGGAGGGGGCGCGGGTCACCGAATCGGCCGGGGGCAGCAAACGGTTGCCGGTGGATTTCATCATTGCCAACCGCGCTAATCCCCGACGCACATTCGATGCCGAGCAATTGGAGGAATTGACCAATTCCATCCGGGAGAAGGGTGTGATGTCGCCCCTTCTGGTGCGGCCGACCGATGATCCCAATATATTCGAGCTGATTGCTGGCGAGCGCCGCTGGCGGGCGGCGCAAAAGGCCGGTCTGCATGATGTTCCCGTCATCGTTCGCGAGGTCGATGACAAGGAAGCGCTGGAGCTGGCCATTATCGAGAATGTGCAGCGCGCCGATCTCAATCCGCTCGAAGAGGCGCTGGGCTATGGCCAGCTCATCGAGCAATTCGATTATACGCAACAGGATCTGGCGCAGGTGATCGGCAAGTCCCGCTCGCATGTCGCCAATACTTTGCGGCTGCTGCGCTTGCCGGAGGATGTGCGGGGCATGGTGGCTAGCGGCACGCTGACGGCCGGGCATGCCCGGACTTTGATCACAGTCGAGGACCCTGCCACTCTGGCGCGCCAGATCGTCGACAAAGGCCTTTCGGTGCGTGAGGCCGAGGCGCTTAGCCAGCAACGTGACCTGCCCAAGCGCAAGCCGGTGGCCGAGCCAGCGCAACGTGACGCCGACACGCTGGCGCTAGAGCGGCGCCTCGCTGACGCATTGGGCCTCAGTGTGGCGCTCAATCACTCTGAACGGGGTGGTAAGGTCGAAATTCGCTACAAAACGCTCGAGCAGCTCGACGACATCTGCTTGCGCCTGACTGGCCGAACCAATTAAGGCGCTGAATTTAAAGCTGTTCCACGTGAAACCGCCCATATAGGGCGGTTTTTTGCGTCAGTGCCGAGGCGATCAATGCGTAGCGGCCATCATGCACAGCGCCAGGGTGGTGCGGCGTAAAACCGCCTCGGCCAGGGCCGGGCGCCGGCGCGAGTCGGACACGCCCTGCAAGAGCCGCTCGCTGGCCTGCGCCAGGGCCGGATCGGTCCAGAGGCGCAATTGCTGCTCCAGGGCGCCCATGCGCGAGAAATGCGGCTTGGGGCGCTGCCCGTCCAGCACGGCGCGCGCGCTCTTTCCGGCATCCACCTCGGTGCGCCAGCGCCGGAGATTGGCAAAGTGATTGGTCAGCATGGCCAGGAGCTGCTGCGGATTGACATTGGCTGCCAGGGCCCGGTTGAGGGCCAGTTCAAGCCGTTCCGCGTGGCCGCCGCCCGTGGCGTCGAGAATGGCGTCAATGGCCAGGGCGCCATTGTCGGCACAGAGCAGCAAGACGTCCTCGCGGGTCAGGGCCTTGCTCGCGGCGGCGTAAAGCGTGAGCTTTTCAAGCTCGCGCCGGGTCACTTCGCGGTCATTGCCCAGAATTTCGCGCAATGTGGGCACGACGTCGCTGTCCGCCTTGATGCCGGCCTGGTTGAAGGTCTCGCGCATCAGCGCCATCAGGGTTTCGTCCGAATCCGGATAGCAGGGCAAAGCGCGGCCAAGCTTGGCGGCTTCCACCAGCGAGCGCAGGGCATCGCGCGGCGTCAGATTATCTGCCTCGAGGACGATAGCGGTGCCGCCCGGATCGTCGCGCAGTTCGGTCAGCGGCATGACCAGCGCCTTGGTGGCATTGCGCACGCGGATGATGCGTTTACCGCCGAAGAGCGAGACGGAGCGCGCTTCGAGAACCAATTGCGACGGGTCGGACGCCAGTTCCGGCCCATCGAAGATCGTCACATTGGCGGATGCGGGATCGTCGCCGCTGAGAAAGCGGATGAGGCGCTGAGCGGTCTCGCGGACGAGGCCACCATCGGGCCCATAGGCGAGGAAAATCCCCTCGCTGAGATCGGGGCGCGCTGAAAAGCGCGCCACTTCATGGGCCTTGAGCGCCGTCATGCTAAATGACGATGTTGACGATGCGGTTGGGCACCACCACCACCTTCTTTGGCGCTTTGCCGTCCAGGGCCTTGACCACCACGTCCAGCATCAGAACCAGGGCCTCGACCTCAGCGGCTGGCAGGTCCTTAGCGACGGTGATTTCGCCGCGGCGCTTGCCATTGATCTGGATCGGCAGGGTCACCTCATCGTCCACAAGCATGGCCGGGTCCACCTCGGGCCATAGCGCGTCTGCGACAAGTCCTTGTTTTCCAAGCACTTCCCAGCAGCTTTCGGCCAGATGCGGCATCATCAGATTGATCAATTGCACCAGCTTTTCCACCCCATCGCGCAAAATGGGGGCAAGCGCGGCGGCGTTCTTGCCTTCCTTGGCCTTTACCAGAGCATTGGTCAATTCATAGATGCGGGCCACGGCGCGGTTGAAGCCGAGCCCTTCAATATCCTGCGCCACGCCGGCTACGGTGCGATGAATGATCTTGTTCAAGGCGAGTGCATCGGAACTGTCTTGCGCAACAGTTTGAGAAGACTGTTCGGAAATCTCGATGGTATCGTTGACCAGGCGCCAGATGCGTTGCTGAAAGCGGCTGGCGCCTTCAACACCCGATTCGGTCCATTGCACATCGCGTTCGGGCGGCGAGTCGGAGAGCATGAACCAGCGGGCCGTATCGGCGCCATAGGTGCGGACGATCTCGTCGGGATCGATGACGTTCTTCTTGGATTTGCTCATCTTCTCGATCGAGCCGATGGCAATGGGCGTGCCGGTAGTGGCATGGCGCGCCGTGCGGGTTTCGCCCTCGGTCTCGATAATGACATCGGTGGGCGGCACCCATTCTCCCCTTTCGCCCTTATAGGTCTCGTGGGTCACCATGCCTTGGGTGAACATGCCCTTGAAGGGCTCGTCCAAGCCCACATGGCCGGTGGCCTTCATGGCGCGGGTGAAGAAGCGCGAATAGAGCAGGTGCAGGATCGCATGCTCGATACCGCCGATATATTGGTCCACCGGTAGCCAGTGATCGGCCACGGTCGGCACAGTGGGCGTATCGGCATGCGGGGCGGTGAAGCGCGCGAAATACCACGAGGAATCCACGAAAGTGTCCATGGTATCGGTTTCGCGCCGCGCCGCGCCGCCACATTGCGGGCAATGGACATGCTTCCAAGTAGGGTGATGGTCGAGCGCATTGCCGGGCTTGTCGAAAGTGACATCCTCGGGCAGCACGATGGGCAGGTCCTTTTTAGGCACGGGCAGGGTGCCGCAAACCTCGCAATGGATCACCGGGATGGGGCAGCCCCAATAGCGCTGCCGGGAAATGCCCCAGTCGCGCAGGCGATAATTGACCTCAACCTTACCCTGCGGCTTGCCGTCGACCGTTCGGGCGCTGAAATGGTCGGCAATGGCCTTTTTGGCGTCCTCGATGGAGAGGCCGTTGAGGAAGTCGGAATTGAAGATGCTGCCGGCGTCGGTATAGGCCTCATTGCCGATGGCAAAGCTGGCCGGGTCCGCGTCGGGCGGCAGCACGACGGGCGTCACCGGCAACTCATATTTGCGGGCAAAATCCAGATCGCGCTGGTCATGGGCGGGACAGCCGAAAACGGCGCCTGTGCCATAGTCCATCAGCACGAAATTGGCGACATAGACGGGCAGGGTCTGGCCTTCAATTACCGGATGCTTGACGCGCAAACCGGTGAAGACGCCTTTTTTCTCAGCCTTTTCAAGCGTTTCGGTCGCGGTGCCCTGGCGATGAAATTCGGCGATGAACTCGGTCAGCGCCGGATCATTGGCCGCCAATTGAGCGCTCAGGGGATGATCGGGCGAAAGCGCGATGAAGGAGGCGCCGAAAATCGTGTCGGGGCGCGTGGTGAAGACCTCGATGCTGGTGGCATCGGTCTTGTCGCTGGCCTCCAGGGCGAACAGCAGGCGCAAGCCTTCGGACTTGCCGATCCAGTTGCGCTGCATGACGCGCACTTTTTCGGGCCATTCGGTCAGCCCATCCAGGGCCTCGAGCAGGTCCTCTGCGAAGTCCGAGATCTTGAAGAACCATTGGGTCAACTCGCGCTGCTCGACCACGGCGCCGGAGCGCCAGCCCTTGCCGTCGATCACCTGTTCATTGGCCAGAACGGTCATGTCGACCGGGTCCCAATTGACCTTGGAACTCTTGCGGGTGACGAGACCGGCTTCGAGCATGTCGATGAACATGGCCTGCTGGTGCTTGTAGTAGTCGGGCGAGCAGGTGGCGATTTCGCGCGTCCAATCGATGGAGAGGCCCATCGACTTCAATTGCGCCTTCATGGCCTCGATATTCTGGTAGGTCCAGGAGCCGGGATGGGTCTTGCGCTCGATGGCGGCATTTTCGGCCGGCAGGCCGAAAGCATCCCAGCCCATGGGGTGCAGCACATTCTTGCCGCGGGCGCGGTGATAGCGGGCCACCACATCGCCCATGGCATAGTTGCGCACATGGCCCATATGGATACGGCCCGAGGGGTAGGGGAACATCTCAAGGACGTAATAGGGGTCGCGCGGATCGTCATTGGCGGTGACGAAGCTTTGGTTCTCGTCCCAGACCTTTTGCCATTTCGGTTCGCTTTCGCGCGGATTGTAGCGTTCGCCGCTCACTGGTAATCGTCCTTGAAGAGTGGTGCCGCTGTTGACCGCAAAGGGCGGCGCAGCTTGCATTTTTAAGGGTTTTTGGCTACCGGGACCATCACCAGAAATCCCTCCCAAGGTCAACAGAAACGGGGCTGGCAAATGGCCGATAGCGCTGAAAGCGCCCAAGTGCGCCTGGACTATATTCGCGCGCGCATGGAAAAAGCACGCCGCCGTTTCGGGCCGCCGTCCCAGGCGGTAGAGCTGGTAGCGGTCTCAAAGACTTTTTCTGCCGATGCCGTGGAGCCATTTCTGGCTGCCGGCCAGCGCGTTTTCGGGGAGAACCGCGTGCAGGAGGCCAAGGAGAAATGGCCGGGTCTCAGGGAAAAATATCCCGATCTCACATTGCACCTGATCGGCCCGTTGCAATCGAACAAGGCGCGCGAGGCGGTAGCCGTATTCGACGTGATCGAAACGGTGGACCGGGACAAGATTGCCGGCGCATTGGCTGCCGAAATGGCCCGGGCACAGCGAAACCTGCCCTGCTTTGTGCAGGTCAATATCGGGGGCGAAGAGCAAAAGGCCGGCATTGGGGCCGATGAGGCGGTGGATTTCGTCCGCCGCTGCCGTACCGTTCATGCCTTGAATATTGTGGGCCTGATGTGCATTCCGCCCGAGGGCCAGCCGCCCGGCCCCTATTTCGCCCATCTGGCCGCCTTGGCCCGTGCCGCCGGGGTCGAGCAGCTTTCCATGGGCATGAGTGCGGATTTCGAGACGGCCATTGCCATGGGGGCCACCCATATCCGGGTGGGCTCGGCCCTGTTCGGGCAGCGATAGGGGGCGTTCCCTTGTTCTGCCAGCGACCTTACCGCTTAACGGTTCCATCATTCGCGTATAGCGCTCATGGTCTCCTGCCCTAAATTCGGTCCGCCGGACCGAATTTGCCCTTCGGGCACGGCTCGGAGTGCAACTTTTCCCTCTGCTGCCGCGTTGCTCGGGTTGAAATAACGTCGTTGTGATTGGCTGGCCAAAACTGGGTCGCAATAGTGTGGCCTTGGTCGGCTCAGAACGGAAAAGACCGGAGAAAACAATGAACAAGCGACGCATCCTTGTCGTAGATGACGACGCGGACCTGCGCCAGACCCTGGTCGAGCAACTCAAGGGCGAGCCTGATTTTGACCTTCTCCAGGCCGGAACGGCCAATGACGCGCTGCGGGCCGTGCGGGAAAACAATGTCGAACTAACCATTCTCGATGTCGGCCTGCCCGACATGGATGGACGCGAGGCCGTCAGGCTAATGCGCCAGGAGGGCTATAAGAGCCCGGTTTTGATGCTGACCGGACACGACACCGATGCGGATGAAATCAAAGGCCTGGAAGCCGGCGCCAATGATTATCTCACCAAGCCGTTCCGCTATCCGGTGCTGCTTGCCCGTATCAATGCAGCCCTCAGGCAACGCGACCAGAGCGAAGACGCGGTCTTCACTATAGGGCAATATAGTTTCCAGCCGGCCGCCAAAGTGCTGGAGACCAATGAGGGCATCAAGGTACGCCTCACCGACAAGGAAACCTCGATCCTCAAATATCTCTACCGCCATGGTCCCAAAACCATCACGCGCGATGTCCTTTTGAAGGAAGTGTGGGGATATAATAATCGCGTCACCACCCATACGCTCGAGACCCATATTTATCGTCTGCGGCAAAAAATCGAGCGCGATCCCTCCAATGCAAGATTGCTGGTGACCGAAGACGGAGGCTACCGTCTCGTCCCCTGATCGGCGCAAGGCCTTTTAATTCCCGGGCGAACCAGACTATAGCTTGATCCCGAACAGCCGTTCGCGCCAAGCGGGCGGTCCTTTTGGCGCAATGGGTCTGGTGCTGATGAGAATGGATGATGCGGCCGGGGTCCTGGCCCGGGCCGACTTCTTCGACATCTGCGACGATGAACAATTGCGCATGCTCGGCTTTGCCGGCGACCGCAAGCATTTCGAGGCCGACGCCGTCATTTATAAGGCCGGCGATGTACCCAGCGGCGCCTATGTGCTGATCGAGGGCACAGTCAAGGCCAGGCATGAGGGTGCGGAAGCAGGAAAACCCTATGCCCTGTCCGAACCGGGCAGCGTGATTTCGCCGACATCGCTGATCCTGGAAAAGCCGCGTCCCGTCACTTTTACGGCGGTCACTGATTGCGAACTGCTGTTCGTGCCGCGTACCGCCTTTCTCAAGCTTGCACGGCAAAGTCCGGACCTGGCGGAGCGGGCGGCGCAGCGCATCCAGCAGGAGCTGGGACGCTATATGCACGCGCTCGAGCCGCTCAGGGGCAAGATGAGGGGAAGCTAAGGCGCTTCTGGCAAAGTGGCAACGGTTTGCCCCTCGGGCTTCGACGCGAGGATCGGAAACGCAACAAGAAGAGCTGTAGGGCTTCCGCAAAAGGGCCGCAAATCCTCTGCATGTCACCCAGGTGGAGCGGGGCAGCACAGCATGGGCAGGGTCAAGGCGCGATTCGGCTGCGTTGGCGGCGTCGATCGCCATACACCTGCTATTGGTCCTGGCGCTGCTTGCGCTGGCCATTCCCGAGCCCTTTGCGCCTGCCGAAGGGAGCAGTATCTCGGTCGAGCTGTTGTCGGAGGCCGACTATGCATTGCTGACGGCGCCCGAACCCGAAGCGGTGCCCACCCCAAAACCGGCAGCCCCCGCGCCGAAACCAGCGCCGCCGGCATCGGCGGAGACTGGCCTGGTTGCGGCCACAGAATTTTATGCAGCCGATATCCTCGCTGACCCGGCCAACCGCGAGGTGCAGCAGAACTTTCCCCTGCTCGCCGACCGGGAGCAGATCATCCAGCTGTGCAATATCGAGGCGCTGGAGCAGTTGCGGATGGACAATGTTGCGGACAACCCCGATGCCCTGGTGGGATATGCCTTTGAGGGAATAAGCGTGACGGGACTATCGCTGGAGGCCCAGGGCGGTGCCTATCGGGCAGCCGGCAAATGGTACCGCATTGGCTACACCTGCGAAGTAGCCCCTGATATCCGCAGCGTTTCGGCCTTCGCCTATGCCGTGGGTGCGCCAGTCCCGGAAAGCGAGTGGGAGGCGCACTTCCTCAATGCCGATGATGACTGGCTGAATTGAACCTTACGGCCGTACGAAGCGGGCAATTACCGGCACGTGGTCGCTGGGCTTATCGGTCCAGCCGCGGGCCGGCTTGATGATTTCGGCGTCAATGGACCGTTCGGCAATATCGGCCGTTGACCAGATATGATCAAGGCGCCTTCCCTTGTCGGCCAGCTCCCAATTGGCGCTGCGATAGCTCCACCACGAATAGATCTTGGTGTCATAGGGGACATGTTTGCGCACAAGATCGGTCCAGCCATGACCGCCATTGAGAATGGCGTCGAGCGCTTCGGTTTCGACCGGCGTGTGGCTCACCACTTTTAGGAGCTGCTTGTGGCTCCAGACGTCGTTTTCATGCGGCGCGATATTGAAATCGCCGGCAATCAGGTGGCCGCGCTGAAAAATGGGTTCGTTGAACCAGGTCTTGAGCTCGTCGAGAAAGCCCAGCTTGTGCTTGAATTTGGGGTTGATTTCGGGATCGGCCTCGTCGCCGCCGGCCGGAATATAGAAATTGTGCAGCGTAAAGGGCCCGTGACCCATATCGATCAGCGCCGAAATGTGCCGGCTCTCGGGGATTTCGCAAAAGACTCGGCTTGAAATATCGGCCAGGGGAAATTTCGAGACGATGGCGACCCCGTGATAGCCCTTCTGCCCATGCACGGCCATATGCGGATAACCCGCCTCGATGAAGGCATTGCGCGGGAATTGGTCGTTCGTGCATTTGATCTCCTGCAGCATGAGCACATCGGGCTGATACTGCTTGAGAAAATCGAGCACCATATTGAGGCGCAGGCGCACCGAATTGATGTTCCAGGTGACGATGGAATGGGTCATTTGGGCGTCCGGGGAATCGCGTTTTGGCGTGAGCTTCTGTTATCGCGAAGGCTGGGGCAGGGGTAAAGCCGGAAATGGCGCTGATGGCCTGGTTGCTGACGGGAGGTGGCAGGAGTGCTCTTCCCAGCACCGCACATGCTTCCGTCCTTGGGTCGGGCCCGAGGGCGGCATGGTGTATGAGACAACCTAGCGGCCCGCTCGACGTTTCACGTGAATCCAACCGCACAAAACAAAAAAGCCCGGCGCAATGGCCGGGCTTTTTCAATTCTCAAAGAGCAAAGGCTCTTATTCGCTCTTGGCTTCGCCTTCAGCGGCAGCGGCCTGTTCGGCGGCGGCAGCAGCAGCGGCGGCTTCAGCGTCCTTGGCAGCCTGTTCGGCGGCAAAGGCTTCGGCAGCGGCGATCTTTTCAGCTTCGCGGGCTTCACGGGCGGCCTGGGCGGCGGTGCGCTCGGCGTCCTGAATCTTCTTGGTACGCGAATTGGTCGATTCGAAAATACGAGCCGACTTACCGCGACGATCACGCAGGTAGTAGAGCTTGGCGCGACGGACCTTACCGCGCTTGATCACTTCGATCGACGCGATATTGGGCGAGTAGATCGGGAAAACGCGTTCCACGCCTTCGCCATAGGAAATCTTGCGGACGGTGAAGCTTTCCATGATGCCGCCGCCGGAGCGGGCGATCACCACGCCTTCATAGGCCTGCAAACGTTCCTTGTCGCCTTCGCGAATCTTGACCCACACCTTGACGGTGTCGCCATGGGTGAATTCGGGGATTTCGCGCTGCGCGGCGAGCGCGGCAACCTGCTCGGCTTCGAGCTGTTCGATGATGTTCATTTTCGATCCGTTCTGATCTTTTCATAGGGATGACTCTCTAATGGGCTTTGGGCCCCGTCATCCGGTCTTGGTTGGTAACGGAAGGGCAGTCTTTTTGGTCTTGTCGCGGGCCGGTCCGATACGCCGGGCACGCGAATGGGCGGCTCATAGGGGAATTTTGCGCCAGAGTCCAGTGGTTTTGGGCTGTTTGGGCCGGGATGATCAACAATCGCTGCACCGCCCTCGGGCCTGACCCGAGGGCCATTCGAAACGCGTTGGGTGTTGAGGCAGGTCCTCGGATCAGGTCCGAGGACGGCCGGTGCGGGGGGAATCCCAGTTATCCTTCTTCAGCAGATCCGGCCGCCGCGCCCGCGTCAGTTCCAACGACTGCTCGTGCCGCCATTTGGCGATCTTGCCATGATCCCCAGAAACCAGAACGGGGGGGATTTCGAGACCTTCGAAATTCTGTGGCCGCGTATATTGCGGATATTCGAGCAGCCCATTTTCAAAGCTTTCTTCGTCGCGGCTATCGAGGGCGCCCAACACGCCGGGAATGAGGCGTATTACGGCCTCGAGCAGCACCATGGCTGCTACTTCCCCGCCGGCGAGCACATAATCGCCGATAGAAATTTCTTCGAGATTGCGGGCATCGATGACGCGCTGGTCCACGCCCTCGAAGCGGCCGCAGACGATGACCGCGCCCGGCCCTAGCGCCAATTCGTGCGCGCGCTGCTGGGTCAACGGCCGGCCCCGCGGCGACATCAGGATGCGGGGGCGTGGATCGTTTGCCGGAGCGACGGCGTCAATGGCCTTGGCCAGAATGTCGGGCTTGAGCACCATGCCAGCGCCGCCGCCCGAAGGGGTGTCGTCCACGGTGCGATGGCGGTCGGTGGCAAAGTCGCGCAATTGGGTGGCGCGCAGGGACCAGAGCCCGTCATTGAGCCCGCGACCCAAGACCGAGGCGCCCAGGGGCCCGGGAAACAGCTCGGGAAAGAGCGTGATGATATCGGCCGAGAACATCAGTCCGGTTCTTCCTCGCCCGGTTCTGCATCGAGCGGCGGCACGATGACCAGATAGCCATCGGCGAGGCGGATATCGGGCACAACGGCCTTGGTGAATGGGTAAAGAAAGGTGTCGCCGGAAAGCGGATCGCGCACTTCCAGAATGTCGCCCGCGCCATGGTCGTAAATGGCGCTGACCGCGCCGATGGAAACGCCGCTATCGAGCTGGGCATCGAGCCCGATCAGGTCGGCGTGATAGAAATCGTCCTCGTCCTCGATTTCGGGCAATTGGTCGCGCTCGACATACAGCGCCACACCATTGAGGGCCTCGGCGGCATTGCGGTCGCCAATACCCTTGAGACGGGCGATCAGCACATTCTTGTTGAGGCGCGCAGCCTCGATGGTGACGGTCAGGCCCGGCCGGTTGGTCGCGAGCGGTCCATAATGGGCGATGGCCTCAGGGTCCTGGGTGTGCGAGTTGATCCGCACCTCGCCCTTGATGCCATGCGCGGCGCCGATCGTGCCCAGTAAAACGGGGGATGGTTTGTCTGCCATCGACCTTCTCTTATTGCCTATATGGCTCCATAGCAGCGCCCGCATCGGGCGCAAACCCTTGTTAGCGGGCCGGAACCAGCTCGATGACGTCATGGGTGGATTCAAAGCGCGGAAAGGGCAATTCGAGCCGGTAGCGCACCGGCTTGCCGCTGACCTTGTAAAGGCAGCCAACCTGGCTGCGCTCGTCCTCTGCGTCATAGGCCATGGGCTGCTCATCGCCATAATGCAGCGCACCCCGATAAAAGAGCGCGCCGCCATCGGAGGGCAGCAAATCGCCCTTAAAGCGCTGCGAACCGGTCAGTTTCTCGATCACGGCGCCCTGGTGCGAAACCGCGCAGTCGAAATAGGCATAGGCGGTCAAAGGGAGCAGTCCGCCCAGCTTGATGGTGCGGCAATCATATTGGCCGTCGGGAAGGCTGGCGATGGGTGTTTCGCCAGCGCTGAACAGCGCCGAAACGGCCTGCCGGTCTGCGGCATTGTCCGCCAGCAGCGCCTCGGCAAGTCCGCGATAGCGCGCGGTCTCGAACCCGGTCATGCGATCCCCGTCGAAGGGGCTGATGGCTGCCTGCGCTGGAACTTCGCAGGCAAAAGGCGCAAGCTGGGACTGGGCGGCAAGTCCGGCCAACACTGTGGCGAGGATACGGAAGGGGACTTTGCGCATTGCGGGGCTCTCTTGTTCCAGATCAAGGAACCTTGCACGGCAATAGCGCTTTCTCAAGCAGAGCGAATATGGAGGCATAGATGTCCAAAGTCCTGACAGATCGAGAGGCCATTCGCGAATGGGTGATCGCGCGCGGCGGCAATCCCGTATTGATGGACGTTCCCGATGGCAGCAAGACGCGCACGGTGCTGCAATTGTCCTTCGGGCAGGCGAGCCTGAATTCCCTTGGCAATGAAGGACCCGACAGGATCGGCGGTTTCCAACTGGTGAGCTGGGAGGAATGGTTTGCGGCCCTGGACCAGGGCAATCTGGCCCTGATGGTGTCCGACGACCCCTCCGGCGGCAATGAGGCCGAGTTCAGCTTCGTCGAGCGCGACGAATAGGGGCCAAGAGCGTTGCGCCGTTTCGTTGAAACGCTGACATTGCTTCGAGCCCGTGTTTCATTGCGGGTTCAATCCTCGGGTCAAAGCCCCGAGGGGTAGACCCGTTGCTTTAGCTTGAAACGCGCTAGCCGGCCGCGGCCAGACTGCGCCGCAATTGCCTTTCCGCCGTGTCGGCCGCCACCGCCACCTGGTTGCGCCCGCGGGCCTTTGCGGCATAGAGGGCCTTGTCGGCCCGGGACATGAGCGCGGCCAGCGATTCATTGCCGTCGCGCGCGGCAATGCCGGCGCTCAGGGTGACGACCCACCCGATTTCATCGCCCAGATCGGAGGCAGAAAAGCGGGTGCGGATCGCCTCGGCATAGAGTCGGGCGGCGGAGAGATTGTGGCCTTTGAGGAGGATAGCGAATTCTTCGCCGCCAATGCGGCCGGCCAGCGCCGTCGGTCCGGTATTGTCCGCGATCAGCTCGCCCAGTCGGGCAATGACCTTGTCGCCCGCCAGGTGGCCGCAGGTATCGTTTATGCGCTTGAAGTGGTCGATATCCAAAAGCACGGCGCAAACGGGCTGGTGCAGGGCCGAGGCCAGCAATTCGTGGGCCTTTTCCTCGAATGTGGCGCGATTCAGCAGACCGGTCATGGCGTCGGTGGTCGAACGCTCATGCATGTGGCTGATGCGCACCAGAAGGTCGCGCAGCACCAGGGCCACGGCCAGGCCCAACAGGGCGGCAATGGTGATCAGGGCGATGGTCAATGGCTCTCCCACTGGCGGATGATCGCCCGGGGGTGGCCTGAAATTGAGCAAGGTATCCGCGCCCGGCACTGGCCCCGGACCCCGGCCGGGGCCGAGCGGGATCCGCGCCGGCAAGGGTGCGCCGGCCGCCAGTGTGCCGCGCAGCCCGATATGGGGTGGTGGCCCCATGCGCATCAGATCATTGGCGAACCAGAGCGCGCGTATGGCGATGACCGCCATGCCGGCGCCCAAGGCCAGTCCATAGGGCCAGGCCCGGGCCTGCAGGACCGGCACGATGGACCAGGCCATGAAGACCAATGTGGGCACGGGGCCCAGGAGGAACCACCAATGCGGTGGCGCTGCCGTGGCGATCAACGCCGTGGCCAGGGCGACATAGAGTGCGCCGCCGGCCAATATGGGCAAGGTGGGATTGGTGCGGGTGGCGCCTTCCCGGAAAAGACCCAGGGCGGTGATACAGGCCGCGGCATAGAACGTGGCCCAGCTCAGGCATTTGATCCAGTGGGAGGGGCCCTCGAAGCGCAGGGTGGCGGTGGTCAGCGCAATAGCCAATAGCGCAAAGCTGGCCGCCCACCAACGGAAGGTTGTCAGCCTGCGATTGATCGCATAGGCGACCAGGAAGCCGGCTGCCAGCAGCAAAGCCGGCACCGCGACCCCAAATGAGAACACATCGATCCGAGCCAAGGCGTCCACTCCTTATCGGGGGCAGAATAAAGGCAGCTCGTTAACGCAAGCTTGGCTTATGGCCCCGGAGTGGAATTCTAGTCGTCGGCATATTGTGCTGCCGCCTCAATGGCTTCCATGTCTTCATCGGAAAAGCCGAAATGGTGCCCCAGTTCGTGGATCAGTACATGGGTGACGATTTCACCCAGCGTGTTCTCGTCATGCTCGGCCCAATAATCGAGAATGGCGCGTCGATAAAGAAAGACGGTATTGGGCAATTGCCCAGTTTGCGGCGTGGCGCCGTCTTCGGTCATGCCAATGCCCGAAAACAGGCCCATCAGCTCAAACGGGCTTTCCATGCCGAAGCCTTCGAGCACGTCATCCTCGGCAAATTCGGCTACCGCGCAGGTGACGTCCGCGGCCAGAGACGCGAAAGGCTCCGGCAGGGCGCGGAGTGCCGCGCTTGCCAGAGCCTCGATATCGTCCAGGGTCGGGGCAGGGAGCCCCGACCAGTCTGTCTTTTTTACTGCCACTCGCGGATATCGACGAAGTGACCGGCAATGGCGGCTGCGGCGGCCATGGCGGGCGACACCAGATGGGTGCGGCCCTTAAAGCCTTGGCGGCCTTCGAAATTGCGGTTCGATGTCGAGGCACAGCGCTCGCCCGGGGCCAATTTGTCCGGGTTCATGGCCAGGCACATGGAGCAGCCCGGCTCACGCCATTCAAAACCGGCATTCTTGAAGATCACATCGAGGCCTTCGGCTTCGGCCTGGGCCTTCACCAAGCCCGAACCGGGCACCACCATGGCATTGACGTAGTCGGCGACCTTGCGGTCCTTGATCACGGCGGCGGCGGCGCGCAGGTCTTCGATACGGCCATTGGTGCAGGAGCCGATAAAGACGCGGTCGAGCTTGATATCGGTGATCGGGGTACCGGGTTTCAAACCCATATAGTCCAGGGCCCGCCATTTGGAGGCACGCTTGGTCTCGTCGGCAATGTCGTCCGGATTGGGCACCGCGCCCTGGACCGAGATGACGTCTTCGGGCGAAGAGCCCCAGGACACGATGGGCGGCAGATTGGCGGCATCGAGCACCACAACCTTGTCGTAATGGGCGCCCTCGTCGGTATGGAGCGTCTTCCAATAGTCGAGCGCCATGTCCCAGGCCTTGCCGGTGGGCGCGCGGGGCCGATCCTTGACATAAGCAAAGGTCTTCTCGTCCGGGGCGATGAGGCCGGCGCGGGCGCCGCCTTCAATGGTCATGTTGCAGACCGTCATGCGGCCTTCCATCGAGAGGGAGCGAATGGCTTCGCCGGCAAATTCGATGACATGGCCGGTGCCGCCGGCAGTGCCGATTTCACCGATAATGGCCAGGATAATGTCCTTGGCGGTGACGCCTTGGGGCAATTGACCATCGACACGCACCAGCATGTTCTTGGCCTTTTGCTGGATCAGAGTCTGGGTAGCCAGAACGTGTTCGACTTCCGAGGTGCCGATGCCGTGGGCGAGAGCGCCAAAGGCACCGTGGGTCGAGGTATGGCTGTCGCCGCAGACAATGGTCATGCCGGGCAGGGTGAAGCCCTGTTCGGGGCCGACGATGTGCACAATGCCCTGGCGATTATCGAACGGGTCGTAATATTCGATGCCGAAATGCTTGGTGTTCTCGGCCAAAGCGGCAATCTGGATGGCGCTTTCCGGGTCCGGATTGGGCAACGAACGGTCGGTGGTGGGCACATTGTGGTCGACCACGGCCAGGGTGCGCTCGGGGTGGCGCACCTTGCGATTATTCATCCTCAGGCCTTCAAAAGCCTGGGGGCTGGTCACTTCGTGAACCAGGTGCCGGTCAATATAAAGAAGGCTCGTGCCGTCCTCATTGTTCTGGACCAGATGGTCGTCCCAGATCTTGTCGTAGAGCGTGCGGGCCTTGGTCATATCCGTAGGTTCCTGGGGCAGGAATGAAAGATTGGAGTGGTTCTAAGCCCAAGCCGGGGCCAGGGTCAAGCACAACCGTACTCATGGGTACGGCTCGTTGGCGGCGGGGGTCAGGCGGCGGGTGCGTCGCGCAGATGCCGGATAGACAGGACACCGACAAGACTGGTGTCGAGCCCGATGCTATAGCGGCACCACAGGGCAATGCTGAGCTGGGCGATGACGCGCGATCCCATATTGATGGTGGCAGCGCCGACCAGGCCGAAGACCGGGATCGCCACAATCTGCAGCAGAAAGCCCAGGCCCATAATGGTGCCGAAGATAACGACATAGGGCCGCTCATGCCCGGTCATCATCATCACGATCTTGGAGGGGCCGGTAATGGCATCAAAGAGCAGACCGAAAGAGAGCAGGATCAGGATCAGCCAGCCATCGGCATAGGCGGGGCCGAACAGGCCCAGAATGTCGGTGCCGAAAAAACTGAAGGCGGCAAACACCACCAGCGAAAAGGCAAAGCCCGCCCAGGCGCATAGGGCGGTGATGGCCTGCGCCTTGCGCATGTTCCCGGCGTGAAAATGCTCGGCGACCATGGGCGCGATGACCAGTTCGATGGCGAAGGTAAAAAGGGTCATCAATCCGGCAGTGCGGAAGGCGTTGAAGTAAAGCCCCGAGCTTTCAATGTCGAGCATGAGCCCGATCAGGATGACATCGGCATTGAGCGCGGCCGTCTCGATCAGGGCGCCGAGCAGCAGCCATCCGCTCAGCCCGCCCCATTGGCGCCAATGCGCTATGACGGGCGCCGGCCGGCGCGCCGGCCAGATCGTATAGAGGCGGCGTGCTGCCGCCAGCATTTGCAGACCCAGAACGCCGAGCAATAATGCCGCTGAGAGCGCCAGGGCATCGGGTCCGCTGAGCACGATGCCCATGGCAAAAAGCCCCAGAACGGCCGCTGGCAGGGCCAGGCGCCAGAAGATGTCGCGCGGCAGAAGGGCGGTCCAGAGCGATCCCTGGGCCCGCAAAACCGATGAATTATATTCCGACAAGGCCAATGGCAGGATCAGAAAGGCGGCGCCAAAGAACTGGCTGACGCTGTCGCCAGGGGCCAGGAAAGGCTGATAGGCCAGCGCGGCCAGGCAGAGCAGCAGCGAAACGAGGAGGCCCGCGCCGATAGTAATGGTCGAGCCGGCCGCCACGGCCTGGCGGGCGCCCGTTTCGTCGCCTTTACTGCGGCGCTCGGCCCAGAGCCGCAAAATGGCCATGGGCTGGCCGGCCCCGGCCAGGATGGCCAGCACGGTGGCCAGCGCCAGTCCGAAGGCAAAATGCCCATATTCGTCGCTGGTCTGGGTGCGCGAAAGCACCACATAGGTGAGATAGGTCAGGCCCGCCGTCGCGACCTTGATGCCCAATGACCCGACCGAGCGCAAAAGCCCGGCCTGCAACAAACCATTGAGATCGCTGGGTATCCGCAAACGCATTGCAACCTGTTCCATACCGCTCCAGAGGCGGAGCGGCAGAGGGACCATGGCACAACGTTATCAAGAAGCCCTTACCTTCCGGGTTGGCTGGTAATTACATTTTGGTAATGCAGCCGGGCATGGCCGTCAGTGCCGGAAATGGCGCATCCCGGTCATGACCATGGCGATACCGGCAGCATCGGCGGCGGCAATGACTTCCTCGTCGCGCATCGAGCCGCCCGGCTGGATGACGGCGGTGGCGCCGGCCGCAACCAGGGCTTCGAGCCCGTCGGCAAAGGGGAAGAAGGCATCCGAGGCCACGACCGATCCTTGCGTCAAGGCGCCCTCGATACCGGCCGCCTGGGCGGCATCGATCGATTTGCGATGGGCAACGCGGGCTGAATCCACGCGGGACATCTGCCCGGCGCCGATACCAGCGGTGGCGCCGTCCTTGACATAGATAATGGCATTGGACTTGACGTGCTTGGCCACTTTCGCGGCCAGTTTGAGGTCGACCAGTTCCTGTTCGGTCGGCTGGCGCTTGGTCACGACCTTGAGCTCGCAATCATCGACATTGCGGTTATCGCGGCCCTGAACGAGCAGACCCCCGGCGACCGATTTGACCATCAAGCCGTCGGCCTTGGGATCGGCGACCCCGCCGGTCAGCAGCAGCCTGAGGTTCTTCTTGGCGGCAATGATGTCCTGGGCTTCCTGCGTGGCAGAGGGCGCGACGATCACCTCGGTGAAGACCTTGACGATCTCGGTCGCGGTGTCCGCGTCGATCTCGCGATTGGTGGCGACAATGCCACCAAAGGCGGAGACCGGGTCGGTGCGCAGCGCCTTGATATAGGCGGTCTTGAGATCACCGGCCACAGCCACGCCACAGGGATTGGCGTGCTTGATGATGGCGACGGCGGCGGTTTCGGCCGGATCGAATTCGGAGACCAGTTCGAAGGCGGCGTCGGTATCGTTGATATTGTTGTAGGAGAGCGTCTTGCCCTGCACCTGGGTCGCGGTGGCGACGCCGGGACGGTTCTCGCCGGTTTTATAGAAGGCGGCCCATTGATGCGGGTTTTCGCCATAGCGCATGACTTCGCTCAAAGTGCCGGCAAAGCTGCGATAATTGACATCGGCAAAGTCGATCTCGCGGGCGAACCAGCTCGAAATGGCGCTGTCATAGGCGGCGGTGCGGGCATAGGCCTTGGCGGCGAGGCGCTGGCGCATGTCAAAGGGAATGCCGCCCGATTTGATCGCCTCAAGGATCGCCGGATAGTCAGCGGGATCGACCACCACGGTCACGAAAGCATGGTTCTTGGCTGCCGAACGCACCATGGCCGGACCGCCGATATCGATATTCTCGATGATCTCGTCATAGGAGGCGCCGGAGGCGACGGTCTTTTCAAAGGGATAGAGATTAACGGCGACCAGATCGATGGGGCCGATGTCATGCTCGTCCATCGAGGCCTTATGGGCCGGATTGTCGCGCACCGAAAGCAGGCCGCCATGCACCTTGGGATGCAGGGTCTTGACGCGGCCATCCATCATTTCGGGAAAGCCGGTCAGGTCGGAAATATCGCGCACCGGCAATCCGGCCTCGCTGATCAGCTTATGGGTGCCGCCGGTGGAGACCAGTTCTACCCCGGCCTCTGCGAGCCCCTTGGCAAAGTCGGCCATGCCGGACTTGTCGAATACCGAAAGCAGTGCCCGACCGACACTTACCGTCTTGCCCATGAGATCTGTCTCGCGCTGGTGAAGGAGGAATTTCGCGCGTCCGCTAGCACGAGATGGGCCAAAGGCCAATCGCTTTAGGGCCTCTTGGCGCGATTTGACCGCGCTATTGCTGCTCGAGGGTGAAAATCCAGGCCACTTCGGTGTCGCTGGCGATATCGGTTTCCAGCACCAATTGCCGGGTGCGGTGAAAGCCAAGATAGGCAGACTGGCGCACGCTATCCTCTTCTCGGAATTGCGCGCCTTCCCAAAGAAAGCTCCAGGTGACGCCATTGGGCAGGACGAGCCGGGCAATGCCTTCGCCGGTGGTGCGGCGCACCTTGACCCCCGGCGCCAGGTGAAAACGCAGCGAGAGCAGGCCCTGCGGGGTGCCGGTTGGAACGATCCTGTCCTGTCCGACCAAAGTCGTGCCCTCCGACAAAAGGGTCAGCCGGCGTTCGATCTCGGCGCCATAATGGGCGGCATAGCCGGCGCTGGTCAGGGTCAGCATGTTTTCGCCGCTGTCCAGGGTCATGGCCGGCGTGCCGGCGCGTGCGGCTTTGTGATCCGGGCCTTCGGCATCTAAGGTGGGTGCGGAATGGGCTATGGTCTGGCGAAAGAGATCGCGGCTTTCGGGCATGTCGGACGGCGCAGGACCACAACTGCCGACAACCAGTTCGCTGCCATGGGCGAATTCGAAGGCCAAGGCCCCATCATGCGCCTCGGCATCAAAGCCCGGTGGCGGCCTTGCCCCGCTATCGGCAATCACCACGGTCTGTCCGTCGCGCACAATGCCATAGCCGCCCACCAGCCGGGAGCGCCGCGAGGCCGATGGCCCATTGGCCTGCACCGCCACCAGAATGTCGTGGGGCACCTGGCCGCAACCGTTAAAGTAGACAGGCTCGCCGCTCGAGAGGGTCAGGGCGTCGAGCGCCTCATGCATGCGGTCGATGCGATTGGCCAATTCGGCCATGGCGGGGCTGCCATGGCGCCCCACGGCCCGCCGCAGGCTTGCCAGCTCCACGAGCAGGGCCAATTGCTGGCGCGGATTGCGCGAGAAATGCAGGCCGTCGCTATCGAGTTGCTGGCCGAGCAAGGCTTCGAGCCGGGCGACATTGGTGTCGATATCGGGCACATCGACCAGATTGCACAATTCGGCACCCAGCAGGCCAATGGCGGCAAAGAGGGCCTCGATCGGGTCCGCGGCAAGCGCACCGCGGATGCGCAGGCTTTGCACCTGGGTGCCCAGGCTGCGCTGGATGGTGCGGGTCTGGTCGGGGGTTGCGCCATCCAGCACCAGGGTGAGGTGGCGTAGCCAGTTGAGCACGCGTTGAGCGGTCAGCGTCAGGGTCCAGCTATCGGCCTCGAATTGGCCCTCGCGGCCGATCCAGTCCAGTACCAGGGTGCGGGCAAACAGCTTCTCGCCGGGGTCGCGCACATCGCGGAAATGCCGCAACCAGGAAAAGCTATGCAGATTGTTCCACCAGTCGGGGTGGTCCACATCCAGCGAGAAGGGCGAGGCGCCGCCGGTTTCGAACAGTTTGGATGCGAGCAGGTAACGGCCCGACATCATTTCGCGCACGGCCTGGCGGTCGGCGGGGCGGAAATCGGGAAGGTCGCCGGCATAGGCATGATCGGTCTGGCCGCGCCAGGTCCAGCGCAGCATGGGCATGGTCACCACGCTGTCGGCAAGGTCGAGCGCAAAGCGGCGCCCGGCCGTTATCAGCCGTCCGCTCATCGCCGCCTTCTCCCCATGTCCGGGGAGCAAGCCACTGCCCTATGCTTGACCAAAATCACTCGAAGAGTCCTCGCCGGCCAATGATGCCGGTTGCCTGTTACCAAAGCCCTTAGCGTGTTCGCCGGAACCGCGCCACGAAGAACCCGTCCATCCCCGCATTTCCGGTGCCGGGGGTCATGGCAGGGTGGGTGCGCACCAGGCCTTTGTCGGTCACGGCCTGTTCCAGTCCGGCCATGTCCTTGGGTTCGATGGGCCAGAGCTCGAGGCCGGGCAGGGCATCAAGGATCCAGGACACCTGGTCTTCACCCTCGGCAGGCTCAAGTGAGCAGACGCAATAGATCAGGGTGCCACCAGGGGCCAGGCACCGGAAGGCATTGGCCAAAAGCGCCTGCTGCAGGCGGACGCGGCCGGCAATATCGCGCGTATTGCGGCTCCACAGCACCTCGGGATGCCGGCGAAAGGTGCCGGTGGCCGAACAGGGGGCGTCCAGAAGCACACCATCAAAGGGCGATGCCGGGTCGTAATTGGCCGCATCGGCCTCCATGATCCTGGGCGCATAGCCGAGCCGGGCCATATTCTGTTTCAGCCGTTCAAGCCGGCCGGTGTCGTTGTCCAAGGCGGTGACCTTATAGCCGGCCTTGATCAATTGGGCGGTCTTGCCGCCGGGCGCGGCACATAGATCAAGCACGGTCTGGCCGGGCGCGAGGCCCATGAGGCGCGCCGGTATGGCCGAGGCGGCATCCTGCACCCACCAGCGGCCCTCGGCAAAGCCGGGCAGGGCCTCCACGGGCCGGTCGCGGCTTTCGAGGCGAACGCTATCGACCAGAACCGGCTCGGCATTAAGCGCGTCGATCAAATCGGCATCCTCGTCGCGCAATGTCAGGTCCAGCGGCGCGCCCTCGATCAGGGCCTGGGCAAACTGAGCGACGGCGTCGGCGCCATAGGCCGCGGTCCAGCCCGCGAGGAAAGGGTCGGGCAGCAATCGGGCATTGTCCATCAGGCCGTAGCGGGCCGAATTGGCCTGGGCCCGGCGCAGCACGGCATTCATCAGGCCGCTGAGATGCCGGGCCTTGTTGTCGCGTTTGACGGCTTCGACGGCCAGGAACAGGGCGCTATGCGCGCCCAGATCGGGCAGGAAAATCAATTGGGCCAGCGAGAGGCGCAACACCGCTTCAAAGCTGCCAGAACGGGGCGGCAGGCCTTTTTCCAAAAGATCGGCCAGCACGTCATTGATCTGTCCATGGCGGCGCAGGGCCGTGGTGATCAGCCGGTTGGCCAGCGCGCGGTCCCGGCCATCGGCCAGGTCGCCGGCATCAAGGGGCGTAAAATGATCGTAGGCCAGGACGGCTTTCAGCCGCTGAGCGGCAGCAAGGCGAAGCTTGAGGCCCGCCGGTTCGGTGCGTTGCGCCAATTCGTCAACTCAGTCTCTTGCAGACGCCTGAGAGGCGTTGCTCTATCCCCAGGGCCCGCGGGAGCGGTCCTGATCTTCGGAACGTCCGGCGGTCGGCACGCGCCAGCCACCACCACTGGTGCTGCGCGGTGCAGCGGGCCGTGGGCGGCGCTGGGGCCTGGCGCCCTTATCGTCCACAGGCATGCCGGCGGCAAGCCTTTGCAGCGCGGCAATGCGATTGCCGGTGTCCGGATGGGTGGAAAACAGATTGTCCATGCGCTGCCCGCTCAGGGGATTGACGATATACATATGCGCCATGGCGGGATTGCGCTCGGCCGCGACATTGACCTGGCGTCCGGCCAGGGTGGCGATCTTGTTGAGCGCCGACGCCAGGGCCAGCGGGTCGCCGGAAATCTCGGCGCCGTGCCGGTCGGCTTCATATTCGCGGGTGCGGCTCACGGCCATCTGCACCAGCATGGCGGCCAGCGGGGCCAGGAATACCATGAGCAAAGCGCCAATGCCGCCCAGCGGGTTGTCGCGATTATTGCCGCCGCCAAAGAACAGGCCAAACTGGGCCAGGGCCGAAATGGCACCGGCCAGGGTGGCGGTGATGGTCATGGTCAGGGTGTCGCGGTGTTTGATATGGGCCAGCTCGTGGGCGACCACGCCCGCCACTTCGCGCGTATCGAGCTGGCGCAGCAGGCCCGACGATACGGCCACGGCCGCATTATTGGGGTCGCGTCCCGTGGCAAAGGCATTGGGCTGGTCGGTTTCGATGACATAGACTTTGGGGGTCGGCAGGCCGGCGCGCCTCGAAAGCACATCGACCATGTCATAAAGCTCGGGTGCGCGGCTGCGTTCGACCGGCACGGCGTTCTGCATGCGCAGAACCATCTTGTCCGAATTCCAATAGGCGAAGAGGTTAGTCGCAGCGGCGAAAACCAGGGCAATCATCATGCCGCCGGTGCCGCCGATGAAATAGCCCACCACCATGAACAGCGCCGTCATTGCCGCCAGAAGGACAAAGGTGCGCAGCGTATTGAACATTGTTTCGAACCCTTGGGTTGGAAGCGTTGAGCAACTATGTTGTGCGCCGAGCGGTTCGGTGCAAGCAGGGTGACCAATTTGTCATGGAAGAGAGCATGAGCGAGCAGGAGAAGAGTTCACCGGAGCCTGACACGGCCCAAGAGGAAAAGGCCCTGAGCCCGGCGGCGCAGCGTGCCCTGGCCGAAGCCGAGGCCCGGCGGCAGCAGATCGATGCGGCGACCGCCATGGCCCCCAGGGAAAAAGGCGGCCGCGGCGGGCTGGAACCGGTGCGTTATGGCGATTGGGAAATCAAGGGCCTGACCAGCGACTTCTAGAGACCCGGGTTTCGTCAGCCGGGGAAGAAATCGGTGATATTGTAGCCGGCGGCGGAGACTGCAAAAGTCGTGACCACGGTAACAATGGCGGCAATCAGCACATATTCGATGCGGGTGATCAGCGGCTGATGGCGCAAATGGGTCAGAACTCGATGCAGCATGCGGCTCTCTGGTCGGGAATGCGATAACGCCCGCAGAATGCTGCAGACAAGATGAACGGAGCCTGAATGGCTCAGCTCCGGGCCCGTTCTAGGGCGGGAAGCAGTTCGGTTTCAATAGCCGAAGGCGTCAAAGGGCCGACATGCTTATAGGTGATGACCCCCTCGGCATCGACCAGAAAGGTCTCGGGGACGCCATAGACACCCCAGTCGATGGAAACGCGGCGATCGCGGTCGGCCCCCACAGCGTCATAGGGATTGCCCAATTCGGCCAGGAATGCCCGGGCGTTTTCCGGCGCGTCGGAATGATTGATGCCGAACAGGCGCACGCCGGTCTCGGCCTTGAGCGCTTCGAGCAGGGGATGCTCGTCGCGGCAGGGAATGCACCAGGAGGCAAAGACATTGACCACGGTGACTTCGCCTTCAAGCGCGGCAGTGTCGAAACCGGGCACATCCAGGCCCTCGACCGGCGGGAGGTCGAAGGCCGGGGCCGGCTTGTCGATCAACACCGAGCGGACCAGGCTCGCATCGCGATCGATCGAAAAGGCGAAAACCGAGACCAGCGCCACCAAGAGGATCAGGGGCAGGGCAAAAAGGACATAGCGCATCAGCCGCGTTTGTCCCCGAGTGTTTCCAGCCGCGCCTTGACCCGCCTTGCATCGAAAACGATCCAGCCGATCAGCAGCGCCAGGCCGAGAAATATGCCGGCATAGGCGGCGATGATGAATTGGGCATGTTCCCCCAGCGCGATCATGCGGCCTCTCCACGTGCGGCGCGGCGCTCAAGCGTCACCAGGCGGCGCCGGCGGATTTCGGTATGCATGGCCACCAATTGCAGGGTGACGAAAAGCAGGGTGAAGGCAAAGAACATGATGAAAAGCGGCGTCAGCAGGGAGGCCGGCATGGTTGGCCCGTCCGGGCGGAAGACGCTGGCGGGCTGGTGCAGCGTCGACCACCAATCGACCGAGAATTTGATGATGGGCACATTGACCGCGCCGACAAGGGTGAAGACCGCGACAATACGCGCGGCCCGCAATTGATCATCGAAGGCGCGCCACAGGGCGATGATCCCCAGATAGATAAAAAGCAGGATGAGCGTCGAGGTCATGCGCCCGTCCCATTCCCAGAACGTGCCCCAGGTCGGGCGGCCCCACATGGAGCCGGTAAACAGCGCCATAGCGGTAAAGGCGGCGCCCAGGGGCGCGGCGGCTTTCATCGACACATCGGCCAGCGGGTGCCGCCAGACCAGCGTGCCCAGCGCCGAAACCGCCATGGCGGCATAGACGAACTGGCTGAGCCAGGCGGTGGGCACATGCACATACATGATGCGCACCGTATCGCCCATCTGGTAGTCGGCGGGCGAATTGAAGAAGGCGAACCACAGGCCCAGCAGGAACAGCACTGCTGTGACAGCCACCAGCGGCCAGATCAGCGGCCGGGTCCAGCCCATGAACTGGCCGGGATGGGCCAGCCGGTTCCACCAGCTCAGTTTGGGGATGTCATCAGTGCCGTCTAGATTCATGGGCGCGCTCTACTCTTCTCCCCAGTCTATCGCAAGTGCGGCGGCAAAGGGAGACAGGGCGCAGGCCATGAGACTGAGTGCCGCAAGCAGGAGCATGGCATTTGTCGCCTGGTCGGGCCCGCCAAGAGGCGCGATGGCGCCAACCCCGAAGATCAGCACCGGCACGCAAAGCGGCGCGATGAGGATGGGCGCGAGCAGCCCGCCGCGCCGCACGGCCACGGTTATGGCGGCTCCGAAGGTGCCGAAGGCGGCCAGGGCCGGTGTGCCGATCAACAGCGACAATAGGGTGCGGGCAAAGGTCGGGCCGTCCATGGCCAGGATCATGGCCAGAAAGGGCGATGCGAGGATCAGGGGCAGGGCGGCGGTCAGCCAATGGGCGATCACTTTTGCGGCAACTGCGCTGGCCATGGACATGTCGGCCAGCCGGTAGAGCGCCAGGGTGCCGTCGTCGCGGTCGGGCCGGAACAGGCGGTCAAGGCCCAGCAGCATGGCCAGGAATGCCGCGATCCAGATGATGCCGGGGGCGATGCGGGCCAGCAGCAGCCGGTCCGGGCCGACGGCGAAGGGGACGATGGCGCCGACAATGATGAAGAACAGCACCAGCGTCATCACCTCGCCGCCGCCGGCCAGGCTCAGGCGCAAGTCGCGCTTGAGGACGCCAAGAAAGCCGCTCATGCCGGGGCTCCCAGATTGAGGGTGGTCAATTGGGGCAGGGCGATATCGTCATGGGTGGCGATGACCGCCAGCCCACCGGCCGCGAAATGTTCGGTCAGCAGCTTTGCCAGCAAGGCCTGGCCCTGGGTGTCGAGAGCGGCGCTGGGCTCGTCGAGCAGCCAGACCGGGCGGGGCGACACCAATAGGCGCGCCAAAACCAGGCGGCGCTGTTGGCCGGCAGAAAGATAGCCGGCATCGAGATGGGCTGTCCGGCCGAGGCCCACGCGGTCGAGCGCGGCTTCGCACGGCACTTGGCCCGTGCCATTGATCTCGGCCCAGAAGCGCAGCGTCTGGAGGACGCTCAAGCGCGGCCGCACGGCGTTGCGATGTCCGCAATGGTGCATCAGGGGCCCATCGTCAGGGCCTGCACCCTCAAAATGAATATGACCGCCAAGCGGTGCAAGCAGACCGGCCAGGGTCAGCAGCAGGGTGGATTTACCCGCGCCATTGGGGCCGCGCAGCAGCAGCCCGGTCCCGGCCGGCACCTCGAGATCGAGATCGCGGGCAAGAATTGTCTCGCCCCGACCGCAGGCAAGCGCCTCAGTCTTGAGAATTATCGGGTGCTGGACTTGCCTTTGCGTCATGGCCCCATCTCGTATTGAACCAATGGTACGACTGGCAAGGGCCTATGTGATTGACTATAAGCCCTGAGAGATTGGATTCATTCCAGAAAAGCGCGGATTTTTCTTCGGCCCCAAGCCCCGGACAATCCCGCGCAACAGCAGCAAGAAGGGCGGAGCATCGTGACACAGATAGACAGCTTCAAATCCAAGTCGACGCTCACGGTCGGCGGCAAGACCTATACCTATTATTCCATTGTCGAGGCCGAAAAGAACGGCCTTGCCGGCGTCTCCAAGCTGCCCGGTTCGATGAAGGTGGTGCTGGAAAACCTGCTGCGCTTTGAAGACAATCGCACTGTGACCAAGGCCGATATCGAAGCGGTGGCGGCATGGCTGGTGTCGCGCACCAGCGAACATGAAATTTCCTATCGTCCGGCGCGCGTGCTGATGCAGGACTTTACCGGCGTGCCCGCCGTGGTGGATCTTGCCGCCATGCGCGACGCCACGGCCAAGCTCGGTGCCAATCCGCAAAAGATCAATCCGCTGGTGCCGGTTGACCTGGTCATCGACCATTCGGTCATGGTGGACAGCTATGGTACGCCTTTGGCGTTCAACCAGAATGTCGAGCTCGAATATGAGCGCAATGGCGAGCGCTATGAATTCCTGCGCTGGGGCCAGTCTGCATTCGACAATTTCCGCGTCGTGCCGCCCGGCACCGGCATTTGCCACCAGGTGAACCTGGAATATCTGGCCCAGACCGTCTGGACCAAGACAGAAAATGGCGAGACCGTCGCCTATCCCGACACCCTGGTGGGCACCGACTCGCACACCACCATGGTCAATGGCCTGGCCGTGCTCGGCTGGGGTGTGGGCGGCATCGAGGCCGAAGCGGCCATGTTGGGCCAGCCGATCACCATGCTGATCCCCGAAGTTGTGGGCTTCAAGCTTACCGGCAAGATCAATGAAGGCATTACCGCCACTGACCTGGTGCTGACCGTCACCGAAATGCTGCGCAAGAAGGGCGTGGTCGGCAAATTCGTCGAATTCTACGGCCCGGGCCTTGATTATCTCAGCCTCGAAGACCAGGCGACCATCGCCAATATGGCGCCCGAATATGGCGCCACCTGTGGCTATTTCCCGGTCGACGCCGATACGCTCAAATTCCTCACCACGACCGGCCGCGACCCCGATCGCGTGGCCCTGGTCGAGGCCTATTCCAAGGCCCAGGGCATGTTCCGCACTTCGGACAGCCCCGATCCGGTCTTCACTTCGACCCTGGAGCTCGATCTCTCCACCGTCGTGCCCTCGCTTTCGGGCCCCAAGCGTCCGCAGGACCGTGTTGCCCTCAAGGATGTGACTTCGACCTTTGCCAAGGCGCTGCCCGAACTGGCCGGTGGCCGTGCCGAGCGCACCCGCCTGCCCGACAGCAATGGTGAGGCGCGCTATGTCGATGAAGGCGCCACTGGCGTCGACGACATTCCCGAAGAAGCCGCCTTCCCGGTCACAGGCACCGATTATCATATCGACGATGGTTCGGTGGTGATCGCGGCCATTACCTCGTGCACCAATACCTCGAACCCCTCGGTGCTGGTGGCGGCCGGGCTGGTTGCCCGCAAGGCGCGGGCGCTGGGCCTTAATTCCAAGCCCTGGGTCAAGACCTCGCTGGCACCCGGATCGCAGGTGGTCACCGATTACCTGACCGCTGCGGGCCTGCAGGACGATCTCGACGCCATCGGCTTTAACCTGGTGGGCTATGGCTGCACCACCTGTATCGGCAATTCGGGCCCGCTGCCGCAGGCCATTTCCGATTGCATCAATGAGCACAAGCTGGTGGCCGCCTCGGTCTTGTCGGGCAACCGCAATTTCGAGGGTCGCGTGAACCCCGATGTCCGCGCCAACTACCTGGCCTCGCCGCCGCTGGTTGTGGCCTATGCGCTGCTCGGCACGCTCAATGTCGATATCACCACCGAGCCGCTCGGTACGGGCAAGGATGGCAAGCCGGTCTATCTCAAGGATATCTGGCCCACCAATCACGAAGTGGCCGAGATCGTGCGTCAGCACGTCCATGCCGACATGTTCCGCTCGCGCTATTCGGACGTGTTCAAGGGTGACACGCACTGGCAGTCCATCGCCGTGGAAGGCGGTGAGACCTATGGCTGGAACTCGTCGTCCACCTATGTGCAGAATCCGCCCTATTTCGAAGACCTGACCATGGAACCCAAGCCGGTGACCGATGTGGTCTCGGCCCGCGTCCTGGCGCTGTTCCTCGATTCGATCACCACCGACCACATTTCGCCGGCCGGTTCGTTCAAGCCGGCAACCCCGGCTGGTCAGTACCTGACCGAGCGGCAGGTGGCTCCAAAGGATTTCAACTCCTATGGCGCCCGCCGCGGCAATCACGAGGTGATGATGCGCGGCACCTTTGCCAATATCCGCATCAAGAACATGATGCTCGATGGGGTCGAGGGCGGCTTCACCAAGGGCCCGTCGGGCGAGCAGATGCCGATCTATGATGCGGCCATGGCCTATCAGAAAAAGGGCACGCCACTGGTGATCTTTGCCGGCAAGGAATATGGCACCGGCTCCTCGCGCGACTGGGCGGCCAAGGGCACCAACCTTCTGGGCGTCAAGGCGGTCATCGCGCAGAGCTTTGAGCGAATTCACCGCTCCAACCTGGTCGGCATGGGCGTCATTCCGCTGCAGTTCAAGGATGGCGAGAGCTGGCAGAGCCTGGGTCTCGATGGCAGCGAGACCGTCGATATTGTCGGCGTCGAGAGCATCGAGCCGCGCGCCATGGTCAAGGTCAAGATCACCCGGCCAAACGGCGAAGTGCTCAATGTCGAAACCCGCTGCCGCATCGATACCGCCAATGAGCTGGACTATTTCAAGAATGGCGGCATCCTGCACTATGTGTTGCGGAGCCTGGTGGCGGCGTAAGCACTGCTCACATTAATCTGCATCTAAGGATGGCGGCCCCGGTGGTCGCCATCTTTTTTTGGCCCAAATCGTGCCCTCACCCGCTTTTGACTAGGCAATTGCCAGGGCTGCGGCCTACAACAGCGCCCATGAATTTTCGCCGCTTCTCGGGATGCATTATCGGCATATTTATGGGACTGGCCCTCGTGGGGTCAGCCGGCGCCCAATCGGTGCGCCTCAACCCCAAGGCGGTGGTGGAGCTCTTTACCAGCCAGGGTTGCGCTTCCTGTCCACCCGCCGATGCGCTGCTGACCAGCCTTGCCGACCGGGACGACCTGTTGGCCCTGGCCTATCACGTGGACTATTGGGACTATATCGGCTGGGAAGATACCTTTGGCGACAAAGGTTTTTCGGACCGTCAGCGCGGCTATGCCAAAAGCTGGGGGTCGTCGCGTATCTTCACCCCGCAAATGGTCATCAATGGCGCCGAGGGTGTTGTCGGCTCGCGGCGCGACGAGGTCTATGATGCCGTGGCCTCGGCGCAATTGCCGCTCGAGATCTCGCTCACGGCCCATGGCGATATGCTCAAGCTGTCGGTGCCGGCCGATGCGGCGCTGGAAGATGCTTCGATCTGGCTGGTCCGCTATCTCGATCGGGCCGATGTGGCCATCGAGAAGGGCGAAAATGCCGGAAAATCCATGGTCTATACCCAGGTCGTGGTCAATCGGCAGGTTGTGGGCGTGTGGGAAGCCACCGAAGGCGCGGAAATCAAACTGCCGCTCGACCAGTTCCAGGACGGCGACAATGGCGGCGTGGCCATCCTCATCCAGCCCGAGCGCAATGGCCTGCCCGGGCCGATCCTGGGTGCTGCCGCCTATAGTTTCTGACGGCCCGGAGACAAAAATGCCCGCTCCGGGGGCGGGAGCGGGCAACTGACTTGGAGTCAACTCAAATGGGAGGCTGGCAATCGGGCCTTCTGGTTTGGGGGCTCGGTCGGCCCGATTGCCAGCCACTGGAGGCAATGTTTGAACGATGCTGACGCAATGGGGCGGTGTCAGGGACAAATCATGGCCGAATTGGGGAATTTTGTGCCCCTTGCCAAGCCCCGCGAATGCGCCGATCATGACCATGCGATGACAAGGCATTGAGGCGGCGTGCAGGGTTCTTCCAAGGATAGTCAGGCCAATCTGGCGCTGGTGCATGTGGGCGAGCCTGCCAGCCAGCCCAACCGGCCTGTGCAGCCCATCGTGGCTTTCGACCGCAGGGAGCTGATGCAGATCCTGGCCGTTTACGGCCGCAAGGTGGGCCAGGGCGAATGGCGCGATTATGCCATGGATTTCCTCAAGGACAGGGCGCTGTTTTCCATCTATGCGCGGGTCTCGGAGCGCCCGCTTTTCGTGGTCGAGAAGAACCCCAAATTGCGCAATCGCCAGGGCCAGTTCATGGTCACCAATCAGCAGGGCCGTATCCTGAAACGCGGGCACGACCTGGCCCAAGTGCTGCGGGTGCTCGATCCCGATCTGGCGGTGGTGGGGTGAGCCTTGTCATCCGTCCGGCGCGGGCGGAGGATGTGCCGGCCATCAGCGAGGTCCTGATCGCCTCGATCACCCAGCTCTGCCATGCCGACCACCATGACGATCCGCAGATGATTGCCGAATGGACGGCCAACAAGACGCCTTCGGGCATTGCCGACATGCTGGCGCGAGAGGGCTTTTTCATGGTGGTGGCCGAACTGGAGGGGGAGATCGCGGCTGTGGGTGCCACCACTGCGTCCGGCGAAATCGCCCTCAATTATGTGGCGCCGGATGCCCGGTTCCGCGGGATCAGCAAAGCCCTTCTCGCCCATATGGAGGCCGATCTCATCGCCCGCGGCTTTGCCGAGGGGCGGCTCAAGGCCACGGCCACCGCAAAAGCCTTTTACCGCGCGCAGGGCTGGTCGCTCGATGCCTTGCCCGATGGCAGCACGGCCTGCTTTGCCATGCATAAGATGTTGGATCGGTCGGCCTGACCTTGGCCAAGGATTTATCATGATCTCGGTGCAAACGCTCAGCGAAGCCGATCGCCGCCTTGTCGCGGATTGGGCCGCCGCCTGTGCGGAACGGGTGCTTTGGATATTCGAGGCCGAAAAGCCCGACGATGATCGCCCCCGCGCCGCCATTGCCCGGGCAAGGGCCTATGCCCGCGGCGCGCTCGATACGGCGACTGAAATTCGGGCCAGGTTTGGTGGCGGGAGCGCGGCGCGCGGCGTGTCTCCGGCGGCAGCGGCGGCCGCCCGATCGGCCGGCCAGGCCTCAGCGGTCTGTCACATGGGCGCGCATGCTTTGGGTGCGGCGGCCTATGCCGTCAAGGCGATCAGCCTTGCCGCACCCGACCAACCCCACCTTGTCGATGTCGAGATCGATTGGCAGCTGGGGCAGGTGACGGCCGATATGCGCATGGCGCTGCGCACTTTACCCGCGATCGGTACGGACCGGTCCGGGCCATTGGGGCCCGGGCTCCTGGCTTCAGGGCAAATGAAGCGGATCATCGGGCGCCTGCAGGCCCGGCTCGCCTGACGCGGCGCGCCGGCTGCGGCCTAAAGCGCCTTTTGCATATGGACGATGTCGAGCCAGCGGTCGAATTTGAAGCCGAGCTTTTCGTGCAGGCCGATATGGCGGAAGCCGAGCTTTTCATGCAGGCGGATTGAACCGGTGCCTTCGGCGGTGATGACGGCGATCATCTGCTTGAAGCCGAAGGCGCGCGATTGCTCGATCACAGCCTCCATCATCGCTCGTCCCAGGCCCCGGCCCTGGGCATCGGGCGCGCAATAGACCGAGTTCTCGCAGGTGAAGCGATAGGCCGGGCGCGGCCGATAGACCGAGGCATAGGAATAGCCCAGCACGGCCCCGTCCTGGCCCTGGGCGATGACGATGGGATGGCCCAGTTCGAGCATATGGCCGAATTTCTCGGCGAAGAAGGTTTCGCCCGGCGCGTCGAGATCGAAGGTCGCCACCGAATGATAGACATAGTGACGATAGATCGCCGTGATCGCGGGGACATCGGACCAGGAAAAGGGGCGCAGCAGATAGTCGGACATGGCGAGAGCGTTTCGAGCAAAAGTGGTAACGGTTTTGCGGTTCGGAAACGCGGCAAAACGAGGACAAAACAAAAGACCGCGGCTGTTGTAAGCCGCGGTCCCCATTTTCGTCCAACCAAATTCCTTGATCTTATGATCAAGGCCTTGATTGCTACTCGCGATTGCCGAACAGGCGGAGCAGCATCAGGAAGAGGTTGATGAAGTCGAGATAGAGCGAGAGCGCACCCATAATGGCATTCTTGGCCATTACGTCGGCACCATAGGCTTCCGAATAGCTTTCCTTGATCTTCTGGGTGTCATAGGCGGTCAGACCGGTAAAGATCAGCACGCCCAGCACCGAGATCGCGAAATCGAGCATGGACGAGCCAAGGAAGATGTTCACGATCGAGGCGATGATGATGCCGATCAGGCCCATCATCAGGAAGTTGCCCATGCCGGTCAGGTCGCGCTTGGTGGTATAGCCGTAAAGGCTCATCGCGCCGAAAGTGGCGGCGGTGATGAAGAACACCTTGGCGATCGAAGCGCCGGTATAGACCAGGAAGATGGACGACAGCGACAGGCCCATCACGGCCGCGAAGGCCCAGAAGATCGCCTGGGACGCGCCCACGGACAGCTTGTTGATGCCGAAGCTCAAGACCAGCACGAAGGCCAGCGGCGAGAGCATGATCACCCAGGCCAGCGGGCTGCCATAAAGCAGCTCGGCGTTCGCCTGGCTCGACATGGCCCACTGGCTGGTGAAAAAGGCCACCAGGCCCGTTACCACCAGGCCGAGGCCCATATAATTGTAGACACGCAGCATATAGCTGCGAAGGCCCTCGTCGATGGCCAAGGCCGAGCCGGCCCGCGCACCGAGGGTCTGACGGTCATATTCAGCCATTCTTTGGTTCCCTTTCCAAATAACGCATATGCGGTCTTGTCACCGCCGGGGGCAATTGGCGTTGCCACTTGGCTCGGAATATGGGGAGCCAATCCTTGATTGACAAGGATAATCGGACGCGTGCGACACTGGGACTGGCCCAATAAAGCGATTGTGTTAGGGTCGAGTGACGAATCGCGCGGACACTTGCCAGGGAGGCACATCATGCCCCGGCTCTTTACCGGCCTCGAAATCCCCGCCGAGGTGGGATTTGCCCTCTCGCTCAAGCGGGGCGGCCTTTCCGGCGCCCGCTGGATCGATCCGGACAATTATCACATCACCCTGCGCTTTATCGGCGATGTCGATGGCAATACGGCCGATGAGGTGGTCGATAGTCTCGACCGGCTGTCCAATTCGCTGCAATTCCCCATCCGGCTCACGCATCTGGGCACGTTTGGCGGCGACAAGCCGCGCGCGCTTTATGCAGGGGTGGAGCCATCGGAAGCGCTCAACCGGCTGCAGGCGGCCCATGAGCGGGTGTTGCAAAGGGCGGGCCTGCCGCCCGAGGGGCGCAAATTCGTGCCGCATGTATCGCTGGCGCGCTTGCGCGGCACCACGGCCGAGGATGTGGCGCGCTTTCTCGCAGAGGCGGCCCGATTCGAACCGCTCAGTTTCGTGCCGGCGCGGTTCGTGCTGTTTTCCAGCCGGGATTCGGTTGGGGGCGGTCCCTATCTTGTGGAACAAAGCTACCCGCTGGCGGCGTGAGGGACGGATCACGCTCTTGTTAGGATTGGCTTAACCCTAAGCGGGCAGACCGGGAGGCGCGGGGCAAATCGTGCCCCATTCCCGCCGCCTTTGGCTTTCATTTGAAGCAAATGCCGAACGGCGCGGCGGGGGCCGAGAGGTTTTTGACACCTTGGTAACCATGTTCGGGGCACATTGGGCGGACAGAACGCCCCCACGAACACCAGCAAAACAAGAGGAAGAATTGGCGATGACGACGAAAACCGGTGGCCTCATCCTTGGGCTCGCGGTGGCAACGGTCATGGCTCTGGCCCCGGCCGCTCAGGCCCAGCAGGCCACCGAGCTGGGCACGTTCAACGCCTGGTCCGCCTATACGGCGAGCGATCAGAGCGGTCAGCTCTGTTTTATCATTGGGGAGCCGCAGCGCAGCGAACCCACAGGCGTCAACCGCGACCCGGTCAAGTTCCTGATCGTGCACCGCAAGGGCATGGGCTCGAAAAACGAGGTCCAGACCCAGATCGGCTACCCCTATAATACCAGCGATGCCAAGGCCTCGGCCTCGGTCGATGGCAAGAGCTATGTCATGGCCGCCCGCGGTTCGACGGCCTGGCTGGCCTCGAGCAGCGATGAGCCCGGATTTGTCGCCGCCTTCAAGGCCGGCAATCAGCTTGTGGTGCGCGGCACCAGCCAGCGCGGCACCGATACGGTCGATACCTATTCCCTTTCCGGCGCCACCGCGGCGATGAATGCCATCGATGCGGCCTGCCAGTAAGGCATAGGAGCCAAAGACGGGCCGCTTTTCCCCACCCGGTCATGGTGCGGATCGGGGACTTGCCGAGACGCCCCCAAACACCCTAACTGGGCATCGGGCAAAAAGCCCCTTGCCCGGTTCTGCTAGAGCAAAATGCGTCCCGACGGAATCGGGACGTTTGCTCTATCTGTTTGTAGTCGCATCGTTTTTCGCGGAAAACCGGTACCCACTTTTTCGCGCGATGCTCTAATGGTAAAAGACCCGATGATCCGAATTTCCGCTCTCGCGCTTGCCCTTGTCACGACGCTGTCGGCCATTTTGCCGGCCGAGGCGCAGTCGGCGCGGGTTCTGGGCGATTTCCGAGACTGGTCGAGCTATGCGGCCGATGATGGCGGCGGCACGGTCTGCTTTGCCATGACCAGGCCCAAAAGCACCGAGCCGACCCCGAGCGGCTATGGCGAGGCCTATCTCTATATCACCAACCGCCCCGGCGAAGATGTGGTGAACGAGTTCAATGTGGTGGCCGGCTATACGTTCCAGACCGGTTCCACAGCCACGGCCAATGTCGGGGGCCAGAATTTCACGCTCTTTACCCAGAACGATGCGGCCTGGCTCGATGACAGCGCCCAGTCGGCCAATCTGGCCGCCGCCATCCGTGCCGGTTCGAGCATTTCCATCACCGGTACCGCTGCCGATGGCACGCAGGTCGTGCAATCCTATTCGCTGTCCGGTGCTACCGCCGCCCAACAGGCTATTGGCGCCGAGTGCTGATTTTTCAACACTCACGGTCCCGTCCTCGGGCCTGACCCGAGGACCTTTCAAGGTTCGCACCAGATCCGAGTGGCCCTCGGATCAAGTCCGAGGGCGGCCCGGGCTACTTTGATCGTTCTGCCCTCACCGCATCCCCGCCTCCCGCCAGCGTGACTTTGCGCTTTCCACCTGCCTGTGCTAAAGGCGCGCACTTCCCGCATCTGTTGAGCCCCCCGTGCCCGCCATGAGCCTTGCGCTGAACCTTGACCATTCGACCGCTATCCGCCCGGCGTCCACGGCGCGGCCGTCGCTGATCGGCTTGTCCAAGGCCGGCCTGGCGGAAACGCTGGTCAGCCATGAGGTTGTTTCGGAAAAGGAAGGGCGCATGCGCGCCTCCCAGCTCTGGAACTGGCTCTATGTCAACGGCGTCACCGATTTCGACCGCATGACCAATGTGGCCAAGCCGGTCCGCCAGAAGCTCAGTGAAACCTTCAATCTCGACCGGCCGGAAATCGTCACCGAGCAGGTTTCAGTCGACGGCACGCGCAAATGGCTCTTCCGCTTCCGCGATCCGGCCAATCCCCATATGCCGGCGGTCGAGGTCGAAACCGTCTATATCCCGGAAAGCGACCGCGGGACACTTTGCGTCTCTTCACAAGTCGGGTGCACGCTCACCTGTTCCTTTTGCCATACCGGCACGCAAAAGCTCGTCCGCAATCTCACCGCCGGCGAAATCCTGGGACAGATCCTGATGGCGCGCGAGCGTCTGGGTGATTTCCCTGGCGGTTCGCGCCCTGACGACGGAGGCCTGGTGCCGGGCGGCGAAACCCGCGCCATCACCAATATCGTGATGATGGGCATGGGCGAGCCGCTCTATAATTACGACAATGTCAAACAGGCTTTGCTCATCGCCTCGGCCGGCGATGGCATGTCCATTTCCAAGCGTCGCATTACGCTCTCCACTTCCGGTGTCGTGCCCTATATCGAGCCGACCGGGCGCGAGATCGATGTCATGCTGGCCATTTCGCTCCATGCCGTGCGCGACGATCTGCGCGATGTGCTGGTGCCGATCAACAAGAAATGGCCGCTCAAGGAGCTGCTCGAAGCCTGCAAGAATTATCCGGGCCTCTCCAACGCTCGCCGCATCACCTTCGAATATGTCATGCTCGATGGCATCAATGACTCTGATGCCGAAGCGCGCGAACTGGTGCGGCTCTTGGCCGGCATTCCCGCCAAGATCAACCTCATCCCGTTCAATCCCTGGCCGGGTTCGAACTATGGCACCTCGCCATCCTCGCGCATCGAGCGCTTTGCCGATATCGTCAACAAGGCCGGCTATGCCTCGCCCGTCCGCACCCCGCGCGGCCGCGACATCTTCGCCGCCTGCGGGCAGCTCAAGAGCGAGAGCGAACGGATGACCAAAAAAGACCGGGACGCGCTGCTGGCGCTCTGATGGTGGCGCTGGTCCCTGAGCTTTCGGTATCCGATATTGCCGCAAGTCGCCATTTTTATTGCGATCTGCTCGGTTTCTCGGTGCGCTACGCGCGGGAAGAAGAAGGCTTTGCCTATCTTTGTCTGGACGGCGCCGAGATCATGCTGGACCAGATCGGCATAGGCCGGGACTGGCGCACTGCCGAATTGGCGCGTCCGTTTGGCCGCGGGCTCAATCTGCAAATTGAGGTCGTGGCGCTGGAGCCGATCCTTGAACGCCTGGACGCTGCGGGTGTCCAGCTCTTCATGCCGGTTGAGACCAAATCCTATCGGGTCGATGAACGCGACGTCCTCCAGCGGCAATTCTGTGTGCAGGATCCGGATGGGTACCTGTTGCGGTTCTGCGAACGAACGCTCGAACCCTAGCGGATTGCTCGCTCCCCCTTCTCCCCTTGTGGGAGAAGGTGCCCGAAGGGCGGATGAGGGGGCAGGCCGGTGGGTATTACTCCCCCGCCACCCAATCGACGCTCCACTTGCCGCGCCCCTCGTCGCTGAGTAGTTCCGCCAGAAACGGCAGCAGTACGCGCATCTCCTGTTCCAGCACGAAAGGCGGGTTGATCACCACCATGCCAGTGCCGTGCAGGCGTGGTGGCGTCGAAGGCGCGCGGATGGTCAGTTCGAGCCTGAGGATTTTTGGGATGCCGGTCTTTTTGAGCGCTTTGACATAGGCATCGACCTCGCCCGGTTCCTTGATCGGATACCAATAGGCATAGGTGCCGCCCGGCCAGCGTTTATGGCCTTTTTCGAGGCTTTGCACCATGCGGGAAAACTCGCCCTTTTCCTCAAAGGGTGGGTCGACCAGCACCAGGCCGCGCTTTTCCTTGGGCGGCAAATGGGTGCCAAAAATGTCCCAAGCGTCGAGCTGGGTCACGCGGGTCTGAAAATCGCCGGCAAAGTTTTCTTTCAGCCGGTCAGCATCGATCGGATGGAGTTCGAAGGCCATCAGCCGGTCCTGCTCGCGCAGCATGTGTCGGGTGATGAAGGGCGAGCCGGGATAGTAACGCAGCGTTCCGTCCGGGTTCTGCGCCCGGACGGCGTCGAGATAGGGCGCCAGCAGTTGGGCCACGTCGGTGGGTGGTTTCACGTGAATCAGCCGGCCGATCCCGTCCTGCCATTCGCCGGTCTTTTCGGCCTGGTCGCCGAAAAGGTCATAAATGCCAAGGCCCGCATGGGTGTCGATCACCCGGAAGGCGGCGTCCTTCTTCATGAGATAGGCGAGGATGCGGGTCAGGATGACGTGCTTGACCACATCGGCGAAATTGCCGGCGTGAAAGGCGTGGCGATAGTTCATTGCGACCCTCCGGGGCAATTCGTGCCAGTGGCACGAATTGAGCAATGAACGCCCTGAGCCATGCGAGGGGCTTGATCCATAGTTATCAGTGCCGCGCCTGTGCCGTCAGGATGGTTGCCGCAAAGGCGGCAAAAATGGCGGCAAAGCTCCAGTTGAGCGCCTTTTCCACCCACTTGCTAGAGCGAAACAGGGCCGCCAGCCTCTCGGCCAGCAGCACTGTGACGATACCCAGCGGAATGGAAAGGGCCACAAATTCGAGGCCGAGAAAAATCAGCTTGCCGGTGGCGGCGGGGTCATGGGCGTCGACGAATTGGGGCAGGAAGGTCACGAAAAACAGAACGACCTTGGGATTGAGCAGGTTGATGCCAATCCCGGTCATAAAACTCTGACGCAGGGTCGGCGTCTTCCTGGCGGCTTCGGAAAGGCGCAAGCCGCCGCCATGCACGACCGCCTGATAGGCCAGCCACAAGAGGTAGATCGCGCCCGCGATCTTGAGCGCCAGGAACAGGGGCGGGGCGGCGATGATCAGAATGGAAATGCCGAAGGCCACCAGCATGGTATGGACCAATATGCCGGCCATGGCCCCGAACATGGCGGCCAGGCCATGCGCCCGTCCGTAATTGATGGCACGGCTCATCTGCAGGGCCATGTCCGGTCCCGGCGTGATGGCAAGAACCACTGTCGCCAGCGCGAAGGCGAGAAGGACGGGCAGATCGGGGACGAACACTGGCATAACTGGTCTCGGAATGGGTCGCCGGACCATCGCATTTTTCGGCGCGCCCGGGTAGGGCGTTCAGAACCTGTTCATTGACGGGGGCCTGGCCTCACACCGGGAGTTCGCGTCCGGCCTTGATCGTTTCCATGGGCACATCGGTCTTGACGCTTTGCACGCTCGGGATGCGCATTAGATAGTCCGATTGAAACCGCCAATAGGCGTGCAGGTCCGTGGTGACGATCCGCATGATGGCGTCGCATTCTCCGGTGGTGAGGTAACACTCTGCCACTTCGGGAAATTTTCGCACAGTCTCGGCAAACTGGTGGGTGGTTTCGGCGTCCTGGGTCTTGAACCAGATGCGCGCAAAAACCGTGAGCCCGAGCCCGAGCTTGGGCCCGTTGAGCACCGCAACATACTGGTCGATAACGCCTTTTTCCTCGAGCAACTTCACGCGCCGCAGGCAGGGGGAGGGCGACAGGCCCACGGCATTGGCCAATTCCACATTGGACATGCGGCCATTGCGCTGCAATGCTCGCAAAATCCGGCGGTCGATGGCGTCGAGCATTTCTGGCATTTTCCGCTTCACATTCTTCTGTGTTTGGCATGATATGCTACAAACTGCGCCAATATTGCGATGATCGCAAGTTCATTGCGCGATTGAGAGCTTATCCTGTCATCATCAGATCCTTTGGGAACACATCATGGCAAATGACATCAAGAAGGTCGTCCTGGCCTATTCGGGCGGGCTGGACACCTCCATCATCCTGAAATGGCTGCAGGAAACCTATAATTGCGAGGTGGTGACCTTCACCGCCGATCTGGGCCAGGGCGAAGAGCTGGAGCCGGCGCGCAAAAAGGCGGAAATGTTCGGCATCAAGGACATCCGCATCGAGGATCTGCGCGAGGAATTCGTTGCCGATTTCGTCTTCCCGATGTTCCGCGCCAACGCCATGTATGAAGGCCTTTATCTGCTCGGCACCTCGATTGCCCGGCCGCTGATTTCCAAGCGGCTGGTGGAAATTGCCCAGGAAACCGGGGCCGACGCCATTTCCCATGGCGCTACGGGCAAGGGCAATGACCAGGTCCGTTTCGAATTGACGGCCAATGCGCTCGATCCCTCCATCAAGGTCATCGCGCCCTGGCGCGAATGGGATTTGCGCAGCCGCACAAGGCTGCTCGAATATGCCGAAGCCAACCAGATCCCGATCGCCAAGGACAAGCGCGGCGAAGCACCGTTCTCGGTCGATGCCAATCTGTTGCACACCTCGTCCGAGGGCCGCGTGCTCGAAGATCCGGGCGTCGAGGCTCCCGACTATGTCTATCAGCGCACCGTCGATCCCGAACAGGCGCCCGACACGCCTGAATATGTCAAAATCGGCTTTGAAAAGGGCGATGCCGTCTCGGTCAATGGCGTCAAGCTGTCGCCGGCAAGCCTGCTCGAAAAGCTCAACGAGTTGGGCGGCAAGCATGGTGTGGGGCGGCTCGACCTGGTCGAGAACCGCTTTGTGGGCATGAAGTCGCGCGGGGTCTATGAAACGCCCGGCGGCACAGTGCTTTGGCATGCCCATCGCGGCATTGAATCGATCACGCTCGATCGCGGCGCGGCCCATCTCAAGGACGAGATCATGCCCAAATATGCCGAGCTGATCTATAATGGCTTCTGGTTCTCGCCCGAGCGCGAAATGCTGCAGGCGCTGATCGACAAGAGCCAGGAATTCGTCGCCGGCGAAGTTACGGTCAAGCTCTATAAGGGCTCGGCCAATGTGGTGGCGCGCACTTCGCCCTATAGCCTTTATTCGGAAGACCTCGTCACTTTCGAAGAAGGTGCGGTCGCCTATGACCACAAGGATGCCGAAGGCTTTATCCGCCTCAATGGATTGCGGTTGAAGACCTGGGCCGCGCGCAACAAGAAGGCGAAGGGCTGATCATCCTGACGAGGCGGGCTCGGGCCCGCCTCTTTTTCATGGAGGGGCAGCATGGCCGGGCGCATCGTCATTCTCAATGGGGCGCCCCGCTCGGGCAAGTCGACCTTGGCCCGCACCATTCAGGCCAATGTCCCCGGAACCTGGATCAATTGGGGCGTGGACAGGTTCAATGCCAGTCTGCCTGACGCCCTCCTGCTCGGCATTCCCGAGCCGGTGCGCCGCTGGCAGGTGGCGGTGCATGCCGAAACCGATTATGACCTGCGGCTCGATATGGGCATATTGTCGCCCGAGGCGGCCCTTTCACGAATTGTCCCGCGACTCGATTCGGACGTACCGGTTTAATCCCGCGTTAAGCCGGTCTCATTACCGTTCGCGCAGCGTCGTGAATTGGGCTTTTGGACGGGAGGTTCGATGCGCGCGGATGATGCGGACAATCTGGGGGAAGTGGCTGAAAAGCTGCTGCTTGATGCAGCGCTGGAAAGCATTCCCTATGGCTTTTGCGTCTGGTCGCCCCAGTTCCGCCTCGTCATGTGGAACAAGCATTATCGCGACTTTTACGGATTTTCTGAGGATGCCATCCATCGCGGGATGACGCTGGAAGATGTGGTGCATCTGTCCGCGCGGCTGGGCAACCATCCCGGTGAGGGCCCCGAAGCCTTTTACGAACATTATACCAGCCAATTGCTGGCCAATCGCGGCGGTGCGCGCCACAAGGCCCAGGAAGTGGTGCATGGCGGGCGCATTATCGAGACGGCCCATGTCTATTCCGAGCAATTGGGTTGGGTGGTCACGCATGAGGACGTGACCGACGAGATCGCCCGATCCGAAAGCCAGCAGAAGCGTAAGCTGGAGCTGGAGCGGCAGAACATCCGGCTGGACGCTGCCGTCAACAATATCTCGATCGGCCTTTGCATGATGGATGCGCGCGGGCGGTTGGTGATCTGCAACGAGCCCTATGCGCGCATTTACAATCTGCCCATCCAATTGCTCAAGCCCGGCACCCAGCTCGAAGACATCCTTGCCCATCTGTTCGATATCGGTATGTCGACCGGCGGCACCAAGGAAGACTATATCAATTGGCGCCGCGACGTGATCGCCCGACGCGAATATGGCAAGAATATCCATGAGTTGAGCAACCGCACCATTCTGATGCAGCACCATCCCATGAAGGATGGCGGCTGGGTCTCCACCCATGAGGACATTACCGAGCAGCGCCAGGCCGAAGCGCGCATTCAGCATCTGGCGCGGCATGATGCCCTAACCGACCTGCCCAACCGGATCGAGTTTCTCGAACAGATGGCGCGGGCCGAAGCCGCGCTCAAACGCGGGGAAAAGGCCGCGGTGCTCTATATTGACCTTGATCATTTCAAGGCCGTCAACGACACGCTTGGTCATGCGGTGGGCGATGAGGTGATCAAGCAGGCCGCAGTGCGTCTATGGGGTACGACGCGGGAAACCGATCTCCTGGCCCGGCTGGGCGGCGACGAATTTGCCCTGCTGCTGCGGCCCATCGACAGCATCGATCAGGCGGCCAAGGTGGCGGACCGTATCGTCAAGGCCATGCGGACGCCGATGAATATTGGCGGGCAGCAGATCGAGATCGGCGTCTCGGTAGGTATTGCGGTCGGTCCGGGCGATGGCATTACCACCGACCAATTGGTCAAGAATGCCGACCTTGCCCTCTACAAGGCCAAGTCCGAGGGACGATCCACCTATCATTTCTTCGAAACCGGCATGGATGCGGAATTGCAGCAGCGCCGCTCCATCGAGGCCGGCCTGCGATTGGCCATGCAGCGCGGGGAATTGCGGCTGATGTACCAGCCGCTGCTCGGGCTGGAGGAAAACTGCGTCACCTGTGTCGAGGCGCTGCTGCGCTGGGATCACGACGACCGCACGGTCTCGCCGGCCGAGTTCATTCCGGTGGCCGAAGAAACCGGGTTGATCGTGCCCATCGGGGAGTGGGTGCTGCACGAGGCCTGCAAGACGGCCGCCGCCTGGCCGGCGGATGTGCGGGTGGCGGTCAATCTTTCGCCCGTCCAGTTCCGACACAAGGATCTGGTGGGGCAGGTCCGGGCTGCTTTGACCGAGGCGCAATTGGAGCCCACCCGGTTGGAGCTCGAAATCACCGAAAGCCTGCTTCTGGCCGATAGCGAGAGCACGATTAGCGCGCTGCATGAATTGCGCAGCATGGGCGTGCGTATTTCCATGGACGATTTTGGCACCGGCTATTCCTCCCTGAGCTATCTGCGCTCTTTCCCCTTCGACAAGATCAAGATTGACCGCTCCTTCATGCGCGACCTGACCAGCCGCGTGGACAGTCAGGCCATTATCAGGGCGGTGATCGGATTGGGGCAATCGCTGGGCATGTCGACCACAGCCGAGGGCGTGGAGACCGAAGAACAGCTGGCCATGGTGCGTGAGCAGGGGGTTTCGGAGGTGCAGGGCTTCCTGTTCTCTCCACCGCTGCAGCCCAGCACTCTGGCCAATCTCTTGCATTCGGAAACAGCCAAGATCAACGTCCACCGCAAAGCATCCTGAAACCCGCTTGCCGGGCCTTGCCGCCACTGGCACTGTCCAGCCATGCGCATTGAGCTCCATGCCAGTCTGCTCGCCATAGCCCGTCGCGAAGCCGGTGCGGATCACGCCGAGGACCTTGTCCAGGAGGCCATGGTGGTGGCCGTGGAACAGGGCCGGATCGATCTTGCCGATGCCGGCACCGCACGCTGGCTTGGCGTGGTGGTGCGCAACAAGGCGCGCATGCATATGCGGGCCGCGCGGCGGCGCGCGCGTCGCGAAAGCCTTTGGCAAGCCGGGCAGAGCGCGGCACCGGTCGATGAGGTGCCCGTGGCCGAGATATTGGCGGGGTTACCCCCGGCGCTCCGAAGCCTCGCGGCGCTGGTTCTGACCGGACACAATAGGCGCGAGATCTCTTATCTGCTCAATCTGCCCGATACCGCCTTGCGGCAGCGTGTCTCTGCGCTCAAGCGCCATCTGGTGGCCAAGGGCCTGGCGGCGCCGCACGAATTGGCGGGGCTGCATCTGGACCTTGCCTATGGCCGCATTCGCGATGCTCTCCTGCCGGCCTTGATCCGCCATGGCGGCCGCTTTGCCAGCCATGACCCGGACGGACATTTATTTCTCCTGCGCCGCTCACAAAATCCAGACCGGCGGCAATAGGCTCATGTCGAAACCGGAAAGGACCTCGCCATGAAACTCAAGCCGAAAAATGTCAGCATCGTTTTCTATGTCAGCGATATTGCCCGCACCGAAGCCTTCTACGCCGAAACGTTGGGGCTCGCGCTTGAGCGCCAAGAGGGCGCCGAACCCTACTGGCTGCAGGCCCGTATCGAGAACGGCCCTGACCTCATTTTCTTTCAGATGGATGCAAGGCGGGGCGAAAGCCCGGCCATTGTCTTCGAACTCGAAGAGGGCGGGATTGACGATGTGGTGGCCGGCCTAGCCCTGCAGGGCGTCAATATCGTGACCCCGGTTTCCGAGGCGCCGGGCGGCTGGAGCGCCGATTTTCTGGATCCGGACGGCTTTGGTCTGGGGCTCTGGCAGTCCGGGGACTTGCCGCGATCGTTGAAGTAGTCAGCGCCGCTACGTGGCGGAGGCGGGGTGTTCGCAACCCCGCCTTGCGTCTCCTGCGCTTGTGGAAAACACCGTTCTCCTGTAAGGCAGCGCCAAATGCGCCCAAACCGGGTTTCCTCCGGACCGGGTGCCGTGTTTATTCCTGCATGGTTCAGTCGTTTGTCGCCGCCCTTATCGCGGCCCAAGGTATTGGGATCATGCCAAAGAGGCCTGACCCACATATGTCCCTGCGCAATATCGCCATCATCGCTCACGTTGACCATGGCAAGACCACGCTGATCGACGTGCTGCTCAAGCAGTCCGGTTCGTTCCGCGAGAATGAACGCGTCGAAGAACGCGCCATGGACAGCAATGATATCGAGCGCGAGCGCGGCATTACCATTCTGGCCAAAGTGACTTCGCTGATGTGGAAGGACACCCGCATCAATATCGTGGACACGCCCGGCCACGCCGACTTTGGCGGCGAAGTGGAGCGTATCCTGTCCATGGTCGATGGCGTGGTGATCCTGGTCGATGCGGCGGAAGGCCCCATGCCGCAGACCAAGTTCGTTCTCGGCAAGGCGCTGGCACAGGGCCTGAGGCCCATCGTTGCCATCAATAAGATCGACAAGTCCGACGAGCGGCATCTGGAAGTGCTCGATGAGGTCTTTGACCTGTTCGTCGCGCTCGATGCCACCTCCGAGCAGCTCGATTTTCCGGTGCTCTACGGCTCGGCCAAGCAGGGCTGGATGGCCGAAGACCCCGCCGGCCCCAAGGAAACCCTGGCGCCGCTGCTCGACAAGGTCGTGGAACATGTGCCCGAGCCGCAGGTGGAAGAGGGCGCTTTCCGCATGCTGGTTACCACCATCGAGCGCAATCCGTTCTTGGGCCGCATTCTGACCGGCCGCATTGCCTCTGGTTCGGTCAAGGCGGGCGACCCGATCCACACGCTCAATCGCGAGGGCAAGGAAGTGGAAAAGGGTCGTGTTTCCAAGGTTCTGGCTTTCCGCGGCCTTGAACGCGCGCCGATTGATATCGGCGAAGCGGGCGACATCGTCGCCATTGCAGGTCTGGAAACCTCGACCGTGGCCGACACTATCTGTTCGCCTGCGGTTTCCGAGCCGATTACCGCCAAGCCGATTGATCCGCCGACCCTCTCGGTGACTTTCCGCATCAATGACGGACCGTTGGCTGGCCGCGAGGGCGACAAGGTGCAGTCCCGCGTCATTCGCGAGCGGCTGATGCGCGAAGCCGAGGGCAATGTGGCCATCCGCGTCACGCCTGGCGACGACAATGACAGCTTTGACGTGGCCGGCCGTGGTGAATTGCAACTCGCCGTCCTGATTGAAAATATGCGCCGCGAAGGGTTCGAGCTGACCATTGGACGCCCCAAAGTGCTGTTCAAGGAAGAGAACGGCGTCCGCATGGAACCGGTCGAGGAAGTCATCATCGACGTGGATGACGAATTCACCGGCGCCGTGGTGCAGAAGCTCACCGAGCGCAAGGGCGAATTGACCGATATGCGTCCCTCCGGCGTTGGCCGTACCCGCATCAAGCTGCTGGTGCCCACCCGCGCGCTGATCGGCTACCAGCCCGAACTCCTTTCGGACACCCGCGGTACCGCCATCTTCAACCGCCTGTTCCACTCCTTTGTGCCCTATAAGGGCGACCTGCCGGGTCGTCGCACCGGTGTGCTGATCTCCAATGGCACGGGCCAGTCTGTGGCCTATGCCTTGTGGAACCTCGAAGATCGTGGCGCCATGCTGATCGATGCCGGCGTCGACATCTATGAAGGCATGATCATTGGCGAGCACAATCGAGAGAACGATCTCGAAGTGAACGCGCTCAAGGGCAAGCAGCTCACCAATATCCGCACCACCTCCAAGGACGAAGCGGTGCGCCTGACCACGCCGAAAAAGCTGACCCTGGAACAATCGCTGGGCTATATCGCCGAAGACGAATATGTCGAGGTGACGCCCAAATCGATCCGCCTGCGCAAGATCTGGCTCGATCCCAATGATCGCAAGCGCATGAGCCGCGCCGCCAAGTCGGCTTGACGTCAGTCGGCGTTTGCCGATACCCCCACCCTTGGTCCCTCCCCACAAGGGGAGGGAGACGATGGAACCGATAGGCCGATGCCTGCGCCTCCCTCCCCTTGATGGGGAGGGAATGAGGGTGGGGTGGAGCCGCGAGCGAGAAGGCGGTGGCCAAGCCATGACCGAATGGATCATCCAGATCATCACCGATCTCGGCTATGTCGGCATATTCCTGGTCATGCTGGCGGAATCGATCTTTCCGCCCATTCCGTCCGAACTCATCATTCCCTTTGCCGGCTTTGCCGCCGCCAATGGCGATCTCAACCTGGCGGGTGTCCTCGCCACCGCGACCTTGGGCGCGGTCGTTGGCATGTTGCCCTGGTATTTCGTCGGCCGCCTTTTTGGGCTCGCGCGCGTGCGCTGGCTGGCGGACCGCTATGGACGGCTCATGACCATGAATGCGGAAGAAATCGACGTCGCGGTGGCGTTTTTCCGCCGCTACGGGCCCATTATCGTGTTGTTTGGCCGATTGATGCCCATTATTCGCACGCTGATTTCCATCCCCGCGGGGCTCGCCGCCATGCCGCTGCCGCTGTTCCTCCTGGCGTCGACCGCCGGCGCGCTGGTCTGGAACACCTTCCTCACCCTGGCCGGCTATATCCTGCATGAGCATTATGAGCTGATCGAGGTGGTGCTCGATCCGCTCAGCTATGTGGTGCTGGCGGCGGTGGTGCTGATCTATCTGTTCCGGGTGATCACCTGGCGGCCGACAAGGGCGACGGATTAGGCTTTCGCATTCTGCATGCCTCTTGCAATTTGCGTCAGCCGTGATCGACGCAAAATGCGAATATTCACAATAGTTTAATCTTTGATCCCGGTTTTCCGGGCGCGGCAAACTGGCACGCTTTGTGCACTTGTGAGCGGGCCCGGCTAGAAGAGTTCTGCGTACCGGGCGGTCAGTCATTCGGGCCCTGCATCGCGTTTTTGGTGCAGGGCCCTTTCTGTCTTGCCCCATAGGCAAGTTTGCTCCAATGGACCAAATTAGGCGGGAAGGCCAAGAGAGCTATGCTCGATTGGCAGGCTCTTTTCCCCTTTGCCCCGCATGCACTTGCCCCAAGGGCGCACAGCCACTAGATAATTCTGACCCTTTGTTCCGGAGACGCAGATGCGCGCCGTTCTCGACATCATTCTGATCCTGCTCCAGCTCTATTGGTGGGTCCTGCTCATCATGATCATCATGAGCTGGTTGATCTCGTTCAATGTCATTAATACGCGCAATCAGTTCGTCGCCACGGTCTGGCAGGTGCTCAATCAGCTCACCGAACCGGTGCTCAGGCCCATTCGCCGCTTCATGCCCAATTTTTCCGGCCTCGATCTCAGCCCGCTGATTGCCTTCCTTCTGATCTTCTTCATCCAGTCGATCATCGGCTATTATCTCTACCCAGCGGTTCTCCGTGCCGGGATCTAGCCATTTTGGCCGATTGGCCCGGTTTCGCGCGGCCCACCGATAGTGGCCTCACGCTTTATCTCCGCGTCACGCCCAATGCCGGGCGCGACGCGATTGACGGCGCCGAAAGTCGCGATGATGGTTCGGTGGTGCTGCGCGTCCGCGTTACCGCAGTGCCCGACAAGGGCCGCGCCAATGCCGCGGTCATCGCGCTTTTGGCCAAGGCGCTCGGCGTCTCCAAATCCTCGATCAGCCTGGTCAGCGGGGAAACCAGCCGCTTCAAGACGCTTGCCATTGACCGCACTTCTCCTGACCTGCTGGCGCGTCTGACGGCGCTTGCCGGCTAGCCGGCGCGACAAAATAGCGCAATCACCATTGCTTAACCCATTATTCCCGCTAAGCTCCGGTTCCAGAGGGGGCCCGATGGAGGGCGGGGATTGGACCGGGCGTTAAAGACCCGGCCGGGACCGGCGCGGGCCCTCGGAGGAAATTTTTCGAGGGACTTCTTATGGATCTGGCACTTTGGCTGATCGTTGTGTGCGGTGGCCTCTCTATCGTCTATGGCGTGGTGACCACCCAGGGCCTGCTCAAGGCCGATGCGGGGTCGGCGCGCATGCAGGAAATCTCGGCCGCCGTGCGGGAGGGCGCATCGGCCTATCTCAAGCGGCAATATACCACCATCGCCATTGTGGGCGTGGTCATCCTCGTCGCCGCCTATTTTCTTCTGGGCATCTATGCAGCCATCGGCTTTCTCGTCGGCGCGGTGCTCTCGGGCGCAGCCGGTTTCATCGGCATGAATGTGTCGGTCCGCGCCAATGTGCGGGTAGCCCAGGCGGCAATCGGCTCGCTGGGCAAGGGGCTGGACCTGGCCTTCAAGTCGGGCGCGGTCACCGGCATGCTGGTGGCGGGGCTGGGCCTGCTCGGCGTCACGCTCTATTTCATCGTGTTGACCGGCATGGGGTTTGAACCCACCAGCCGCACCGTCATCGATTCCCTGGTTGCTCTGAGCTTCGGTGCCTCGCTGATTTCCATCTTCGCCCGTCTTGGCGGTGGCATCTTCACCAAGGGTGCCGATGTGGGCGGCGATATGGTGGGCAAGGTCGAGGCCGGCATTCCTGAGGACGATCCGCGCAATCCCGCAACAATCGCCGACAATGTGGGCGACAATGTCGGGGACTGTGCCGGCATGGCGGCGGATCTGTTTGAAACCTATGTGGTGACCATTGTCGCCACCATGGTGCTGGCCGCCATCATCCTACCCGATGCGTTCAAGCTCATCGGCATGGTGCTGCCGCTCGCCATTGGCGGGGCCTGTGTCGTCACCTCGATCATCGGCACCTATTTCGTCAAGCTCGGCTCGGACAACAACATTATGGGGGCGCTCTATAAGGGCGTCATCGCCACCGGTGTGCTCTCGCTCGTGGCGCTCCTGCCGGTGCTCTGGCTGATGTTCGGCGATATGAACGTCGCCATTGAAACCGCCTCGAAAACCTTCACCCCCTGGTCGCTGTTCTGGTGCGGCGTGGTGGGTCTGGTCATTACCGGGCTCATCATCGTCATCACCGAATATTACACCGGCACCAATCGGCGCCCGGTGAACTCGATTGCCGAAGCCTCGGTGACGGGTCACGGCACCAATGTCATCCAGGGCCTGGCCGTGTCGCTGGAATCGACGGCGCTTCCCGCCATCACCATCATTGCCGGCATTATCGTCACCTATTCGCTGGCCGGGCTCTTCGGCATTGCGGTGGCCGTTGCCACCATGCTGGCCCTGGCCGGTATCATCGTGGCGCTCGACGCCTTCGGTCCGGTCACGGATAATGCTGGCGGCATTGCCGAAATGGCAGGGCTTGATGACAGCGTCCGGCACAATACCGATGCGCTCGATGCGGTCGGCAATACAACCAAGGCCGTCACCAAGGGCTATGCCATTGGTTCGGCGGGCCTCGGGGCGCTGGTGCTGTTCGCGGCCTATACCGAGGATTTGAAGCACTATTTCACCGACCTCACCGTCAGCTTCGACCTCGCCAATCCTTACGTGGTGGTGGGCCTCCTCTTCGGTGGGCTGCTGCCATTCCTCTTTGGCGGCATGTCGATGACGGCCGTGGGCCGTGCCGCCCAGTCGGTGGTGGTGGAAGTCAGGCGTCAATTCAAGGAAAAGCCGGGCATTATGGCCGGCACCGACAAGCCCGATTATGGCCGCGCCGTCGATATGCTCACCAAGGCCGCGATCAAGGAAATGATCGTGCCGAGCCTGTTGCCGGTGCTCTCACCCATCGTGGTCTATCTCGTCATCCTCTGGATTGCCGGCCAGGCCAATGCCTTCTCCTCGCTTGGCGCCATGCTCATGGGCGTCATCGTCACCGGCCTTTTCGTCGCCATCTCGATGACGGCGGGCGGCGGCGCCTGGGACAATGCCAAAAAGAGCTTTGAGGACGGTTTTACCGATAGCCATGGCGTCACCCACCACAAGGGCAGCGACGCGCACAAGGCCTCGGTCACCGGCGACACCGTCGGCGACCCCTACAAGGACACGGCGGGTCCCGCCGTCAACCCGATGATCAAGATCACCAATATCGTGGCCCTGTTGCTGCTCGCGGTGCTGGCGCGCATGGGGATGTAAGGCATTTGCCTCAACTACGACGTGAAGAGGCCCGGGGCGAAACTCCGGGCGATTTCATGGGATCCGATCGAGTGAATAAAGCCAATACATTCAAAGGTCAGCTAAACTACGATCTTCTTCGGCGAGATCATCAAAAACAAGTTCGAAAAATAAACGATCTGTACATCGAGGCTGTTATGTCAGTTCGTGGATTGAGCGAACTGAGAAAGGAGGTTTCTAAGACAAAGTCAGAGCGGGTGCACCTGACGGCGCCAACCTCTAAGGGAAAGACTGCTAGAATTTCCAGAAGGCGTGAAGATTTACTTCTACTTATGGATGAAAGAATTCGAAGGAGAGAGTACATACAATCTTTGGTTTTCGCCGTTTCGCTGACGGAGGAATACATTTCTCGAAATTTGGCCAGGGTGATGCGCGCGTTTCCTCAGAAGGTGCTTATTTCTCCGGCAGGCACGCCAGATGATGGGGAAAAGACCGTTCAAGTTGATCTTCGCGATCTCATACAACTGGGAAGCTTGAAAAAAGCCATATCGCGAAAAGCGGCAGAAAGAACGAGAGAAGCGATGTATGCGACGCCTGCCAAATACGAAAAATACACTCGGAGTATCTGGGGCTTCTCCTTCGATAACGGCACTTGGGAGAATTTTGTGGAGATTAAAGCCACCCGTGACCTGCATGTTCACGGCGACGGCAAAATTAACGAGATATACCTAGGTAAGGTCGGCGCAAAGGCACGCGGTGCAGTCGAAGAACAGGCGGTGATCGATGCGGAATATCTAGAACGCTCAATTAGCTGTATGAAGCAAATTTATGGTCAGATTTACGCTGGCATGCGCGAAAAGTATATGTCTAGCCTCCAACTGCACGACGCTTTCGGGGACGAATTGGACCTTGGTTACTGACAACCTTGCCTTGCTGATGTTTGATCTACCGAGAATGAAACCCCCACCGGCCGTCACCCTCGGGCTTGACCCGAGGGGTCTGTACTTCAAGATGCCGGCATGGGCGGCTTTGTTTACATCCTTGCCGATATGCGGCGTGGGCGCACCTATATTGGTGTCACCAATAACCTATTGCGTCGTGTTTATGAGCATCGCGAAGGGCTGATTGCCGGATACACCAAGACCTACAATATCAAGCAGCTCGTCTATTTCGAGCAGTTTGGCGAGATAGGCATGGCCATTCAACGCGAGACCTCACTCAAGCGTTGGTACAGCCGATGGAAGCACGCGCTGATCGAGGAACATAATCCCGAGTGGCGGGATCTCTGGGATGACATCGCCAAGTGAAGTGCAGAACCCTCGGGTCAGGCCCGAGGGTGACGCGCGGTAGGTGGGGTTGGTCGGGTGGAAAGTGGGTTGGGCCACGGCAGGTCCAACTCAGCCGGCGTCGTGTCGCAAACCGCAAAACAAAAAATGTCGAACCCCTCGCCCCTCCCTCGTCGCCTAAGCGAAACGGGCGGCATAGTGCCGTCCGGAACCAGAGGGAAATCGTAAAAAATGCGTAAAGTGACAGCCGGTCTTTTTCATTCCGTCGATGGGGTGGTCGAGGACCCGTTCAAGTTCCAGTTCGACAGTTTCGACGATGAGCTCGGGGAAATGCTGACCGGGGTGCAGAACCAGGTCGACACCGTGCTCATGGGCCGGGTCGGCTGGGCGGAATGGGCGGGTTATTGGCCCAATGCCGAGCAGGACCTGGATTTCGCCCAGTTCATCAATGACGTGCCCAAATATGTGGCCTCGAACACGCTGAAAACGGGTGACATGGCGCAATGGTCCAATTCGTCCCTTATCGAGGGCGATGTGGTGGACTTTGTTCGCGGTCTGAAGTCCCAGCCGGGCGGCGAGATTGCGGCCATGGGCGGCATTTCGCTGGTGCGGCAATTGCTTTTTGCCGGGTTGATGGACGAGCTTTCGCTCATCACCCATCCGGTGGTTGCAGGTGAGGGCCGGCATCTGTTCGAGCCGGGCGATCCGACCACGCGGCTGGAACTGGTCCGTTGCGATGTCACCTCAAAGGGCAATGTGGTGCAGGTCTATCGGAAGCGGGCGGCGTAGTTCGCAATTCGATATGCGGCTCCTGTATCCCTTCTCCCCTGAGGGGAGAAGGTGGCCCGAAGGGCCGGATGAGGGGTTCAGTTTCGCAGCTATCCCCGGCGCCGAACCCCTCACCCTGACCCTCTCCCCTCAGGGGAGAAGGGAAGCGGATCCGCGACCGGCCAGTTCTGTCAGCCTCGTCACTACCCGGTTCTTCTCCCGCGTCAGCCCCTTGTAATCGAGCTGTTCGGGCGTGAGCGCTTCGATCTGGTCGATGAGGGAAGCCGCAATCTGCGTCGCATCTTCATGCGCTTCCAGCCGCTCCAACGGGTGCACGGAAATGCGGATCGTGAAGGCAATCGCTCCGGTTTCGGGCAATTTGCGCAGGGTCTGCCGCTCGACCCTCAGGTAGACCGGGTCTGCCCGCTCGCCCGCCCCGAAGCGACTATCGTGTGGTCCCGACATATCGGGATGAAACAAACGGTCATCGCCATAGAGCGAAAAGTTCCAGCGGATCATCGGCGTTTCGACCCGCATGGCGTCGAACATGCGCGCCATCACCTCGGCCTGCCGCGTGCCGGGGCCGAAGCCTGGAACAGGCGCATGGATGTCGGCCAGCACCTTCCCCATTTTCTCGCTCAGCACCCAGGAGGAGGGAAAGCAGAGGCTTGCCGCGCTCAGGCGCCAGCCTGTTTCGTCGCGCTGGAGAATAAGCAGGTCATCCTGCACCAGTTTTGTAGCGATCAGCAGCGGGCTTCCAGGACCTGTGAGATCAATCGTCTCATTGGTCGGAATGACTTCGATTCCGGTGCTGCTATGGCGCCATAGTTCCGGAAAATGCCTTGGAAGATGGTCGGCCAGCAGGGCCAGCAGTTCGGCCTGCGCCTTGCGGCTGCCTGCCAATTCCTCAAAGACAGCGTCTTTTCGTTCTTTAAGGAGCTTTGCCTTTTCCGCCAATTGTGCGGCCATGGCGGCGTCGGGTTCGAGCCAATCTGCCGGGTCGAGCGGCCTGGTGCCGATCCGGAACAGGCGGGCGGAAAGGTCATAGGGCAGGGGCGTCATGGCGGCATATGAAAGCGCTCATAGCGCCTTGGCAATGGGCCCCGACCTGACAGGTGGCCCCACTTGCTCTTTTGCCGCTGGCATTGAGCTGCTTGTGTGAGTCTGCAAGCGCGTGCGCCCTCGGGTCGAGCCTGAGGGCAGCGTTGTCGCCGGATATTGGTTTACGCAAATGTGGGGGTGGCCAATGTTTCCTCAAAGAGCTGAGCGAGGACCGATCATTGAGTGACCCCAGAAGTGTTCACTCCACCAGTTTCAGCGCCGGTATATTCTGTCCGTTCTGGTGCAGGATCAGGGATTTGACGTCGCCATTATTGACGTCAAAGGTGATCTGCGCGTCCGTTACCTTGTAGAAAAACTGGGTTTCGCTTTCCGGGAAAATCTCGAAAGCGTCCTGACCCGTCAACTGGGCGAAGAGTTTTCCGTCTTGCGTGGTGACGGTAATCACCGCGCCGGGCGCCAGCACATATTCACCGACATAATCATCGAAGAGCGCGGGATCGATTTCAACACTGGTGCGCAGCCTGGGCTGTTCGTTTAATGGAATGGCCGGATTGAGGATATGCATACCAATGTCGTTGACGCCCAATTGGGCCGCCATATTGGTGAGCACAACAACGCCATTGCCGCTCGTGCGGTCGAATCCCGCAAAGCTCGAATAGCCGCCGGTCATGCCATTGTGCCAGACGATCTCTCCCTGTCCTGTCGTGGTGATGAACCAGCCCAGCCCGATTGAAGTGCCTTCTTCGACCGGCCTGGTGCGCGCCAGCATGGTGTTGATGGCCGGTTCGAGCTCGGACGGGATCTGGCCGCTGGCGGCGCCTATGAACTTGATGAGATCGCTGCTGGAGGTAAGCAGCGCGCCGGCTGGGGCAAAGGCATCGAAATCCCAGTTCGAGGTCGGTTCTCGCGCGCCGTTGTGACCAGAGGCCAGCGCCTCGGGCGGGGCCGTGCCCGTCAATTCGAGGCTGGTTTCAGTCATGCCGAGCGGCGCAAGGATGTTTTCACTGATCACATTGCTAAAGTCAGTGCCACTCACATGCGCTATGGCAAGACCAAGCAGCGTGGTCCCGGCATTGTTGTATTCAAAGCTTTCGCCGACGGGCCGGGGCAGGGTGTAGTCGGCCAGCCATGCTTGCAGACCTTCCACGCCATAGCCGGAATAGGGATTGTCGGTCTCGCCAGCCAACAGGTCTGGAGGCAGGCCGGAGAGGGAAGCGCTGTGGGTGGCCAGATCGAAGGCGGTGATGGCGCGGCCCGGTGCATCTGGCAGCACAAAGCCCTCCGGCAGATAGTTGATTATAGGTGCGTCGAGCTCGATTTTGCGGTCATTGACCAATTGCGCCAAAGCCAGATTGGTAAAGACCTTGGTGATTGAGCCGGCCTCGAAAATGGTGTGTTCGGTAATCGGCTCTGCGCCGTCGAGCGTGAGTGTGCCGTGCGAGACGAAGCGGGTTTCCCCGTTTTCGATCACGGCCACGGCAATGCCGACATTGGCCTGATCACGACCGATACGGTCCGAAAGAATCTGGGCGATTTCGCCATCCGAGGGCATGGCGGCCTCCTGTGCCAGAGCGGGTGCAGCCAGAAGAGCAGCGGTCAGGATGGCAACAGATTTCATGAAAAAGCCCTCGGCATTGCGGAAAATCCATTCCTACAACGCCGAGGGCCGCAATTGGATCGAAAAAGCCTTCGATCTCGGTCTTAGCCCTTCTTGGCCAATGCGATCGAATCAAGGATCACCTTGCGGGCCTCGTCGATGCCGCCAATGCGGTCGATGCGGGCCCATTTGCCGGGCTCGAGGTCCTTGTAATGGGTGAAGAAGTGCTTGACGCGCTCGAGCTGGATTTCGGGCATGTCGCCAATATCCTGGATATTGTCATACATGCGCGTGAGCTTGGAGACGGGCACGGCGATGATCTTTTCGTCCTGGCCGCCATCGTCTTCCATGAACAGCACGCCGACCGGGCGGCTGCGCACCACGGCGCCGGGCACCAGCGGGCGCGAATTCATCACGATCACGTCGAGCGGATCGCCATCGCCGCACAGGGTATGGGGCACGAAGCCGTAATTGCCCGGATAGCGCATGGGCGTATAGAGGAAGCGGTCGACGAACAGCGCGCCCGAATCCTTGTCGATTTCATACTTGATCGGTTCGCCGCCAAGCGGCACTTCGATGATGACGTTGAGCTCGTCGGGCGGGTTCTTGCCGGTGGGGATCGCGTCGATATTCATTTGGTTCAGTCGCCGTTCATGGAGGGGGTCCAGGAGTGCGGCGGTTCTGCCCGCAATGGCTGGCAAAGGCAAGGCACAAACGGCCGCAGCAGCCCTGCTTTATTTGACGATCAGCACTGGAATGGTGGCACGGGCCAGGACTTCGGTGGCCTGGCTGCCCAGCAATAGGCGCGCCAGGCCGCGCCGGCCATGCGAGCCCATGACGATGAGATCGGTGCCTTTCTGGGCCGCGGTTTCCAGAATGCCGTCGGCGGGGCGATGGCGCGGCAGGTGCAGGGTTTGCGCGGAAATGCCCGCGGCCTGGGCCTTGTGGCGCGCCGCAGCGAGCAGATTGGCGGCCTCGCTGGCATAGGCTTCTTCCAGTCGCGCCAGGATGGGGCCGGCATCAATGGTGCCGAAGCCACCAGAGCCGATGCCCGTGGCAACCGGATCGGTCGCGGTCAGAATGATCAGGCTCGCGCCGTGGAGCCGGGCCAGCTCGAGCGCGATGTCGAGGGCCTTATTGCCAAGCTCGGATCCGTCCGTGGCGATCAGCAGGTTCTTGAACATCATCGTGTCTCCTTGCCCTCATACTATGTCGGCGCCATGATGGTGACGATTTGATTTCGATCATGAAAACGCTTGTCGGCCAGGGAGATTAGCTCAATGCGTGCGCCTGTCATCCGCAATCTTGTTGCGCCTCCTGCCCTTTGCGTTTTGGCGTTGGCGGCGACCCCGGCGCAAGCGCAATCGGGCTTTACCAGCGCCTATACCGATCTTGATCTCAACCAGTGTCTGATCCTCGAGGCCGACGATTTCGGCGCCAGCTGGGCCTGTCCCGGCTATAGGGGCTATCCCCTGCTGGTCGAGGAAGGTGATCTCAGATTTTCGCTCAGCTATGGCTTTGATGCGGATGAGAACAGCGTGGGCTTTCAGACCCTGCCACCCTTCAATTCGCTGGGAAGCAAGCTCGAATGGCGGTTGTCCAATGCGCTTGGCCGCTGGTTCCCGATTGCCACCATTGTGCGCTATCACACGGCTCACCCTGAAACCGGCGAGAATTATGGACAGGTGCTGGTGGTCAGCCAGATCCAGGACGGCAATAGCTGCCATATCGCCTATGTGGATGCGCGCGCCAATGCAAATGCCAATGAGCTGGCGCGGCAAGCGGCTGACAAGGCGGGGACTTTCGATTGCGCCAATGACGAAGTCGAAATTATCGGCAGATTCGAGGCCTATTAGCCTTCCTCGGACTCCGCTTCGGCCGCGCGGCCACGGATCTGGTTGCGCAATATGGTGCGGTCGCGGCTGGATACGCCGATCAGTTCGGCAATGCGCCAGACCATATTGTCCTCCAGTTCGTGGTTTTGCCTGTCGGCAAAAACCACGGTCCACATCATGCGGATGATCTCGATGCGGTCGTCCATTTCAAGCTGGATGAGGCCGCTGGTGAACTTATAGAAATCCACCGCCTCGGCATCGCGCCTGGCCGCTTCCTGGATCAGTTTGTCCACGGCGGTTTCATCGAGATCGTAGTGATCCATCAGGGCGCCGCGGATGGCCGCACGTTCTTCATCCTGCATGGTGCCATCGACCGCGGCCAGATGGACCAGCAAAGCGGCCACGGCCAGCTTGGGATCGTTCAGGCCGGCTGGTGCCTCGGGCTTTGCAAACAAACGGGTCAGGGCCTCGAACATGGCGGTCGGCCTTCCTCGGGGTCGGTGGAAATTGCAGGTTTGGGCGCGCCGGGAGGCGGACGAAGCAAGACTTAGCCATATGTGGTGCCGGCTCAATGGGGTTCATACCGCTCTCACGCGGTCTTGACCGGGTTGATGCAGTCCCGCCACACCGCATGACGCAAAAGGGACTCGACTCCTGAAAGATTCGGAGTCTAAATGTTCTTGTTTTGTTCGTATAGCGCATAGCATCATGCAGACCCAGAACCGCCAACAGCGCCTCGTCGCGCTGCGGGACATCATTGCCGATATTGAGCGCAAACCGGCTCTGGCTGAGGCCCGAACACAATCGGTTGCGGCGCCCGAGGCTGGCTTTCCGCGCTTTTCGGGTGGGTTGGTGCAGGAGGTCTTCACCGATGCGGTGCGCAATGGTGGCGCCAGTCTGGGTTTTGCGCTGGGGCAGGCCGGAACCCTGCTGACGGAAAAACGCGTGGCGGTACTCTATCTGCAGCTTGAGCGTGATGCGCAGTTTTTCGGTCTGCCCTATGGCCCGGGTCTATTGTCTTTCGGTTTTGACCCGTCCCGCTTGATGATCGTGCGCGCCAAAGAGATGAAAGAGCTGCTCTGGGTGGCCGAAGAGGCGCTGGCCTGCCGGGCGGTTGCCGGCATTGTCGCCGATATTGGCGGTGTGCCCGAGGCCCTCGATTTCACGGCCAGCCGGCGCTTGAGCCTCAGGGCTGCCGAAAATGGGGCCTCGCTGTTTCTCCTGCGCTATGGCACCCGGCGTGAAGCCAGTGCGGCACATCTGCGCTGGTGCCTGACGCCGCAACGCTCGGGCCGCAAGCCGTTTGACGAGCGTGCACCTGGGGCGGCGCGCTGGAGCGTGACCTTGGAAAAAGGCCTCAGCCTTATCCAGCAAACCCGATTTCTTCTGGAATGGACCGCAAATGGCTTTGCAACCCTGCCTGCTGAGCCCGGCCGTGAAAGCCGGCATGGAACGGCGCTTCCTCTCGCTCTTTCTAGCCGATTGGCCGACGGATTATCTCAAGCGGGCTGATTCCGGGCTGGTGTATCCTCTGGCTCTTTACGAAAGGGTCAAGGGTGGATTGCGGCTGGCGGCCGTGGATCGGGAAGCGGCGGCCGGCGGTCTGCGCGTGGGCCAGAGCGTGGCCGATGCCCGGGCGCTGATGCCGCGGATTATCATGAAAGAACTCGATCGGCCGCTTCTGGAAAGCGCTTTTGCCGATCTGGCCGACTGGCATTCCAATGCCAGTCCCCTGGTGGCAATCCTCACCGACCATGCCCCCTATGGCGATCTCATGCTCGATATTTCCGGCGTGCCGCATCTGTTCGGGGGTGAAAAAGCCATGCTGACCATGCTGATTGGGCGGTTGCGGAAACTGGGCTACAGCGTTTCGGGCTCTATTGCCCCGACCATAGGGGCGGCCTGGGCTATCAGCCATTTTGCCACGAGCCGGATTCTTCAGCCCGAGACCATGGATATGGTTCTCGACGCTTTGCCCGTGGCAGCCTTGCGGCTCGAGCAGGACCAGGTCGCGGCCCTGACCCAAATGGGGCTGACAAGGATTGGACACGTGCGGCAGCGGCCGCGCAAACCGCTACAGGCGCGTTTCGGCGCATCGCTATTGGTTCGGCTCGACCAGGCCTATGGCGCAATAGAAGAGCGGATGGTGCCGCGCCTGCCGGTTCTGGATCACTATGCCGACCAGCGCTTTGCCGAGCCGATTTCCCAGCTTGACGATGTGCTGGCCAGTGCCGGTGACCTGGCCAAAGAGCTTTGCGAGCATCTGGAACGCCATGGACTGGGCGCTCAGAGTTTTCACCTGTTTCTCTATCGGGTCGACCACAAGGTCATGACCCTTTCGCTCAATGCGGCCCGACTGACCCGCGATCCTGAACATATTGCGAGCCTGTTCCGGCATCGGGCGCAGAAGCTGGAGACCGAGAATTACGATCCCGGTTTCGGCATTGACCTTATACGGCTGGCCGCCAGTTCACTCGACCAGCTCGATAATGCGCAATTGGGTGCCTTCGAAACCGAGACCGGCGCTGCCGATCTCGATCGCCTGGCCGACCGGCTGGCGAGCCGGCTGGGCGCGATGTCGGTCCTCAAGCTCGATTTCCGGCAAAGCCATATCCCCGAACGCGCCGCGCGCCTGGTTCCGGCAATGGTGGCTGAGGCCGGATCCGGATCTGATCACCCGGCCTTGCGGCGTCCGCTTCGCCTGTTGCCAGCGCCCGAACAGATCCGGATCAATGCCGAAGTCCCCGATGGGCTGCCCGCTTCGATGATCTGGCGTGGCCAGACTTATCGGCTGACCAAGGGTGCCGGACCGGAGCGATTGGGGCCCGAATGGTGGCGGACAGGGGAAAGGTTGCAGCTTATTAAAGATCGCAATGAGGGTGCTCTTTCCGTGGCCTTCCCGGCGGAGGGAAACATATCCAAACCGGCCAAAGCCGACAAACCCGCCCCCCATGTTCCCGATCTGCCATTGCATGATCCCGAGGCGGTGACGCGCGATTATTACCTGGTCGAAGACGGAGAGGGGCACCGGTTCTGGGTGTTCCGCCATGGCTTTCACCGGCCCGGGGCGCCGGCCCTGTGGTATCTGCATGGGTTCTTCTCATGAGCAATGTCGTTTCCTTGCCGCCCAGGCCCATTGGACAAGGCCAGTCCATTGGCCCGGCCACAGATTTTGCCGAACTGGTCACCACCAGCAATTTCTCCTTCTTGCGCTCGGGTTCGCATCCTGAAGAGCTGGTTCTGGGCGCCATGCATCTGGGTATGAATGGGCTGGGTTTGTGCGACCGCAACAGCTTTGCCGGCGTGGTGCGCGGCTATGTGGCGGCGCGCGACAATCACCAGATTCACCCCGGTTTCCGCTATCTTGTCGGGGTCAGGCTGTGTTTTGCCGATGGTACGCCCGACCTTGTCGCCTATCCGACCGATCGGGCTGCTTACGGGCGCTTGTGTAAATTGCTGACCTTGGGCAATCGCCGCGGCGAGAAGGGCAAACCGACGCTCTATTTCAGCGATCTTTTCGGCAGTGCCGAACCTGGAGAAGCGGGATCGAACGAGGATTTTTCGGCCGGCCAGCTCTTCATTCTGATGCCCTATGAGAAGGATTGGGGGTTGAGCGAGGCGGCGCTGGCGCGCCTGAGCATGGCGGCGCCGGGCAGGGTCTGGGTGGCCGGTGTGGCGCGTCTGGATGGCGAGGATCGGGCTCGTCTCAATCGCGTCGACCAGATGGCGCGGCGCCACAGTGCCAGAATGATCGCCAGCAATGATGTCGCCTATCATGAGCCGAACCGGCGCATGGTGCTCGATGTGGTCACCTGTATTCGCGAACATGCAACGCTGAACGATGCCGGTTTCCGGCTTTCGGCCAATGCCGAACGATATCTGAAATCGCCCGGCGAGATGGCGCGGCTCTTTGCCGAATATCCCGATGCCATCGCCCAGACCGGGGCCTTTGTCGAGCGCATCGGCTTTTCGCTCAGCCAGCTCGAATATAATTACCCCGAAGAAACCATCGGCAATGGTGAAACGGCTCAGGAAACGCTGGCGCGGCTCACCTGGGCCGGCGCGGCAAGGCGCTTTCCGGAGGGGGTTCCAGAGGGCATCGCCACCACGATTGCCAATGAGCTCAAACTTATCGACGAGAAGAATTATGCCGCCTATTTCCTGACCGTGCACGACATTGTGCATTTTGCCCGCTATGAGCGGGGCATCCTGTGCCAGGGGCGTGGCTCGGCCGCCAATTCCACGGTCTGTTTCTGTCTCGAAATCACCGAGGTCGATCCGCGCAAGGCCAATCTGGTCTTTGGCCGCTTCATTTCCACCGAGCGCGACGAGCCGCCCGATATCGATGTCGATTTCGAGCATGAGCGGCGCGAAGAGGTGATGCAGTATATCTATCAGAAATATGGTGGCAAACGCACCGGGCTGACCGCCAATGTCATCTCCTACCGCTCCCGCAGCGCCATTCGGGAAACGGCCAAGGTGTTCGGCGTTTCGGACGACACCATAACGGCCTTTAACCAATTGCATTGGGGATGGGGCAGCTCGCTTGATCTGCGTGACCTGGAAAGCCTGGGGCTCAACCCGGATGACCCGGTCATGGCGCAGATGTTCGAGGTGGTCAAAGTGCTGCGCGGCTTTCCGCGTCACCTCTCCCAACATGTCGGCGGTTTCGTGATCACCCGGGATTCGCTGGAAAGCCTGGTGCCGATCGGCAAGTCGGCCATGGATAGCCGCACCATTATCGAGTGGAACAAGGACGATATCGATGCCTTGAAAATCCTCAAGGTCGATGTGCTGGCGCTGGGCATGCTGACCTGCCTCAGGCGGGCTTTTGACCTGATGGAGACGCATTACAAACACAAGGTGAAACTGGCGGAATTGCAGAGCGAGGAATTCGATTATCCCGAACAGGCCAAGCCGATCTACGAGATGACCCACCGCGCCGATACGATCGGGGTGTTCCAGATCGAAAGCCGGGCGCAGATGAGCATGCTGCCGCGCCTCAAGCCGCGGATTTTCTATGATCTGGTCATTGAAGTCGCCATTGTCCGGCCCGGCCCGATTCAGGGTGGCATGGTGCATCCCTATCTCAAGCGCCGGGATGGGATAGATCCATGGCAGGCCGATCCGGACGATCCGCTCGACAGGGTGCTGGAAAAGACGCTTGGCATTCCGCTCTTCCAGGAGCAGGCCATGCAAATGGCCATTATCGGCGCCGGCTTTACGCCGGGCGAAGCCGATCAATTGCGCCGGGCCATGGCGGCATGGCGCCGGACCGGCCGGATCGGCATTTTCAGGCAACGCTTCATCACAGGCATGATGAACAATCCGAAAAAGGCCTATAGCCGCGAATTTGCAGAGCGCTGTTTCTCCCAGATCGAGGGGTTCGCCGAATATGGCTTTCCCGAAAGCCATGCGGCGAGCTTTGCCCTATTGGTCTATGCCTCCTGCTGGCTCAAATGCCATTATCCCGATGTGTTCCTGTGCGCTTTGCTCAATTCCCAACCCATGGGATTTTATGCGCCCAGCCAGTTGGTGCGCGACGCCACCGAGCATGGGGTCGAAGTGCGGCCGGCCGATGTGAACCACTCGCTGCTCGAATCGACGCTGGAGACAAGCGAACGGGAAGTGAAAGACCATATCTGGCCCCGGCATCGTCCGATGGTGGATCATGTCTGGACGCGCCATGCCGTGCGCCTGGGGCTGCGCCGGGTGGAGGGGTTGGCAGAAAAAGACATTGAACGGATCGTTGCGGCGCGGGGCGCAGGCTACACGTCCGTCCGGGATCTGTGGCTGCGCACCAGGGTATCTATTGCCAGCCTCGAAAAACTGGCTCGGGCCGATGGTTTTGCGTCCATGGGGCTCAATCGCCGTGACGCGCTCTGGGCGGTAAAGGGTTTGCTGGGCACGTATGGAGCCGAAACCCTGCCGCTTTTTGCCCTGTCGGGCTCCCCTTCATCCGATAGAGCCGATGCAGAGCCCGGCCTGCCCATGATGAAGCCGGGCGAAGAGGTGATCCATGATTATGCGACGCTGTCCCTCTCGCTCAAGGGGCATCCCGTCCAGTTCCTCAGGCCCATGCTGATGGCGCGCGGAACCACCAGGGCCGAAAATCTTGTCCATGTCGCCAATGAAATCGTGGTGGAAGTGGCCGGGCTGGTGCTGGTGCGGCAGCGCCCGGGCACAGCCAGCGGGGTGATTTTTGCGACCCTGGAGGATGAGACCGGGGTGGCCAATGTGGTGGTCTGGCCCAAGCTTTTTGCCGATGACAAGATGCGCAAAACATTGCTGTCGAGCCGCCTATTGGCGGTGCGCGGCAAGGTGCAATCCGAAAAGGGGGTCATCCATGTCATTGCCCAGGATATGGAAGATCTGACCCCGCATCTGCTCGATCTGGCTGATGGCAAGGATATCGGGGATGCCGTGGTGGCCCGGGCCGATGAGGGCAAGGCCGGGCCGCCGGCCCCTCGGGGCCGGGAGCGGCAGGCCGCAACGGAGGCGGAACTGGCGCGCCGCCGCGCCTATGCGGCCATGCCCAGCGGCCGCAATTTTCATTAGATCTACCCTGCCCGTTTCAGGTCATTAGGGCATCGATCTGGCGGGCCATGGTGATATCCTTCTGGCTCAAACCTCCGGCATCATGGGTCGAGAGGTGGATCGAAACCCGGTTATAGACATTGGACCAGTCGGGGTGGTGCCCGCTTTTTTCGGCCAAGAGGGCCACCCTGGCCATGAAGGCGAAGGCCTCGGAAAAATCCTTGAACCGGAAATCGCGGCCGATCGCGTCCTGGCCCGGCTCATAGATCCAGTTGTCGAGCCTGGCCAATTCCGCCTCTCGCTCGGCATTGCTCAGTTTTTCCACCATTACTGTCTCCTCACATTTGATCATGATTAATGTCGGGTTTACCTTTCCGACAGGAAAACTTCCCTCGCGCTTGCCCCTGCGGCTCACTGAAACGTCATCTTAACCGCACAAAGCGTCTGCTTGGTCCAAACCGCTGTAGTTCAGACAACGCGCTCATGCCCCACAAGCTCCATAGCTGGACGCTCCCGCCAAACTGGCCCATAGGGCCGGATTGTGCTTTTTTGCGCGCCGCGCCGCAGCGGGGCGCCGGACATGTTTGAGGCCGCGCATAAAATCCTGCCGCCCGTCGATTACGTTTCGATGATCCGCTCGCTCTATGCCGACCGCCTCTCCATGCTTCTGGGTGCGTTCGGGTCGGCACTGGCCGCCCTTGTGGCTTCGCTGGAGGCGGAATCGACACTTCTGGCGGTCATTGCCGGGCTTTTCGTGGTTGTGGGCGTTTTGCGCTATCTGGACATGCGGGCTTTCGACAAGGTCGATCTGGCCGATGACGACGTGCAAATGGCCCAATGGTGGGAAAAGCGGGCAACCATAGGCGCGGCCATCATTGCCCTGCTCTATGGTATATGGTGCATGGTCAGCTTCTGGATCGTCGACGATGCCTTTGCCGAGCTGACCGCTGCCTGCGTCTCGGTATCGGTGCTGGTCGGCCCCGCCCAGCGCAATTTCGCCATCGACCGGCTCATGACAACCCAGGTACTGCTGATCGCCGGGCCGCTGGTTCTGGGCCTGCTGCTGGTGGGCAATATCTACTATGCCTTGCTCACCCTGCTTTTGCTGCCTTTCTTCATCAGCCTTAGAACGATTGCCGGCAATTCGCGGAAGATCCTGCTGCATGCCGTACATGGCCGGCTCAACGCCGCCGCGCTGGCCAATCAGCTGGATGCGGCGCTGGACACGCTCGAACATGGCCTATTGATGATCGACCGGCACGGGATCATCGAAGTGGTCAATGCCCGTGCCCTGGACGCCTTTGACCGCCGCGATCCCGATTCATGGCTCGACCGGCCATTCAGCACATTATGCAGCGAATTGGTGCGTACCGGACATATGTCGCAGGACGCCTATAAGCAGCTCAGCCGCCTGATCGAGGGCAGTTCGACCGGCAAGATGCTGCTCATTTCGGCGCCCGGCCGCTATTATGAAGTCACCGTCTCCTCGCGGGACGACAAGGCGGTATTGCTGCTTGAGAACATTTCCGATCGAATCGTCACCGAGGAGCGGATCAGCTATATGGCGCGTTATGACGCGCTGACCGAATTGCCCAATCGCGCCTATTTTGTCGAGCAGGTGGCCGAGGCGCTGGAGGAGCGCCGGAGCGGCCAGATGAGCGGACATGCTGCGCTGCTTGTCATCGACCTCGACGATTTCAAACACGTCAACGACACAATGGGGCATATGGCCGGCGATCAATTGCTGGTGGCCATGGGCAAAAGACTGCGGGAAGCCCTGGGCCCCGATGCCATATGCGCGCGGCTGGGGGGCGACGAATTCGTGGCCTTCTATCCGGGAGCCACCAGTTTTGAGGATAGCCAGGACCATGCACAGCGCCTGCTGCGCAGCACGGGGGCGGGCTTTGATCTTCCCGGCAGGCATGTTGATGTCAGCATCAGCATTGGTGCGGTTACATCGAGCGAAACCGATCTTGACCTTGAGGACCTGATGATCAAGGCGGATCTGGCGCTTTACGAGGCCAAGTCCGGTGGCAAGGGGCGGGTGGTCTTTTTCCACGACCGCATGGACACTGAATATCAGCAGCGTCAGCAGCTCAAGGCCGATCTGCGCCGGGCCATCGATGAACGCCAATTGCGCCTGGTCTATCAGCCGGTGATCGATCCGCGCCAGAACCGGATCGTGGGCTGCGAGGCGCTCGCCCGGTGGACCCATCCGACGCGCGGAAACATTTCGCCGGCCGAATTCATTCCGATTGCCGAAGAAACCGGCATGATCACCGACCTGACGCATCTGGTTCTGTCCATGGCCACCCGCGATTGCCTCGCCTGGCCGGACGATATCTCGGTGGCCGTCAATATATCGGCGCGAGATTTCCGCGCGGGTCAGGTCGAGAAGATGGTCATCGATATTCTTAAGGACAGCGGATTGCCGCCTGGCCGGCTCGAAATCGAGGTAACCGAGACCGCGGTGATCGAAGAGCAGGAAGCGGCGAGCGCGGCCTTGCGCATTCTCCGTGCGCGCGGCGTGGGCATCGCGCTCGACGACTTCGGCACGGGCTATTCGTCATTGAGCTATCTGCGGTCCATGCCCTTTACCAAGCTCAAGATCGATCGGAGCTTCCTGACCGATATCGAAACCGACCCCAAGGCGATGCGGCTTTTGGCCAATGTGGCGCAGCTGGGCCAAGACCTGTCTCTCAAGACCATCGTGGAAGGCGTGGAAACTGAAGCGCAGCTGGCCCGGATATTGGAGCAGACAGGGGCGGATCTTGTGCAGGGCTTCCTTTATGGTTCGCCCTTGAGCAATGAGGCCATGTCCTTGCTCCTGGCGTCCTATCGGCCGGGGCACGCCGTGGCCGAGCCACATCGCCTGGTCGCCAAACACTAGCGCACCCGCTCAACTACTTCTCGTCAGGCATGTCCCGGGGGCGCCCTGCGCCGGCTCCGGGCAAACCGTCACCACTGCGCGCTGCAAACAGGATTGATCACCCCTCGTGCCCGCCCGGTAAGAGAAGGCGGCATGGCGCGGGTTTTGCCGTTAACCAAATTTAACGCTTCGCCTTTGGGTTTTGTTAATATTTTGTTAACCTCTAGTCTCAGGTTTTTGTAGACGGCAGAAGCAGATGGTCGATTCCGACAGCGCAGCGGCAGTCCGTGCCGGTACACCGTCACGGTTCTCGGGCACGTTGATGGACGTGCTTGACTCGGTGAGTTATGCCCGCGTCGATCCTGGCGTAATTGACGACCCGATCTACAAATTGCGCTACCGCGCCTATACGCGCGAAGGCTTCATGGATCACAATCCGGAAGAAATCTGTATCGACGACCTCGACGATGTGCCCAATGGCATGAGCTTTGGCGTCTATATCAAATCCGAACTGGTCAGCTCTATCCGCCTGCATCTGCTGACCGCCGAACATCGGCGTTCGCCCAGCATGAAGGTATTCCCCGATATTCTCGGCCCCATGCTGGACCAGGGCATGACGTTCATAGATCCCAGCCGGTTCACGGCCGACCATGACGCTTCGCTGGCCTATCCGACCATGCCGTTCCTGACCCTGAGAATAGCGGCCATGGCCTCGGTTTATTTCGGGGTCAGCCAATGCCTTGCCATTGTCCGGCCAGAGCATGGCGCATTTTACCGGCGGGTCTTTGGCTCGGAACTGATCGCCGAGGAACGCTCCTATCCCGGGCTCTATTTTCCGGTCGCCCTTTACGGCGCGAGCGTGGATTCGATCCGCTCGCGCGTGGCGCAGCGGTTTCCCTTCTTTCTCTCAACCGCCGAGGAACGGCAGCATCTTTTCGCCGGCAGCAAGCCGCAGGGCGCGGAACTGCGCGTCCGCGCCTCGGCCCGGCATGCCTTTGAAAGCGCCCGCATCGCCTTGGAGGGCGGGGCGCCGGCGCAATAGACCCGCAGGCGGTCCGGACCACGGGTTGGTCCGGTCGGCACCAATGCCGGCGATTTGAGAAATTGTGGTGCCGCAGAAGGGACTCGAACCCCCGACCCCATCATTACGAATGACGTGCTCTACCAACTGAGCTACTGCGGCGTTCCAGGGGCTCTGCCCCGGCTAGATGGCGGGTCTTTTACTGGGCGTTTTCGGTCGACGCAAGGGGCAAGGATTGTTCGGTCGGCAAGAGCGCCGTGGCTGCTTCGGCGGCGGGGGAAGGGGTAACCTGTGGGCGCGCGGTGCTGGCCACGGGCACTTTCCATTCAAAGGCGTCCAGGCGCCCGGTCACCGGAGAAACGGGCTCCCATTCGTCGCTGACAATGCCATCGGCGGTCCAGGCCGGGTCGCGCGGCGCTCGAACGGCCCGGGCCAGCCATTCGCGGGCTTTCCCCTGGTCCCCGTTCTGCCCCTCCTCGATTTCGGCCATGAGGCTGGCAACGCCCTGGGTGGCGTCGCTGCCGGCAAAGGCGGCCAGCGCGTCGCGGGCGCGTGGCCAATCATAGGCGTCAATGGCCGCCCGGGCCATCGCCATGCCGGCAGCGCGGTGCGGGGGCGGCATTTCGACGATTTCGCCAAGACGCTTCAGGCGGTCGACGGCCGAGGCACCCGGCTGGGAATGGGCATAGAGCGCGGCAATATCGGGGTGACCGGTGGCCCGCCAGATGCGGCGCAGCAGGCTTTGCGCTCGCCGCACCTCGCCACGATTGGAATAGATGCGCGCCGCGATCAGCGCGGCCGGCACGAAATCTGGTAATAATTTGAGCGCGGTCAGGGCGTGATCGAGTGCTGCATTGGGCTGGCTGGTCTCAGTCTCCCGGGCTCTCGCCGTTTCGATGACGGCCTGGCGGCGGCGCTTTCTGGCCTTTTGTTCGCGGGTCGCGTTGGGCTCTGCATTGACCATGCCAACCGCTTCGGCCCATTGGCCGCGGCGGGCCAGATCGTTGAACACAGCCTCGCCTGCCCAGGCCGTTTCGGGAGCCAGTGACAAGGTCTTGCGGGCAAAGGTCAGGGCGGCATCGGGCCGGTTCTGGGCGCGGGCCTGATCATAGAGGCCGGTCAGGGCGGCGACGGCAGTTTTCTCGCTGGCGATCAACGCCCGGTAATGTTCGCGGGCGGCGGGCATGTCCCCCAGCGCCAGATCGGCGCGTGCTTCAAGCAGCTTGGCCGCGCCATTGTCGGGCAGGCGCGCCTGGGCCTCGCGGGCCATGATACGGGCGCGGGCCGGATCGCCGGCCTGCAGGGCGATAACGGCATCGGAGAGGGCATCGACGCCCTGTTCGCGCCGCCGCGCCGCACGGCGCCTGGCCATGGCCTTTGGCGCGCCAATGACACGACGGGCAATAGCCCAGGCGGCAATGACCAGGGCTGCAGCCACCAGAAGAATGACAACCGCGGTGCCCAGGCGAGGCTGCATGCGGTAGCCGGCCAATTCAAGGGTCAATGTGCCGGGCAGGGCGATGATCCAGGCGGCAATGCCGGCGATGACCAGGCTGCCGATGATCCAGGAGGCGAGACGGATCATGCGCCGTTCTCCCCGGTCAGGGCGTTTTGCCGCAATTGGGTGAGAAAGACCTCTGCGGCGGCCAATTGGGCAATGTCGCTGGCAATGTTTCCTGCGGCGGCTCGCATGGGCTCGGGCAAGGCGTTCAATTCGGCCTCTGCGGTGACGAAATCGCGGGCGGCAATGGCTGTTTCCAGCCGTGCAATGATGGCGTCGGGACTGGTGCCCTCCACAGCGCCGGTCGGTCTCATGGCGACCAGGCCCCGGAACCAGTCGGTCGCCGCGTCCTGCCAGTTGGCGTCGGCATCGGCAGGGCGGCCGGCCAGCATGTCGGGCAGGACCGCGGCAAAGCGATTTTGCACGGCGTCGGGCTGGGGCAGGCCCGTCGCAGCCTGACCGGCAATGGCCTCGGGCACCAGCAGATCGGGCTGTGCCCGGCGCAAGGCGGCCAATTCGGTTTCAAAGGGCCGGCCAGCCGCAAAGGCGCTTTCGAGGGAGGAGAAAATCAGCGGCAGACGGGCTGTTGCCAGGTTCGTATCATCGCTTGTATCGGCACTTTCGGTCAGGGCGGCGATTTCGGCGCGCGCCTCGGCCAGAAGGGCACTTGTCTGGGCCGAGCTGGTGCGCAGGGCGGTCAGTTCGTCTTCTATGGCGGCAAGGCTCTCGACCGCCGCGGTATCGGGCCCCTGGCTGGAGATATTGTCGATCCGCGCCGCCAGGGCGGCCAAGTCCTCGGCGCTCGCCAGGCCGGACAGGTCGGGTGCGGATGGTTGGTCGCTTTCCGCGGTTTCAAGCGCTGCGACGCGATTGCTCAGAGTGGAGAGCTCGTCCTGCACGGTGCCAGTCACTGTTTCGAGTTCAGGAATGGCGGTGGCGAACTGGCTGAGGCGCGGATCGGCCGGCGGCGGCAGTTGTGGGGATGCAGGCCATAGCCCATACCAGGCCAGGCCATAGGCTGCCCCCAGCCCAATCACCCCGCCCAAAAGGCCCGCCAGCCAAGCCCTGCCGGCGCTCGAGGCCTGGGACGTTTCACCGGGCGCGGTGGAGGGGCGCTCGGTTTTGCTTGAGGGATTGGCCGACCGGGTCGAATCAGCTGGCTTGGCGCCAGGAGCGGCTTTGGCCGTTCCTTCCAATACAGGCGGCTTTACGGCCCCGGACTTTCCGGCAGCGGTGCCAGTGGCGCCCGCATCTGCTTTGGGATCGGTTTGGGGCGTTTGCTTGCCGGTAGTGTCAGCCATGGCGCTTCCTTGTGCTTTGCTCCGATCATGGCCCAGTTTGCTCGCGGGCAAAAGCCAGCGCCAGCGTCATCATTGCTTCTTCGCTGGGATGGTCGGCCAGAAGAACACGAGTGAAATGATGTTCGAGCAGCGGCGCTGCAACATTTTCCGACAGGCAGATGACGGGCAGATTGCGCCGCTGGGGCTCGGCAATGGCCGGGGCGGCCAGGGCACAGAAAATCTCCGCCGTGCGGCGGGAATAAAAGAGGGCGGCGGCAAAGATGTTGGCGGCCAGGTCGCGACAGATCGCCTCGGACAGATCGGTCTCGGCGACCATTTCATAGACCGGAACAGTCACCACCATCAGGCCATAAGGGGCAAGGGCATGGGCCAGATCGCCGCTGAGATGTTTGGCTGAGGGATAGAGTACGGGGCCATCGAGCCGGGCCAGGGCGATGATCGTTGCCAGCGAATCAAGTGTGCCTTGGGCGGCGGTGACCTTGGTAAATCCCAATTGCCGCGCCTCATGGGCGGTGCGGTCGCCCACGGCGAAGACCGGTTTGTCGAGCACCGGCTCGAGCGGGGCCAGTTCGGACAGGGCCCGCAGGGCATTGGTGCTGGTCAAGGCCAGGGCCGCGAAGCCTTGGGGCGGCGGCAGATGGGCGTGAAGCGTCTGACGGCTCATCAGCGGGGCAATATCGGCCTCGATCTCGAGCGCGGCCAGCCGCTCCCGTGTCGCCTGCGCCTCCGGCTCGGGCCGGGTGATCAGCATACGCATCATTTTGCCCATTGGCCGAGCCAGTCCGGGCCGGCCTGGTCCAGAAGATCGCGCCCCACCGCCGCGCCCAGTGCCACCGGATCATCGCCGCTGGCTGCCGCGCGAAAACTGGTCTGGCCGTCAAGGCTGAGGATTTCGCCCTTGAGGGTGAGCACACCGTTTTCCCTTGTGGTCAGCGCACCGACCGGGGTGCGGCAGGAGCCATCGAGCACGCTGAGCATAGTGCGCTCGGCGGCGATGGCCATATGTGTTGCGGCGTGGTCGAGCGGGGCGATGATCTCCGCACTGTGCGTGTCACCCTGCCGGATGGCCAGGCCGATAGCGCCCTGGGCCGGTGCCGGCATAAAGTCCTGGGGATCGAGAATGGTGGTGGCGCGATGGCCTTCGCCGAGCCGGTTGAGGCCGGCCATGGCCAGCAGCGTCGCGTCGGCCACCCCGTCGAGCAGCTTTTGCAGGCGTGTATGCACATTACCCCGGAAGGGCACGATGCGCAGGTCGGGGCGCAGGCGCAATGCCTGAGCCGCCCGCCTGATCGAAGACGTACCGAAACGCGCGCCCTGGGGAAGGTTGTCGATGCCCTTGACCGATACCGAGATGAAGGCGTCGCGCACGTCCTCGCGCTCCAGAAAGGCGGCCAGGACAATGCCGTCGGGTAGACCGGTGGCCACGTCCTTGCTCGAATGCACGCCGATATCGATGCGTCCGCTCAGCAGCGCCTCGTCGATTTCCTTGGTGAAAACGCCCTTGCCGCCGATATCGGCGAGAGTGGTATTTTCTTTCTGGCTGCGGTCGCCGCCGGTTGAAAACACTTCAATCTCAATACGATCCTTGGCCACGCCATGGGCCTTAGAGAGCAGATCGCGCACCAGATTGGCCTGGGCCAGCGCCAGCGGGCTGCCACGCGTTCCAATTCGGGCGAAGGGGGTGGGCGATTGCATAATCAGGCAGTCCTAGTGTACGCGATAGGCTCATTTTGGAGTAGACCAGTTCGTCGTGACCGGGCAAGCACAAGCCATCATCCTGGGTATCGAAACCAGCTGCGACGAAACCGCCGCGGCGGTGGTCGTACGGGATCAATCGGGCCGGGGCACAATTCGTTCCAATGTGGTGCGGTCCCAGCTCGATGAGCATGCCGCCTTTGGCGGGGTGGTGCCGGAACTGGCGGCGCGGGCCCATGTGGAATGGCTTGACCACATTATCGCTCAGGCAGCGGACGAGGCCGGGATTGCGCTGGGCGAGGTCGACGCGATTGCGGCAACGGCTGGGCCCGGGCTGATCGGCGGCGTGCTGGTGGGATTGACCACGGGCAAGGCGCTGGCCGCGTCGCTCTACAAGCCGTTGATTGCCGTCAATCACCTCGAAGGCCATGCGTTGACCGCGCGGCTGACCGATCACGTGCAATTTCCTTATCTCATGCTGCTGGTGTCGGGCGGACACAGCCAGTTCGTGCTGGTGCGCGGCGTGGGCGATTACGAGCGCTGGGGCGGGACCATCGACGACGCTTTGGGCGAAGCTTTCGACAAGGTCGCCAAGCTCTTGAGCCTGGGGCATCCCGGCGGACCTGCAGTGGAGAAAATCGCACAATCTGGCGATGCCGGCCGCTTCAAATTTCCGCGTCCGCTCCTGCGCGAGCAGCGGTTGGACTTTTCCTTTTCCGGGCTCAAAACGGCCGTGCGGCTGCAGGCCGAGGCGCTGGCGCCTTTGAGCGACCAGGATGTGGCCGATATCGCTGCCAGCTTTCAGGCGGCGGTGACCGAGATTATCGCGGTGCGTGCGCGCCAGGCGCTGGAGCGGTTCGGAGCGGAATTGCCGGAGGCTGCGCCACAATTGGTGGTGGCGGGTGGCGTGGCGGCCAATCGGGCTATTGCTGGAGCGCTGCAGACCGTGACCGCGGAGATGGGCGCAAGGCTTGTCGTGCCACCGATTGGCCTTTGCACCGATAATGGTGCCATGGTGGCCTGGGCAGGGGCCGAACGGCTAGCGCTGGGCGCGGTCGACGGGCTGGCGGTCGAAGCGCGGCCGCGCTGGCCGCTCGATGCACCCGGCATGAAGGTGGGAGCAGATGCGGCTTGAAACCACAGCGGTGATCGGCGGCGGCGCCTGGGGTACGGCCCTGGCGCAGGCGGCTGCCATGGCCGGGCGGCAAACCAGGCTGGTGGTCCGCACCGCCGAGCAGGCTCAGGCCATCAATAGGGATCATGTCAACGCATCGGCATTGCCGGGGCAGGGCCTGCTCCCCGATATTGTGGCGACGGATCGATTGGACCCGGCCGATATTGTTATCCTGGCAGTGCCGGCGCAATCGACGCGCACATTGCTCTCTGGCCTCGAACCCGATCTGCTGGCGGGCAGGCCGGTCGTGCTGTCGGCCAAGGGGTTGGAGACTGGCACGCTGGCGCGACAGAGCGAGATTCTCCTCGATATGGCGCCAGAGGCCATACCCTATGTGCTGTCCGGTCCCAGTTTTGCGGCCGATGTTGCGGCCGGTCGGCCGACGGCGGTGACGTTGGCAGGGGACGATGCCAGCGATACTTCGGATCTCGCAGCGGCGCTGGCCGGTCCCAGTTTCCGGCCCTATGCGGCTGATGACCGGATCGGGGTGGAGATCGCCGGCGCGCTCAAAAATGTCTATGCTCTGGCCTGCGGCGCCGTGGACGGCGCCAGTTTGGGGGCATCGGCGCGCGCTGCATTGATAGCGCGAGGCTATGCGGAAATGGCGCGGGTGGTCACCGCCATGGGCGGCTCGGCCCATACGCTGACTGGGCTTGCCGGGCTGGGCGATCTGGCCTTGACCTGCACTTCGGTGCAATCGCGAAACTATCAATTCGGCATGGCGCTGGGCGCCGGCCGGGCCACCCACGATATTGTCGCGTCCGGTGCCAAGCTGGCTGAGGGCGTGGCCACCGCACCGGTTGCGGCGGCGCTGGCCAAGAGTCTGGGGATCGATGCACCGCTGATCGACGCGGTCGATGCCGTAGTTGCCGGCAAGGCGGATATTGCAGCTATTGTTGCGGGATTGATGTCCCGCCCGCTCAAAAGGGAAGCCTGAAACATGCTTTATGCGATGATTGCCAAGGACGCGCCCGGCGCATTGCAGACGCGCCTTGATATCCGTCCGGCGCATCTGGACCACCTCAATTCACTGGGCAAGAAACTGGTTTTTGCCGGTGCATTGCTCAATACCGAAGAACAGCCGGAAGGCTCGATCGTGGTGTTCGAGGCGGCCGATTTAGCCGAAGCCGAGGCCCTGGCTGCGGCCGATCCCTTCGTGCCGGCTGGCGTTTTTGCCAGCTATGAGGTCAAACGGTGGCGCATTGCCATCAATACAACCGGGGTGGAGCTCTGAGTCATGGCCTATTGGCTGATGAAGTCGGAACCAGATGTCTTTTCCTTCGACGACCTGGTGGCCAAGACGGCCAAGGGTGAGGCCGAGGAATGGCACGGGGTGCGCAATTATGCGGCGCGCAACAATATGCGGGAGATGAAAGTGGGCGACGAAGCCTTCTTTTATCATTCCAATATCGGCAAGGACATTGTGGGCATTATGAAGATTGTGGCACCCGCCCATCCCGACAGCACGGCCGAACTCAATGCCAAGGGCGAGGTGGTGTGGGAATGCGTCGATGTGCAGTCGGTCAAGCCGTTTCCCCGGCCGGTGAGCCTGGCGGAAATCAAGGCGACACCCGAACTGGCGGGGCTTGAGCTGGTCAAACTCTCGAGGCTTTCGGTGTCCAAGGTCAGCGATGCCGAATGGGCCCTGATTTGCAAAATGGGTGGCTTGTAGCCGTCCTCTCGGGGCCAGGCGCGCCAGTGGCGCGACTGGAGGCTACAAGGCCCGGAGAGCTATGCTCGCAGGGCGGGCACTTCCGTCCTCTCGGGGCCAGGCGCGCCAGTGGCGCGACTGGAGGCTACAAGGCCCGGAGAGCTATGCTCGCAGGGCTCGAATCCCTCTCTGTTCAGGTCCCGCAAATCGGCTTAAATTCCCCGGTGCAACGTTGCGAGGGGGAAGAGAAATGAATTTTCTTGCCGTCAATTGGCTGGCTATCGTGCTGGCTACCGTGGCCAGCATGGCATTGGGTGCGGCTTGGTATGGCGTTTTGTCCAGGCAGTGGCTGGAGGCGTCCGGGCGTCGAAAAGAGGATATCGATCCCAAGGACTTCATGCCCTATGTCTTTGCGGTCATCGTGCAGCTCGTCATGGCCTATTTTCTGGCCGTGCTGACGCCGCCGCTGGCCGGCGCCATGACTGTGGGGCATGGGCTGCAGATCGCCTTTCTGATGTGGCTGGGTTTTGTGCTGACCTCGATGGTCCTCAACCATCGCTATCAGGGCAAGCCCTGGTCGCTGACCGCCATCGATAGCGGCTATATACTAGCCGCTCTCCTGGTCCAGGGCGTGGTGTTGGGCCTGTTTGGCTAGCGCTTTTGCCGGGCGCGGGTCTTAACTTTCAGCGCCCATTGGCGGGGTCTTTGCCGGCTCTGCCAATGGGGCATATTTGTTGAGCAGCGGCAGCTGGGTCATGGAGAAGATCACGGTCAACGGCATGATGCCCCAGACCTTGAAGGCGACCCAGAAATCGGTCGAGAAACTGCGCCAGACCACTTCGTTGAGCACGGCCAGGACGACAAAGAACAGACCCCAATTGAGGGTCAGCTTCCACCAGCCCTCGGGCCGCAGCTTATAGACATCCCCGAAGACATATTTGAGCAGCGACTGGCCGAAGAGCAGCCCGCCCAGCAGCACCGATGCGAAAAGCGTATTGGTGATGGTGGGCTTGATCTTGATGAAGGTGTCGTCCTGCAGCCAAAGCGTCAGGCCACCAAAAACCAGCACTACGACGCCGGTGACCAGCGGCATGACGGCTATTTTCTTCAGGATAAACCAGCTCAGCGCCAAGGACAGAACCATGGCCGCCATGAACCAGGCGGTGGCGACAAAAATATCGGCGCGGCCGTTCATGATGAAAAAGACGACCAGCGGCCCAAGCTCAAGCGCCAGCTTGATGATCTGGGGCCGTGTCTCGTCCCAATTGATTTCCGGTTCGGCTTTTTCCGTCATCAGTCTTTCCGTAGCGTTGCAGCCAATGTGATGGCAGCTTTGCCCCGATGCAAGCCGATAGCGGGTAAGAGTGGTCAGATTTTGACTGTACCCAGAGGTCTTTTCCTCTCCCCATCGGGGAGAGAGGTGGCCCGGCGAAGCCGAGTCGGCGAGGGGAACTCTCCCCGCCACTCAACATCGCTTTCGTGGCCGTCTCACCTCAAATCGTTCCAATGGAACGATTTGCCGCTACGCGGACGGTTAGAGGCCTGCGATGGCGCGCGCAAAATCTTTGGCCTCGAAAGGCTCGAGATCGCCGACGCCCTCGCCGACGCCGATATAGTGGACCGGCAGGCCGAACTTTTTCGCGATGGCCACGAGAATACCGCCACGGGCGGTGCCATCGAGCTTGGTCATGACCAGACCGGTTACGCCAGCGCGCTGGCCGAAAATTTCAACCTGCTTAAGGGCATTCTGGCCGGTGGTGGCATCGAGGGTCAGCAGGGTCGCATGTGGCGCCTCGGGCTCCACTTTCTTGATAACGCGAATGACCTTTTCGAGCTCATTCATCAATTCGTCGCGGTTTTGCAGACGACCGGCGGTATCGATGATCAATATGTCGCGACCCTCGGCCTTGGCCTGGGTAACGGCGTCGAAGGCCAGGCCTGACGCGTCTGCTCCGGCCGGCTTGGCGATCACCGGTGCGCCGGTGCGCTGGCCCCAGACCTGCAATTGCTCGATGGCTGCCGCGCGGAAAGTGTCGCCAGCGGCGAGCATGACCGATTTTCCCTCGGCCGCAAATTTCTGCGCCAGTTTGCCGATTGTAGTGGTCTTGCCCGAGCCATTGACGCCGATCATCAGAATAACGAACGGCCTTTTGGTGCTGTCGATCGTTAGCGGTTGGGCGACGGGGCCAAGGACTTGTTCGACCTCGGCGGCCAGAACGGCGCGCACATCGTCGCCCGAGACATCCTTGTCGAAGCGGTCGCGGCGCAGGGCCTCGGTGATGGCCATGGCCGTGTCGATGCCAAGATCGGCCTGGATCAGCACGTCCTCAAGCTCATCGAGCGTGGCGGCATCGAGCTTGCGCTTGGTAAAAACCGAGGTGATCGAATTGGTGAGGTTATCCGAGGACCGCTTGAGGCCTGAGGCGAGGCGGGCAAACCAGCCCTTTGGCTGTTCAGGTTCGGCTACCGGCTGCGGCGCAGCAGCCAGCTCGTCCTCCACATCCTCGATATAGTCGGGCGTGGTCTCGGGTGGGCCGGGCGGCAGATCGTGCTCGGGCACCGGAGGCGGTTCGGTCGGCTCGACTGGCGTTGTTGGTTCGGTCTCCGGCTCGGGCACATCGGGGATGGCGTCCGGGGTCACCGGCGTTTCCGAGGTGGTCTCCTCAGGCGCGGGTGCTGGTTCGGGCTGATTGCCGCCAAACAGGCGCTGGAAGAAGCCGGGTTTCTTTTCGCTCATGCGATGTCCTTGATAATCACGCCGCGGCCTGACGGGGTGTGCCGGCCAGCCCGTCATCGCTCAGTCCGGAAATCCGAACGTCGAGCAATTGGCCAGCCTCGGCTCCGGCAATGCGCACGGGGATGAATTGTTCAGTCCGCCCCAGGCCGTTGCGTTCAACCAGAACAGATTCTGTCTGTCCAATGCGGCTGTTGCACAGCGCGCGGAACTGGGTCTCGCCCGCCTCGCGCAAGCGGCCGGCGCGCTTGCGGGCCACGGCCTTGTTCACCTGCGGCATGCGTGCTGCGGGCGTACCGGGGCGCGGCGAATAGGGAAAGGCATGGATATAGGTCAAATTCGCCTCCAGGATGAAGCGCAGCGAATTTTCGAACATTTCGTCCGTTTCGGTGGGGAAGCCGGCGATAATATCGGCGCCAAAGACCATGTCGGGCCGCAGCGCGCGCAGCTTATCGACCACGGCCAGGGCATCATCGCGCAGATGCCGGCGCTTCATGCGCTTGAGGATCATGTCATCGCCCGATTGCAGCGAGAGATGCAGATGCGGCATCAGGCGCCTGTCGGACACGGCTTCATAAAGGGCCGGATCGGCCTCGATGGAATCGATCGAGGAGATGCGCAGGCGCGGCAGGTCCGGCACGTGTTTCAGGATCGACTGAGTCAGCTTGCCCAGCGTCGGCGCGCCGGGCAGGTCGGGGCCGTAGGAGGTGATGTCGACCCCGGTCAAAACCACTTCGGAATAGCCATTGGCGACGAGCTTTTTGATCTGTTCGACGACAAGGCCCATGGGAACCGAACGGGACGGGCCGCGGCCATAGGGAATGATGCAGAAGGTGCAGCGATGATCGCAGCCATTTTGCACCTGCACAAAGGCGCGGGTGCGGCCATCCATGCCCTCGATGAGGTGTCCGGCGGTTTCCCGCACACTCATAATGTCGTTGACCTGCACCTTGTCGTTAAGGGGCGTGCCAAAGACCATGGGCTTATAGCTTTCGGCCTTGAGCTTGTCGGCATTGCCGATAACGAGATCCACCTCATCCATGTCGCCAAAGCTGCGCGCCTCGGTCTGGGCGGCGCAGCCAGTAACGATGATGCGGGCTTCGGGATTGTCGCGGCGGGCCTTGCGCACAGCCTGCTTGGCTTGCCGGACTGCCTCGGCCGTTACCGCGCAGGTATTGATAATGATGGCATTGTCGAGCCCGGCCTTTTCGGCCTCGGCTTTCATCACCTCGCCTTCATAGGCATTGAGGCGGCAGCCGAAAGTCAGTGTTTCGACCGCCATCAGGCCGCCTCGCTGCGCGTCCAGGTGCCGGTCGCTGGATCGAGCCTGCCGGACCACTCGTTTTCGGCGGGGCCGGTCAGGGTCACATGGTCGTTGTCGAGCCATTCCACCACAAGATCGCCGCCGGGCACGGTCACGGTCGCCTTGCGGGCGGTGCGGCGGGTGCGGGCGCCATTGACCAGGGCCGCGCAAGCGGCCGTGCCGCAGGCCTCGGTCAGGCCCGCGCCACGCTCCCAGGTCCTGAGGATGATACGGTCGGGGGCGACGACATTGGCAATGGATATATTGGCGCGCTCGGGAAAGAGCGGATGGTTTTCCAGCAGCGGTCCAAACCGGTCGAGCGCATAGGACCACACGTCGTCCTTGACCCAGAACGTGGCGTGGGGATTGCCCATGGAAGCGACCGAAGGGGAATGCAGGACCGGCGCGTCTATCGGGCCGATCTGGAGTTCCACCTTGCGGGTATCGGCAAATTCCTCATTGAGCGGAATGTCGTACCAGGCGAATTTTGGCGTGCCCATATCCACCGTGATCAGGCCGTTTTCGGCCTCTTCGCCAAACAGGATGCCGGCTATGGTTTCAAAGGTGAAACGCTGCCGGCCCTGTTCGGCGCTCAGCGTCTGGACCACGCAGCGCATGCCATTGCCGCAGGCTTGGGCCCTGCTGCCGTCGGAATTGATAATCTCGATATAGTTTGCCGTGCCCGGTGTCCTGGGATCGTGGATGGCCATGATCTGGTCAAAGCGCGTTTCGGCGCGCGCATTGATGGCAATAGCGGCCTCGGGCGTGATGCGGGCCGCGGTGCCGCGCATATCGGCAACGATTATCTGGTTGCCCAGTCCGTTCATTTTGAAAAAGGGGACGTCGCTCACGCCGCAATTCCACATTTGTGCCGCCCGGCAGGGCAGGTTTGCCGTCCTATATGGCGGAACTGACCTGTAATTGCCAGTCCGGCCCGTCGCGCGACGGACACGACCTGCCTGTCGATATCATCAGGGCGCTAAAATTTTCTTTTAGTTTTAACTATTTGCGTTGGGCTCGATCTTAACCAGCCGACCAGCTTTGGGATGCATATGGGTGTAGATGCGTTAGGCTGAGCTACCAATAATTTCTTCAGCGCCGCTCTTTCCGGGGACCGCACCGATGAATATGCCGCTCATTTCCGATCAGATCATTACCGACTGGCAGCCCCATTACCCCCAGATCTGGGGCAGCCAGGCATTGCGCCTGCAACATAGCCTGGCCAATTCGCCCCTGTTTACCGATACGGCTCTGGCCGCGTTGATCGAAAACAGCCCGCGCGAGGCCTATCACGTCAATTATTCGCAGAAGACGCCGGGCAATCCGCCCAAGCGGCGGGAGGGCGAGATCAAGGGGCTGTCGGGCGCCGAGGTGATCGAGACGGTCAAAAACGGCAATATCTGGGTCAATCTCGTGGCCCCGGCCAAGACCAACCCGGCCTATGGCGAATTGCTCGATAGCCTTTATGCCGAATTCGAGGAGCGGGTGCCCGGGTTCAAGAGCTATAAGCGGAACCTGACCATTCTCATTTCCTCGCCCAATGTCTCGGTGAAATACCATTCTGACGTGCCGGGCCAGAGCCTGTGGCAGGTGCGCGGCACCAAGAAGGTTTATGTCTATCCCGCCCAGGCCCCCTTCATTTCCCAGCCGGCGCTGGAAAAGCTGATCCTGGGACAATTGCGCGAAACCGATATGCCTTTCGAGCCATGGTTCGACGATTTCGCCCAGGTCTATGATCTGGAAGCGGGGCAGATGCTGCATTGGCCGCTCAACGGTCCGCATCGCGTGGTCAATCACGGCATGCTCAATGTCAGTTTCACCACCGAGCATTGGACCGATGATCTGCGCAAGCATTATGCGGTCAATTATGCCAATGGCGTGCTGCGCTCCAAATTGGGAATGCACAAGCTCAGCCAGCAGGTGACCGGCCTTTCCTATCTCACCAAGTTGGGCATTGCCGGGGCGGTGAAGTTCTCGCCGCTTAATCCGCAAAAGAAGAAAGTCTACAGCGTCGACTTCCAGGTCGACCCATCGGCGCCCGAGGGTGTGCGGGATATTCCGGCGCACAGTTTCGAGAAATGAGTATTGCCGGCGCGATTTCCGGTTCAAGAGACCGCCGCGCCCGGGGCGCGCAAGCAGCCAGCCGCGGTCTGCGGGCCTCGGTTGTGCAGACCGGAGCGGCCCTCGAGGTTCTGGCGCACCGGTGGCTCGAACTGGAAACGCGCAGCAGCGGTCTGGGCTTGTTTCAAAGCCTGGGCTGGGTCAAAGCGGTCTTTGCTTTCGAGGCGGCGCGCGGCAATCGGGATTTCGATCCCGTCATTGC